>NZ_JASJDK010000014.1 GCF_030065675.1 Mastigocoleus sp. MO_188.B34 | reverse complement strand
TACGCACCCTCCTTCCCAAAACTACAAATCAAAAACAACGTACCAAAAGAGACATAAATTTTTTCGGTCCTTTTTTATTAGATGAGAACAATACAGTTTGGTTAAATACACCTAAAGATTTAATCTGCATGTATGAGGAAAAACATGATCGTAAAACTACAGGTGACAATTGGAAATCGATACAAAGAATAAAACCATTCGATAAATCAGATCGTACTTGGTCACACTTAGCATTTAATATCCCCGATGAAAAACTTTTCCCAATGGTTGCAGAACCAGGGAATGGAAAGATTGGTAAACCAAAACCTTGGATCAAAGCAAATGCTTTGGATAAATATCTCAAGGGTGATAACGACTTGTGTAAATCTGACTTTACAGATAATCCCTGGGGAGTACAGATATTACCTCATACCCAAATGCAGGATGATGTTAGACAAGTAAAAGACTCAGATGGCTATTTTACCGAAGTCGCGGTGAGAATAAAATCCGGATGGAAATTTGTCGCAGCAATAGATCGAGAAGTTCCAGAAGGGATAGTACGTTTGGGTGGAGAAGGACACCGAGCGATGGTTTCTAAACTATCGGATGAATCTAAGCAAACAATCGCTCAATTATTTCAGAAACTCTGTCAAAATAATCATTCATCTGAATCAGCAAGCTTTGCGTATTTACTCACTCCAGGATTAGCAGAAGTAGAAAAAGCTTTATATGGCAGTTATCCTACAGCATGGAATAGAAATTTAAAAGGCTGTGCGACCGACAAAGCTTTGTTGTGGGGAGGAGTATCCACACTACGTATAGATGAGGAGGATAAAACGACAAAACAAAAAACAACAAGGGAAGAATTTGCATTGCTACCACAACGGGCTTTTGTCCCACCAGGAACTGTGTATGTGTTTGATGGTCAAGTACATTATAATCAGCGGTTGTTACCTGAAAACCAGGGTAGACGATGGGTACAAACCTTAGAAAAGCTTAATTATGGAAAATTATTATGGGGAAAGGTTAATTAGTTATGAATTATCTAACTTACAGTTACTTATTAACTCCATTGCATACAGGTGCAAGTAGTCAAGCAGGAAATTTAATAGGAATAGCACGGGAAGCACAGACTGAATTTCCTTACATTCCATCTTCTTCTATACGAGGTAAAATTCGCTCTAGTCTCGAAAGTAATCCATCAATTAAAGCAGAAGCAAATAGTTTTTTTGGCGAACGGATTAAAAACGGTAGTCAACCAACAGAAGGAGAAGTATGGTTTGCAGATGCAACCTTATTATTATTTCCTGTTGCATCTTTTAGTCATCAATATGTATGGATAACTTGTCCTTTGTGGTTGAGTCGATGGAATCGTTGGTTACACAATCAAGATTTGCAAAAGTTAATAGCAGAATGTAGAACTCATCTTGATCAAGATGGGGGTAAAAAAGTCGTTACATCAGTAAAAGGAAAGCAAGTATTTTTACAAGGTGCAATTCTTAAAGAAGAAGAAATTAGTCCATTAAAGAAAGAAGATAGTTGTTGGGATATTTTCAAAGAAATTCCTGATAGTAGTGGAATTTTAAACCTCAAGGAAAAATTAGTAATTTTAGCAGACCAAGATTGTGCTGCTTTGGTTGAAATTGGGTTGCACCGAGAAGTAAGAATTACTCTCAAAGAAAATGAAAAAATAGTAGATGGTGGTTCCTTTCGCTCAGAAGAAGCAATTCCTTCCGAAACAGTTTTATTTTTTCCTTGGGGAATGAAACCAAATAAAGATGAAACTCCAACTCAAGAAGCGCGCAAACTATTATTAGAAATTTTAAATGACCGCTTGCAATTGGGAGGACTAGAAGGTTTAGGTCGGGGTTGGACAGAAAATAAAACGGTTAAAGTAGAAAGAATTTCAACTAAAGTAGAGGAAAATTAAAAAATGTTGAAATTAGATACGCGGGATTTTAGTCGTCATGCTTACGATGGACTATTAGAAGTTCAAAAAAAAGTTCGTTCTAGCGACCATAAAAAAGCAAGTGGAATAGTTCAAAGTATATCTGCATATATCTCAACTTGGGGACTACATCGTCTTTGTGGAGATGGATTGAAATACATGAATGCACGTTCCGAAGACACGCACTACAAAGGTCAAATTTACCAACAGTTTTTAAAGACTTTGCGGGAGTTAAGTCAAATTTCTTTTGCTTATGACAATGCAAATAGTTTAATCAATATGGACTTACAAGTATATACAGGATTAAACCGTTTAGCAATTGAATTAGCACGGGAGTGGTCTTTTTGGGCTGTACCAATTTTAGGTGAGGCTGAACAAGAATGAACCGTAATTCCAGAACGAAAAATAATAAATCACCTAAATTACCTCTTGATATTTGGCTTGAGTTTGTCAAATTAGAACTCAAGAAACAATCAAAACTTGGAACTTGGCTAAATTCTGCTGTTTATGGTGGATATGAAAGTGAATCCCTGACCCTGACTCTCTATTTTAGTGATGACACCATACGCAAAAATGTACAGGGAAAACACAAAGCTATTCAACATAGACTTAAAGACCAATTTGGATTGTTGTGCGATCGCATATATTTTAAAACTGGTGATGCTCCTACAACTTCCAAAACTCCAATAGATATCAAAACTATTAATAATAGTCGCAAATTAGGAAACCCCTTACAAACACTATACTGGACAGAACCAAATCTTCTTGATGAGAAGGACGAAGCGCAGCGAATGCGAATTCTCGAAAATACCGTAGCTGCGGAACCGAGTTGTAAGGAAATATATACTAAATTGTGCGATCGCACTCTCAAGTTAGTAGATAATAAAGAAGAAAATACCCTTAAAGTCGCCTTCAATTGGCGTTTACGTGTTGGTGGTACGCGGGGTTTTAGGGAATTACTATTACCCATATTGCATCCAGTGTTTGGAATACCTTACATCCCTGCTTCTACGTTAAAGGGTGCTGCGCGTGCTTGGGCAAAAAAAAATGGTGCATCAGCAAAAGTATATGAAATTTTAGGAATGCTTGAAGGTAAAAATGCAAAAGCTGCAAAAGTTGAATTCTTAGATGCATTCCCTACTAAACCTTGCTTAAGTATTGATATCGCTACACCCCAATGGTCATGGGACGGTAATAAAGTTAAATATCAACCTGTTCCCCATTCATTTTTGAGTTTACAACAACCGGTATTTTTAATTGGGTTGCGTCTAACAACAAGAGGTAAAGGAGATCCAGATGCAGTCAAAACGGTAAAAGAATGGTTAGAAAATGCACTTGCTGAAGGTATTGGTTCTCGTGTTAGTAGCGGCTACGGACTGACATTAAATAAACCCAGTAATTCTCAGTCTAGTTATAAATCTGCGAATTATGAATTTGAACTGTGGACTCAAGGAATGTATGGTTACAATCCTCCATCGGAAAAAAATAAATATCAAGGGGATGCTGAATTTCGTCCGAGTGCTGTTAGAGGAATTTTAAGGTATTGGTTTCGTGCAGTTGCATTAAGTTTATATGATGTCCCCACCTGTCAAACTTTAGAAACTGAATTGTTTGGTGAACTAGGTAAACAAGGTAAACTTGCTCTTACAACAAAATTTAACAACTTATCTCGACCTAATGAAGGATTCTATTGCTATGATGGGAGAATTTATTTAACAGCAACCGAAATAAAGTATCTTCATCTTGCGAAACAATTATTAGTTCTCGCTTCCCATCTAGGAGGAGTAGGTAGAGGTTCAAGACGACCATTACATTTACTAAATGAAAGAATGCGTGGTTGTCATTGGGAAGTTATTGATAATAATTTATCCCTTACTTATGATAAAAGTCAGTGGCGTAGTTTCTTCACAAAAATAGAAAAAGCCTTCCAACAAGTTAAAAAATCGACAACAAAATATACGAGCAATCCCGGTTCTCCAGGTAAACGACAGCAAGATGTATTAGATCGAAATGCTCAAGTTTGGTTAGTTAAATCACCCGATCAAATTCCACCCAAACAAGTTAAAAATTGGCAGACTGAAGGTGATAAAACCAAGGTTAGAGGTAACGCATTAGATTTTTTCTATAGCGAACAACGCTTTAAAGGTGTAGGTAACGGAAATGGTAATGGGAATGGAAAGAGTAATGGTAACGAGAATGTTGGTGGTAAATTAGGAACACCTTCTTACGTTTGGATCAAATCAGTTTTTCCTTACCAAAAGCAGCCTTATCAAGTTGTGACAATTTTTGGTTGTAATCATCCAGATAGAGATAAATATGCTCAAGAATTGGATAAATTAAGAAGACATAATCAAGCAATATTAGTTTTTCCCTCACAGGATAATGAGTAAGCTAGTGGTTAGGGTTGTAGAGTTGACATGCTTAGTATTGTCTCGAGACTTTTCTTCCTGTCTATAGTGATAAAACCAGTATGATGTTCAACAAGTGCTACAAACTATCTTATGCATTTGCTCAACTTAACTGATTTATCTCATCTTTGGGATTTTATCATTGCCCAAACCCCAACACCTAACCCCACAGTCTCACCCCAACCGAACCCAACAACCACTTCTAATGATATTGAATTACTCAAAGCTCAGATAGAATTTCTGAAAACTACAAATGCTCAACTAAATACAAGCTTTACCAAGTTTGTTGAAGCAATGAAATTCACCTTATTTTTCTTCACATTTTTAGGTGGATTTTTAACATTCATTTTCGGTAAAAACCTGAATGATGCCAAAAACACTGCTAAAGAAGTAATTAACCAAGAAGTAAAAAGTAATATTACTAATTTAGTAACAGTAGAAATAGAAAACCTAAAACGAACCTTACAACGAGAAAAGGTTGTCTCTTCAACAGTTGTGGATTATTATTTACCAATTAATGAACGAGAACCTGATGATTGTATTTTATTACGAAAGCGGGGATTCCTAAAGGTACGTTTTTGGAATAAAAAAAGACAACCCAAAAAGCCAAGTGGTGATGTTTTTGTATTAGATTTACTAAATTCCAATCTGCTATCGCAAGGATTTGCTGGTTTATCAGAAAACGATATCAAACAAAGACGTGAAGCGATAGTAAAAGAGCAAATAGATTTGATTTTAAATTTTTTAGAAAATACAACAGTTTTGGTAATTTACGTCAAAGGAAGATTTCAAGCAATCGATGATTTAGCAACACGGGTTAGTTTTCATTATATTCCTGTAAATGCAACTATCAGCTTGATGGGAATTGTTGCTGATTCCGCTTATGTTGCTTATGGGGAGAAGAGTGTAGTTTAAAGACGAAGTAAGTCACTTGCTATTCTTCTCTCTGATAAATCTCAATCCATAAATTGTATTAAGAGCTTTAGTTATATAAGCGATATTTTTATTTTCTCAGTCCCTAAAAGCTTTGTATAGTAGGCATTAGAGAAATTGTACTTACCAAACATCAAAAAGGATTACCTCCTATGGGTAAATTATGAATTACCAAAAATAGGAGTTTACTGATTGTGGAGGTAACTCACATATTTTGAAATTCGATAAATTTGATGACTTACAATTATTGCACAATAAGGGTTTGATCAAATTTTCCAACTTTTTTGTCTTTTCAAAATGTTGTTTAGTATCGTAAGTTTGGAAAATTTTCCAACTTTATTTTTTTGTGATTGAAATAGATAATGTATTTAATGGGATTACAGCCCCTGAAATTTTCCAACTTTTTTGTTTTTATACAACAGCCTGAGAACGCGCAATAACTACGTTACGCTTCCGCTAGGCGCGTTTGGACGCACTACGTGTTTGGGGACGCAGCTTCGGCTGAACACCGCAGGTGCGTGTAAACAGCTTTGCTTCGTATAACACCAATGTCCTAACCTCTAAATACGTAGTGCTATACAAGGAAAGTTTGAGCGCCATATAAAGGTTGGTCAGGGTAATACAAATGGAAAAATAACATCTGTATTAGTGAGAGTTTTTAACAAAAGCCAATCCACTATATAATTGAAATGCTGCGTCCCAATTCGTTTTTTCCCGCCTAATTAAATTGATATGGGGTTGAATTTTATTTAGTAATTCTGCTCGGTCAAGTATATTTTCCGCAAAGGTATTAAAATCTGAACAAATTTGAATCTTCTGTAATTTTTTTTCCAGAGATGTAAGTAAATTATTCCAGTTTATTCTAATTGTATTTTGGCTGTTTTGAGGAGCTATATTTATACCCTGTTGATATTCATAGCCATTATCATAAAGTCGCAAAATACAATTTCGGTTGGGAAGGTGTAAATCATAAAATTGAAAATAATCCTGAGTTTGAGTTTTGCGTTCTAATTTACCCCGCACATCTCGATCTACAACCTCTTCAAATATTGGTAATAACCCTTTAACACATTGCTTGACTTCTGACCAATCAAAACTAAGGGAACCAAGTCGATTTTCTCGATCATGACAAACAACAGTAGCTTTTGAATCTAACTGAGTAAAATAATTAACTTGAAAAACTTGTATTTTCTGGATATCTGCTAATTTTGCCCAAAAACAAGGTATTGTGGCATTCAATAATTGTTGACCGTAAAATTTTAATTCTCCCACCATCCCGCTACGGTATAAGCGCCATCCACGACTTGGTAATAATAATCTGGCACTATAAGCGTCTATTTGCATGATTTGAGCAAATTTTTGTGCTGCTTGAGTTTTTATTTCGTTGTTGAGAGCTTCTAAGACTAAAACTCCTTGTTCGGTGTTATCTGGTTTAGATGTTGCTTCAGCTATGGCTTCTTTTCTTTTTTGCTCCTGGATTTTTTCTAGCCTTTGTAGGGCTTCACGAGCAGCAATAACTATTTTCGCCCCCACTGTATGTCTGAGTAATTGTCGATAAACCTTTTCTGCTTCTTGGTATTTCTCTGTGACTTCATACAGTTGTCCCAAGTGAAAAAGTACCCAAGGATCTTCTGGTGATTCTTTGAGAAGTTTTTTGATTAACTTAGCTGCAGTACGATAATCCTTGATTTTGAAGGCGTCAGTAACTTGCTTTATCATACTCTTAGCACCAAAATAGCTGGTTTATAGATAGATATTAGATGATGTGCCTAAAATTTAACATCAACATTTTCTATTGCAATAGATTCTAATGCAGCTGCTACTACAGATAAAGCAAAAATTGGTGCAGTTACAGATCTTAAAATTCTTTTTCCCAAAGAAACTGTTTGAAAGCCAGCTTCTGTTGCTAATTCTATTTCTTTTTCTGTCCATCCTCCTTCTGGTCCAGTTGCAAGCCAGATTTGACAGGGTTTTTCTTGTTCAACAGTATATTTTTGATCGGAAACACAAGCCAGCAAGTGAGGAGAATCACCACGGGCAGTACAAATATATTTTTTCTGTTGAGCGACAGAGTTTTCCGAATCTGGGAACAATGACAAGCTTTGATGGAAGTTTACTGGCTCGAGAATATTAGGGACAAAAGCTCGTTCTGACTGCTCAGAAGCTTCCTGAGCTATTTTTTGCCAGCGTTGAAGTTTTTGGGGACTGGGTTTAAGTAAGGTTCTCTTACTGATTATTGGAGCAATACAGCTTACTCCCAATTCAGTACAACAACGTACGATCTCGTCAAATCCATTTTTTGGTAAAGCTGAGATGAGTGTAATTGAAATAGGTAATTCTTGATTTTCGACCTCTAGTTTTTCTAATACCCGTGCTTCTTCGCCCCTGAGTTGTGTTAACCACCATTGACCCTCACCATCCATGGCGATGAATTTACTACCATCTCCTAAGCGCAGTACGCGACAGAGATAATGCTTTTGTTTTGCTGTCAGTACAATCTGTTCTTGTTGTTTTTGGAATGGTGCGATCGCAATCCTTTGCAGTTGTCTCATGCAGTTTTGGGAGCGTATTTCAAGAGAGGGGAGTGTGGGTAGTCTTAGGAGTGTAGGAAGAGAACTTGTGATTTTTGATTATATTGTTTTTAATTTTAGGATTATTTTTAATTTTAGGGGCACACCGCAGTGCGCCCCTAGATAGTAATATTTTTTGCCAAAAATCTAGTTAAAAAGTTTAGCAAAAAGTTATTAGCAAAAAGCTTCTAAGAAAGAGATATCAACATTTAATGTTCAAATATTCTACGACTGCTTCATTGACTAAATCAGTCATTGACTTACCCTGGGAATTAGCAATCTCTTTGAGATGGGTGTAAATCTCATTGCGTACAGTGATTCTGTGACTGGGCTTGCGTTTATTATTACTTGTCTCAGGCTTGTAATTTTCTGAAAACTTGCGAATTTCGTCAAAGCCTACTCGAGCACAAAAATCACCAAAACTTTCTTCTTGTTCCCGAGAGTTTCTAAAGTAGACAAAAATTGGTTCGAGGAAACTTTCTAATTCATCAATAGGTAGTTTATTAACGTATGGTTCTGCAAGACGACTTTGATTCGGTGAACCTCCCAACCAAATTTGATAAGCTTCGGGAGCGCTACCCACAAAACCAAGTTCAGCCATGTAAGGACGGGCGCAACCATTAGGACAACCTGTCATCCTAATTACAAAATGCTCGTTTTTTAAACCAACTTTATTCAGTAACTTCTCAATGCGTTGCAAGATGCTGGGTATTACTCTTTCTGATTCAGTAATAGCTAAACCGCAGGTTGGTAATGCAGGACAAGCCATTGCATAACGCACTAAAGAATTAACTTTTTCTGGGTTAGTATTAACACCATTATCTTTGAGTATTTTCTCAATGGCGACTTGATTCTCTGGCTCGATGTCGTAGAAAATTAAGTTGTGATTTGGTGTAAGGCGAATCGGTAAGTTGAATTGCTCAACAATTTCTCTTGCGGCTGTTTTTAATTGAAAACTACCTTCATCTTTCACGCGTCCGTTATCAATCGAAATTCCGACAAATAACTTACCATCACCTTGTTCGTTCCAACCAAGGAAATCTTTATATTTCCATTCTGGTAAGGGCTTAAATGCTTCTAATGGTTTGCCAAAGTATTTTTCTACCATAGACTGGAATTTCTCTACACCCCAGTCATTAATTAGATACTTTAGTCTGGCATGACGACGATTAACGCGATCGCCGTAATCTCTTTGGGTTGCAACAACAGCTTTAACTAAATCGTATACATCTTCTTTCGCAACATAACCGATAGGATCTGCGGCTCTAGCAAATGTTTCTTCTTTATTATGAGTTCTTCCTAAGCCACCACCAGCAAAAATATCAAAACCTTCTAATTCATCCTTATCGTTGGTTATTACAACTAAGGTTAAATCTTGGGTGTATAAATCTACGGAATTATCACCGGGGACAGTAACGCAAATTTTGAATTTGCGTGGCATGTAGTGAGTGCCGTAAATTGGTTCCGGGCTATCATGAAATATGGTACCATTACCGTTACGTTCTCTTACTGCTTTGATTTGTGGGTCTTCTTCTCCACTAATTGCTTTTTCCCCATCCAACCAAATTTCGTAATAAGCTCCGGTTTGGGGCGTTAACAAGTCAGCAATATTATTTGCATATTCCCAAGCGTACCGATACTCGGGTTGATTTTTAAATGGAGCAGGTGGAGCCATAACATTACGATTGAGATCGCCGCAAGCACCTAAGGTAGAACCCATACTTTTAACAATGGCAGCAATTGTTGCTTTCAGGTTCTTCTTTAAAATTCCATGTAGCTGAAAACCTTGGCGAGTTGTGACCCGCATCGTATTGTTGCCATATTCATTAGATAATTTATCTAAAGTCAAATATAGCTGTGGTGGAATAAATCCTCCCGGACTGCGCGTCCGTAACATAAACTGGTAATCTTTCTCCTGTCCCTTAACTCGATTATCGCGGTTATCCTGCTGATAAGAACCGTGAAACTTGAGGATTTGAATTGCCTTTTCGCTAAAACGGTTTGTATCTTCAAGTAATTCAGTTGCTACAGGTTCGCGTAAAAAATTACTATTTTCTTTGATACCTTCGATTTTGGAAGGTTTACGATTTGCAATTTCGGGAGGAGCGGATTTAACCATTGCTGTTTTATCGTCTTCTTAAATTAAGCACCACAGTAACCGAATTTAGGAACTGAGAATAAGAACCATTTCGGTTTAATAATTTCTTGTAATCTAATAGCAATAGCAAATTAGATAATATTTTTATATTAACATGCGAAAAAGCTGGGTTTTTCAGCGATGCAACACTTAACAAACCCAGCAATAACTTTTACTTACCCATTAAGATTTATGAGTCAGTGAGAAAAAATAATACTTCAAGACATTGAACATATCTAAGAGGAGTAGTAGAAAAAGTTTATCTCAATATCAAAAATACACAATGAAAAGACCAAACGGCAGCTTAGACTCAATTAGTTTCCAAGCATAAATAAATTGATAGTTATTCAGATATTTCTAATGTCTTGTGATGGGGATAATGTGATTATTAGGTATCCTTTGAAGTCAGATAAAACCTAGGAATTATTTATTTGAAGCGATAACCTAAACCACCACCAACATTAATTGCAGAAGCGGGACTGTTTTCATAAGCATCAATACCTACAGTTGCATTGGAGTAAATGAGGAAATTTTTGCCAACTTCAGTTTCAACACCAGCAGTAACTGCTACAGAATCTTTATTTCCTAAGGGTGTTGGCTGACCATTTTTTTCCACAAAAGAATAGCCTGCAGCAACGTAAGCATTAGTGTTTTTAGCAATTCCTGCATCTACTGAAACTTGAGGCACGATGGCAGTTGTGTCATCACTAAATAAAATTTGAGTTCGAGCAGAAAATGGAGATTCGCCTAGCTTTACCCGACCCGTTATGTTACCACCAAAAGTTGCTGCGCCTCCACTTTGCCCACCATTAGTTACTCCTGCTGCAAAACCCGCACCAACATAACTTGCATCGGTACCTTTTTTGGGTTGAGCAGATGCTTGTTCTGCTGACATAAATCCTGCGGTGATGGAAACAGCTGACAAAGCAGAAATTACGACAAAAGACTTGAATAACTTATGCATAATTCAAAATTTTTTTTGTAGGGGTTGCCTTTAAATACCATGTCGAAAAATAGACCAGAAGGTTCCATAAGTTTCCGATGATTTTGTGATTTTTGACTAATAATATTTGTGTGGTTTCTATGGTAAATTTACTAGTTTTTAGATATTTTATGATTCTTTACTTCAAATATCTTGATTTGCCCTCAGTCTGTAGACATTTTTTATACTTGCACAATGTTGCTATCTCAAAAAAATCATGATGAATTAGATAAAAATCCATAATCATGAAATAAGATATATATTTGCCCGTTGTTGCAACAGAAATTCAGTTTGAAGCTTGATGTTTTACTGCCAATAGAACAGGGAATGTTGAATAAAAATAGCGGGTAAATTTTAGTTACTACTATATTTCATTGCTACTACAAATTTGCACTATTTTTTTATAGTTAAGGTTTGAGAAGTTTGATTTTGTAATCACCAATAACTTGCTAGCTTGGCAAAACTAGCTTATAAATATCAGATTATCTTTCATTGGGGTGAATTAGCACCTATCATTAGTTCCTCATTGGCGATTTGTGAATTAATTTTCAGCTTTGGTCTCAAGGTTGGTCTCAGAAGGATTAATCTCAAAAGGGTCGGGTCGTGCTCAAAAATCTGAAGCGTTATTGAGTCACCTGATTTAACATCCATTGTAAGTAAGGTTGAGAGCCATTAACTATAGGTATAGCAATAATCTCTGGCACATCATAGGAATGAAGCTCTTGGATTTTCGCTTCTAATGCTGGAAATTGACTAAGTTTTGTTTTAATAATAAGCTGCCATTCCTTATCTTTGTTTACCTTACCTTCCCAAACGTAAACAGAACAGTGAATCGGTAGGATGTTAACGCAAGCAGCAAGTCTGAGTTCTACCAACGCAGTAGCAATATTTTCTGCTTCCTCTTGAGAACCTGCGGTGACTAGTACTACTGTGCAATTATTATCCCCATCCATTATTCCATTCCTCAAAATTTGCGGCAACTGAACAGTTCGTAGTTAGGGGTTCATCCCTTAATTAGGGTATTAAAATACCTAGTAAAACCTTAAATTTATTCTTTAATTGTGACGCTTGCGTAATTCTTGGTAATGCTATAGCGCTACGCGCAAGTAAAAAGTAAAAAGTAAAAAGCTTAATACATAACATATGGCTTTTAGGGTTAATATATGTCCTAACTTAGCTTCGTAGTGCTATATGTTCGTAGATTAGAGACGCGAAATAGTGACCTTGCGTTCACTCAATACCTGCACGCTGGCGCTAGGTACTCACGCGTCTCTACAACTGTATAGTTAAAGCACCTAAATCATCGGAGCAAAAACATATACAAACGACCACTAAACACTGACCGCTAAAGAATAAACCTGACCATCAATTAACAGCCGAGTAATACCTTTAGCCTGCAAGTGATAGCGAGCTTTATGCAGCATTTTGCTGTCGGGAACCTTAATCACGCGATCGCGTTTGGTAGAAAACCGCTTGGCGATTCTGTGATTATCAAATATGGGTAGGGTTCTTTGTTGATTTTCCAGGTTAGGAATTTCACCCAGATCGCCAAATTCCTCTAAGGGGCGGGTAATTAATTCCGCAGAACGATCTATAACGATATAGCAGGTTCTAGGTAAACTAGCTGCAGAAAGTGGTAAAACTTTGATTAATGGATCTCCGCTAGAACGAGTCCTGGTAACAAAGGGACGATTCCAGTCATCTTCATCTTCATCAAAGTCATCATCGAAATCATCTTCGAGATCGTCTAAATCATCTAATTCTTCAGACTCATCGAGCAAATCTTCACCGAGCATTTCAGCGATGATTTTCGGAGTGCGACGCTCATCTTCTTCTTCTTCTAACAACGGTGAGGGAATATTAGCAATTTCAGCTTCTGGTTCATTATCGCCAAATATTTCTAACTGTTGTGAGTATATTACCGGACTGGGGGTAGGAGTAGGAATCGGAGCAGCAGTCGTAGCAGAAGAACGCCGCTTTACTCTTCTCTCCCCACTCGTAACAGCTTTTTTCTTCACCGGTGCGGGTTTTTCCCGTTTCTTTGGTTTTTCTGATTTCTTCGGCTCTTCTGGCTCTTCTATTTCTTCTTTGGCGAATACAGGTATATTCTCATAATTTACCTGTGCTCTTCCTTCCGGAGTTCTAGCCGCTCGTTTTAAAGAAACAAGATATTCGTACTCATCTTCAGGAAGAGTACTTTTGAGCAACCGACTGATGGTCGAATTACTCACCCCATAACGTTCCGCCAGAGTTGAAGTTGTTTCAGCACTCTCCCGGTATAACTTAAGGATCTCTTTTTTGTCTGAATCAGTTAGTTTTCTCACCTGTAGACACCTGCTTGTTACGTTAAGCTCTTTTGCGCCCGCGCTCCCGTCGGGAACGATTTAATGATGCGTCATACTCTAAAGCTGCACCCATACCAAATAAAACTCCACTCAAGACCCAAAATACTTCTAATATGTCACCACTTTGATAATCTGGTCTGTTACCAGCATATTTAAACCACATATCTGCAATGTAGAGAAAAAATGATGCAAATGCAATCATTCGCCAAGACATGGCTATTCTTCCACCCCAAAATGCCAGTAACAAAGTAGTAGCAATCATAATTAGTAAAACATCACTCACCACATAAAACCAATTTACAAATTGAAAGACATTTTGCTCCCATGGACTTAATTGGGCTGCTATTTGTTGGTTTTCTGGCAAATTGGAAAGTAGCCAAACTAAGGCGCTACCAAAAGCACCAATAGCTAAAACAATAATCCATTGCCATGCTTCTAGATTAATCCGTCGAGAAGCTACTGCCACAATCATACCTACACCCAGTAAAATATAAGTCAGCACAAAAAATATATCGCCTAGGGAAAGGGTGGGTTCTTTTTTTAAGACTATCTCCTGAAATCCAAAAAAGATTCCTCCTAGGAAATAAGAAAGCATTCCCATCCCAATCGCAAGCCAAACATTTCGACTGCTGACAATTTTACTACTCCGCCAATTGCGCAAGCATAAAATTCCTGCAAATAAGTAAGCGAAGGCTTCAAGAATATTTGTTCCTAGTACATACCATTCGGCACGTCTAAGAATTCCTTCTGTATTTGGAACTTTAGCACTGAATAGTAAAAAATATAAAATTGCTAGCACAGCCCAAGCAATATTGGCTAACACGATGTTTTGTGTATTAAAAATAGATTTTTTTCTATATGAATTTTTGTAAACGTTAATCATCAGATTTTATTGTGCGAAACATCCTCTATTCCGTGTTTTAGCTTATATTTGAGCTGGTTCGCACCCTTTCTGAATGCATTGGTTTAAAGTGAATGTTTTTGGGATAAACACACAATTCTGACCTCAGAGATAATACCTGATTTTGATGCTAAAGTTAATGCCAAAGTTTCTTTAAAGAAGATTCATTCAACCATTGAGTAAACTGCGATCGCTCTTCTTGTGGCATATCTTGTAACTTTTCTGCTACAGGATGTGCAAAGTTAGTATTACCAAAGTAAGATTTTCCCAATCGATGTAATTCCTGCAATAATGTCACGATATGTGTTTCCTGCCAGGTGGGAACCTGCACTGTTTGGAATGGATCGAAATTAAGTAATAACTTCACCCCTTGAGGCGTGGTTACCTGAGGAAATTTATGTTCGCCAAAAAATCTGGCAATATCTTTCTCGAATAATGAGGCTTGCTTAGAACCTAAAAATTCTTCAATATCGAGGTAAATTGCTTGTAACAGCAAAATACTACCTTGAATCAGGACTGCAATGTTTTGACGTTCGCTGGAATCATTACCTAAATTGTCGATACGGACTTTACCCCAAATACTATAGCGTTCTATTTCTTCTAATAATACGCATGCTTTACCCCGGTTATCAGTTAATTCTCGCCATAAAGCTTTTGCTTCTTCTTCTTGGGAAGCTGGAAATACCTTAATTAGGCGAAAAGTTTGTTCTTGATAGTACAGGATTGGTACTTGCTGGTCTCGTTTGGGGTGTAGAACCGTGGAGATTTCAACATCCTCCCGTTTAAGAATAAACATGGCTTAAGGGAATTAAGTAAGGAGTAAGGAGTAATGAGTAAGGAGTAATGAGTGGGAATCAAAACACCTGGGTATTTAAGTTATGGAGTTGTTATTTGCAGTTAGTCTGTTGTTTTAAGCTAATTACTTAACATTTTGTTTGATATCACAATATACATAAATTTCCTTATAAATAGAAAGCTTATAATGTATAAATTTTATTGCTCGTCATTCATCATACTAACTGCGCTCGGGTATAGAATCCATGAGTAAATTTCTGAATATTGCTTTTTGTTAGAAATAGATATATAATCCGAATGCTGAATTTATTGTCAGTATCTAATTGCCAGAATATTATTTCTGCATTAATTGGGCGCGTAGCTCAGCCGGATAGAGCAACTGCCTTCTAAGCAGTCGGTCGCAGGTTCGAGTCCTGCCGCGCCCGTTTTTTAATTTGATATATTTCGTAAAGACGTGATACGTCGTGTCTTTATAAGTCAAAAGTTAAATTTCCAGTCCTGACTCCCGACTCCCGTAGAGACGTAGCAGAGGCTATGACTACGTCACCTACGGATCCGCCGACGCCAAAGGCTCTGCTACATCTCTACAACTCCTGACTTCTGACTTCTGAAATAAAAAAACCCACACTCATACGAGTACAGGTTTGGTTACACTTGCGTTAATTTGTCGTTTGGTCGTGTTTAATTCTCCTCAGAGCATTTTACTCATTCAACTCAGTGCAATCCGGTTATTTCGATTTATGTTGATGTATAGTTATATATAGCGGTTTTCATTTGAATCAAATACATTTTCTAATCCCAAATGTAGAGACGTAAAATTTTACGTCTCTACGAGGTGTACTACACTCAACCGAAAACCGCTATATCTTGCGTTCGAATCGTGACTTTTCGAATTGTGACTTCTCGAATCGTGACTTCAAGGTAACTATGATCTCAAACTAAACTTGCTTGCTTGCGCAAACTTTGAACCGTAGAAACAAAGTGTTCCCCTACTTGCTCAATTTCTTCAATGGTATTGAATCTCCCAATTCCAAACCTGATGGAAGCATAAGCTAGTTTTTCTGAATGACCCAAAGCCATCAAGACATGGGAAGGTGCAGTACTAGCAGAAGAACAAGCAGCACCAGAAGATACCGCCATCACTGGTTGTAATCCTAATAGTAATGCGGCTCCGTCCACTCCCTCAACGCTGACATTTAGATTTCCTGGAAGTCTTTGGGTGGGATGTCCATTCAGATGAATTCCTTCGAGTTGGGAAAGCTTTTCCCATAAAATTTCTCTGAGGTGAGTTAAACGTTCGCATTCTGTAGTTTGTTCTTGTAAAGCAACTTCTACAGCTTTCGCAAAACCAACAATTTGAGGCGTATATAAAGTACCCGATCGCATTCCCCGTTCGTGTCCTCCACCATGTAATTGTGGTGCAACCTTAACTCTGGGGTTACGACGACGAACATACAGCGCACCAATACCTTTAGGTCCATATAACTTATGGGCTGTCATTGACATCAGGTCAATATTCATTGACTCGACATCCAAAGTTATTTTACCAAGGGCTTGGGCAGCGTCAGTGTGAAATAAAACGTTGCGTTCCCTACAGATTTTCCCTATTTCTGCTAATGGTTGTAATACTCCAATCTCATTATTTGCCGCCATCACGGACACCAAAACGGTATCATCGCGGAAAGCTTCTTCTAACAAATTGAGATCAATTAATCCATCTGCTTGAACGGGAAGAAAAGTGATTTCAAATCCCATAGATTTAAGGTAATTACAGGGATCAATTACTGCACTATGTTCTGTGGAGACAGTAATAATATGCTGACCCTTTTGAAAATATGCTTCTGCTACACCCTTAATAGCTAAATTATTTGCTTCCGTTGCACCACTGGTAAAAACAATCTCCTCTGGTGTGGCGTTAATAGCTTCTGCTAAGACTTCCCGTGCTTTCTTGACAGCAGCTTCCGTTTCCCAACCATAGACATGATTGATACTAGAAGGATTACCAAAATGCTCCGTAAAATACGGTAACATCGCAGCAACTACCCGTTCATCAACTGGGGTAGTAGCGTGACAGTCGAGGTAGATAGGGCGTTTCATGGTTTGGTTGGGGATTGGGGGTTGGGGATTGGCGACTGGCGATTAGGGATTGGAGTTTGTTTCAAAGTCCCCCTTTCCAAGGGGGATTTAGGGGGATCCCAGAATTAACTTGGTTGATTAGGGGTTTGGAGTCTTCTTTTTCAAAGTTCCACTTTCCAAGGGGGATTTAGGGAGATCCTAGAATTAACTAATAGTGTAAATGAATAGCTTCAAAACACTTCCTAAATATTTAAGTTAATTACTAAACACTATACCCAATCACCAATCCCTAGTCCCCAGTCCCCAACTCAAACCAAACCCTGACTCAGTACGCGCCACATAATTTTCGGGTGATATAAAGCAAAGGGGGATTTCAACAATTGAGATACTTCTAAAAATAAAGACAAAACATCAGGATCTGAATGTGCAAGTTTCATTAAGCTATCAGAATACCATTGCAGTACTTTTGGTAACTTCGTTTGTTTGCTTTGACCCATCGTAGTAATCGTACTGGGAAAGAGTAAATCTCTACTTGTTGCCGAATTCCAGTGTTGTGAATTACTTTGAGCTAAACTTTTTTGGAAATTTAAGGTTGGATTTTGCAACCATTTTTGCAATACCAATGCTGATAATGCACTAACTGTCATCCCTTGACCGTAAACAGGACACAAAGCACAAACAGCATCACCCAAACATACAAAGCCTTTAGGCATTTTTATTTTTTCATAGTGACGTAACCGATTAGCAGTGTCACGATAACCATAAATAGGTGATGTGGGTTCCGCATCTGCGATCGCCTGATAAAATTTATCTGAAGGTAGACTGCGAGCAAAATCTAGAAAACCAGACTCATCTGCTGGGGGAAAGTCTTTTCCATAACCTCCCAAAGTTGCAATCCATTCACCATTCTCAATTTTTGCTAAATATCCTAAGCGAGTTGCATTAGGGGGAGAATGGGAAATTAAGATTACTTTCCAGTCATCTCCAAAATTCTTAGGTTGTTTGTAACGACGCGTTGCATAACCCAAAAATGGGTTGATTACGGTTTCTGTTGGGGGAGTAAAACCTAAATTTTCTAACCAAGAAGGTGTTTGGGAATGACGTCCGCTAGCATCTACTACTAGTTTTGCCATTAAACGTTGCTCTTGTTTCGCTCCGTTAACTGATTGTAAAACTGTTACACCACAAATTTGAGTTTTACAAGGATTTGCGAGTAACCCAGTGACGCAAGATTCTTCTACAAACTTTATTTGGGAAAATTTTGCCAACCTACTTCTGATTGCCCATTCTAATAATGGGCGAGAACAAGTAACAGAAGTTATATCAGTTGGAGAATCTACTGTTGCGCCCCATTCTCCATTCATTAACAGATGAAATTCTCTTGGCCAGTCTATCGGCAGTGCACCAGCATCTGCAAGGTCTTTACCAATTCCAGGAAATAAAGTATCTAGAATCCTGAAACCTTTAGCAAATAAAATGTGTGGTTGCAAAGACTGTGTGACCCCGTTACGACGATCGGGTTTGTCGGGTAATTTGTCTGTTTCCAGGATTGTAACCGAACTGAAACTATCGGCAAGCACTCTTGCTGCTAGCATTCCAGCTATGCTACCACCAATAACAATCGCATGATTTTCCTTCATTCCTACACCGACCGTCTTAACTTATTAAACATATATATTCTTACACTAAATATTTTGAGATTTGCTTTTTTTTACGAGATTTATTCAAAATCAAAAATATTATCAAAAGCGTAACTTTTATGAACTTAATTAGATTTGTATTAACTTTTGTATCTACAGATTTAACAGTAATTATTTAATATGTTTAGTTAATACCAATATTATCAAATAAATAATTATCAATTATATTCTTAATTTATCCACAAAAATACTAATTTAATATTGATTATTATTTACTTTTTTTATTAAATAAAACCTGTTAAATAGCTAAATATTTGCCAATGTAAATAAACTAGTTAATTAATTTTTTTGTGATATATAGCAATCGTATTTGATTTGTAAACCCCTACCCTAAATCCTGTAAAGACGTGACAGAGTGTGCAGCATCGGCGTTAGCCTCTGTCACATCTCTACAATGTTGATTTTCACGAATGATTTAGGATTACTATAGTTTTTGCAAAAATATCATGTAAACTCTGCCTTTTTCGTGTGAAAGCAGTTATCAAAAATCCAATCATTAATAAAGCTATGGATAATGATTTAGTCCAATACCGAATATTAGCTTGGACAAATGAAATTTTATTTTGACTTAAGTCAGTTATATGAATATCTAAAGATTGCTTTCCCAGAGTGGCTTTTTTCGCAGACATTTCAAATGAAATAAAATAAAGCCAATTAATTATGATTCCGAATAAACTGGCAATAATATCTATTGTACCTATTTCTTCAGGAGATATTATAAAAACAAAAAGAATAGGGAAAAATCCACAGAATGAACTTATCCATACGGTTCCTCCAATATCCAATAAATTCTCCGATTCAGTTATGAATCCTGTTGAATATGCTAAATATACCGCACAAACACCGAACAATATACCAATAAAGAATAATATAATTAGATCGGTTAAATAAGCTAAAAATCGCATCCAAGCGTTAGCGTATCTAATATTTTTTTTAACTTGAGATTCTTGCTGAACTGCTTTTTTCGCTAAATGCTTGATATTTTTAGGTGAGGGTTTGATAGAAGAAGGTAGAACTGTATCTATTTCTTCCAGCTTTTGTAAAATTATCTGGGTATTTCGTGGGCGTTGATATGCAGAATGCGCCATCATTTCATCAAGGATATCTGCAAATTCTGGTGAAATTTCAGGCGTTAGATCGCGCCACTCTAATACGTTCGTACATGGATCGTATAACTGACTTGGAGACTTACCTGTTAACAAATAAATAAATGTACGTCCCAAAGCAAAAAAATCTGATTGTTGTACTGCTTGACCATTAATTTGTTCTATTGGAGTATAACCAGATGAAATAATCCCTGTAATATCCCCAACAGCTTTTTTTGCAACATAAGTTTTAGTTACTTGTCGCACTGTACCAAAATCAATTAGCGCCAAATGTCCATCAGTTCGCAACATAATGTTGGAAGGTTTAATATCGCGATGAAAAAAGTGTTGGCTGTGTACTTCTTGTAAAATAAGTGTTAATTCTCTTAGCCATTTAAGAGCTAACTGGGGATGTATTGGTTTATTTCCCTGTTGTTGAATATATATAGATAAATTTAAACCCTCAATTTTCTCCATCACCAAACAGTGCAAATGTTTTTGACTGTTGCGGGGAAGATAGAGAAAATACCCGTCTTCTTCAACTTTGGGGATACCCGGATGGTTTAAAAGCTTTAGTACCTCAGCTTCTCGTTGAAATAACTCTACTGCTTTGGGACGTTCATCTATCAAGACTTTTAATACTTTGGATTTACCTTTTTTGTCTGTTAATTCATAGGTTTCACCAAAACCACCACCCCCCAGCTTAGTTTTGACCCGATAGCGCCCCTGTAACAATAATTCCGAACCACAGGCTCGACAAAATAGCATGTCACGATGATTATTATGCTCGGAGCAATGCGGGTTAATGCAGATGCTCATAAAAATACTTGATATTGCTAATTTTTTGTGTGTTTATAGTGTTACGACCTTTGTGTCAAAAGTAAATCAGTAACCTAAAGTATTAAATTAACAACATGACAAGTATAAAAAACTCTAAAATAGCAAACTTATCTTTTTTTAATGATAAAAGTGTTAGATACCTTATCATGTAAAGCTTGTTTTTGAAGGGTGAATGCAGCAAGAATATATCCTAACATTAATGAAATCGTAGATATAATGTTTGCAAAATATCGGATATTTGCTTGGAGTAAAGAAATTTTTTCTTGACTGGAGTTAGTGACATTAATATTTAAAATTTGTTTCCCAGGAGTACCTTGTTTAACTGAGCTTTCAAACAAGGTAAAATAAAGCCAATTGATGACGATTCCAACTATAGTGGAAATTATCTTTTCTCGCTCAGTATCGATTAATAAACCAATCGTTCCTGAAAACCATCCAACTGAACCCATCCATAGGGAAGTATGGATGTCATCATCTCTAACTGGAATTCCAACAAAAGACAAAATAAAGGGTAACAGAACACCTATAACATTACCAATGAAAAATAGAATAATTAAATCAATTGTAAATGCCAAAAAGCGTTCCAATAAACTGGCATATTTAACATTAAATATTACTGGATTAAATTGATGTATAAGGCTATTTGTTGAGGGTTTAACATTAACTTCTGGGGGAAAAATTCCATCGATTTCTCCCAGTGTCCGCAAAATAACTTGGGTATTTTGTGGACGTTTAGCAGCGGAAACAGCCATCATCCAATCGAGAAGATCTGCAAATTTAAGTGATATTCCAGGTACAACATCGCGCCATTCTAATACGTTTGTATATGGGTTATAAAATTTATTAGGATCCTTACCAGTAAGTAAGTAAATAAATGTGCGTCCCAAAGCAAAAAAATCTGACTGCTGTACAGCTTGACCGTTAATTTGTTCTAACGGGGTATAACCAGAGGAAATAATACCAGTAACATCACCAACAGCTTTTTTCGCAACATAAGTTCTAGTAACTTGTCGAACCGTACCAAAGTCAATCAGCGTTAAATGTCCATCAGTTCGCAACATTATATTAGTAGGTTTAATATCGCGATGGAAAAAGTGTTGGTTATGTAGCTGTTGTAAAATGATTGTTAATTCTCGTAACCACTTAATGGCTAATTCTGGATCGATAGGTCTATTCCCCTGCTGCTTTAAATATTTATACAAAGTTAAACCTTCAATTTTCTCCATTACCAAGCAATGTAAGTTTCTCTTGCTATTTCTTGGTATATAAAGAAAGTAACCATCTTTTTCTACTTTAGGAATACCTGGATGATCTAAAAGGCTTAGTACTTCTGCTTCTCGTTCAAATAACTCTACTGCTTTAGGAGCATTATCAATTAAGACTTTCAGTACCTTGGTTTTACCAGTATTATCTATCAGTTCGTAAGTCTTACCAAAGCCACCACCCCCCAACTCGCGTACAACTCGGAAGCGTCCTTGTAGTAACAATTCCGAACCGCAAGCCTGACAAAACTGCATATTACGATCATTATTAGGAGCAAAGCAGCGTGGGTTGATGCAGAGGCTCATACAAACACCGAATAATTATGAATACTTTTGTATGTCTATCCAGTGTTACTAGTTTTGTGACAAAAGTAAATAAGTGGTGCGGAGTATTAAATAAACAGTATCAAAAAATGATATCAAAAAACGTTATCAAAAATTTTCTTTTATATATTGGGGTAGGATAATTTTCCTTACTATAAATCGGTTTTAATGGCTTATGAAAAATTTTCCTTCATTCTTCATTTATCTCAATATTTTATTTTCTAACCTCTCCTATCAATAGCTTTGATTGTGCTTAGTTAAAAAAGAGTTGTAAGTAGCTTGATAAAATCATATCACCAACTAATAAAGAGATAGTTGCACCAATTGCTAAGTGTGGACCAAATGGGAACGCTTTACTTTTTTTTTGCTTTTTCGACGAAACAAAAAAAACCTTCACACCACCGTGGATGGTCACTCCCGAACAACAAGCAAGAAAGCAAGCTAACAATAAATATTTCCATCCTAACCAAGCTCCCATCATTGCTGCGAGTTTTGCATCTCCTGCTCCCATTGCAGTTTTCCCTAAAATAACTGAACCAAGGTTTGCGATCGCATCAAATAACCACAAACCCAAAATTGCTCCTCCAACCGAGAACATAATTTGATTAATAATTTCGGTGGAGTTTCCCGTTAACCAACCGATACATACATGAAATATTATTCCTAGGACTAAACCGGAGGTCGTTAAAGGATTGGGTAGGGTCATCGTATCGAGATCGATGAGTGATAAAGCTAATAACCAACTACAAAAAATCCAATAACCAATTGTTAAGGGAGAAAATTCAAATATAGAAAAAATGAGTAAAAATATTAATCCTGTAACAGCTTCGACTACAGGATAACGAGCAGAAATCTTCGTTTGACAAAAACGACAACGTCCTTTTAAGGAGATCCAACCAATTACGGGAACATTGTCATAGGGTTTTAGCTGGTTTAAACACTTGGGACAGCGAGAAGGTGGAAAAATTAAAGACAGTCCAGCAGGTATTCGATAAACTACAACATTAATAAAACTACCAATGGATGCTCCTAAGGCAAAAACAATTATACTTGCCAGAATTACAACTAAAATTTCACTCATATTCCCGCTTATTAGTCCATCTGCCAAAAGTATTGTTTACAGAGTTATAACATTGGCGAATGGAAATTGGCGAGATGTTTGGAGTGTGGGAAATGTGGGGAGTATGGGGAGTGTGGGGAGTGTGGGAAGTGTGGGAAGTGTGGGAGGATGAGGAGACTAATTACCCATTACCCATTACCTATTCCAAACACCAAAAAATTGTAGAGACCTAGCACCGCTAAATCTCTACCTTGGGAATCTGGTATAACCAAAAAGAAGATTGATATGACAAATCACCAAAACAACTAATACACACAAGATTCTATTTGCTCAAGAGGTATAAAACGTTCTTCTGGTAACAATACGGGTTGGCTTTTAAAAATTACTTTACCCCGATGATTCTCACGATGAATCGCAACTCCAGAAGCATATCCAGTTATTTCTGGATGAACCTCACAGTGGGTGTGATAAATATTGCCAGCAGCTTTAATCAGAGCAGCGTCGATTAAAGTTGATGGGGGGTTCTGCTCCGGATAAATAGTCTGGTTTTGCTGAAAGTTATACACAACTGTTTGGGTTTTGTATTTTGGGTTTCTCTTAGTCTATCCAAAATTCATGACGTTATTTGTAAAATTTTCGAAATAAAACTTCAAAACCAAGCTTCAACATGAAGCTTCATAATTGAAGCTTTAATTATTAGGTTACGCCATCATACTTTTTCTAAAGTTTCGGTCAGCACTTCACCCATTGCACTGCACCCTAAAAGTTTCATTCCTGGAGACATTATATCCCCTGTACGCATATCTTGCTGTAGGATTAAAGACACAGTATTTTCAATCGCATCTGCAGCCTGTGGTTGATTTAAACCATAACGTAGCATCATTGCAGCACTTAAAACTTGAGCTAAGGGATTAGCTTTATCCTGTCCTGCAATATCAGGAGCAGAGCCATGAACGGGTTCGAATACTCCTGCTCCTGAAGCACCCAAGCTTGCAGAAGGTAACATACCTATACTCCCTGTAAGCATCGCTGCAGCATCAGAAAGAATGTCGCCAAATAAATTACCGGTAACAATAGTGTCAAATTGTTTTGGTGCACGTACTAGCTGCATTGCAGCATTGTCAACATACATATGAGAAAGTTCTACATCAGGATAATCATTGGCTAGATCGGTTATACGATTGCGCCATACCTGGGAAACTTCTAAAACATTGGCTTTATCTACAGAGCATAGTCTACTTTGGCGTTTGCGAGCGGCTTCAAAAGCAACTTTACCAATACGTTCAATTTCTGATTCGGTATAAACCATTGTGTTAATACCGCGTTTTTCATTGGTTTCGCTCGAAAAAATACCTTTGGGTTTACCAAAGTAAATTCCACCGGTGAGTTCCCGAACTACCATGATATCTACACCTTCAACAATTTCTCGTTTGAGTGTGGAAGAATCGATTAATTCGGGTAAAATTTTCGCCGGACGCAAGTTTGCAAAGAGTTCTAAGCCAGCTCGCAGACCTAATAAACCAGCTTCTGGACGCAGATTAGAAGGTAAGGAATCCCATTTGTAACCGCCAATTGCAGCTAATAAAACAGCATCACTATTACGACACATATCTAGAGTTGCACTTGGTAGGGGTTCACCTGCTTCATCAATTGCAGCACCACCAATTAATGCTTCTTGAAATTCAAATTGCAGATCGAATTTTTTCCCAACGACCTTAAGCACTTCTACCGCTACGGTCATGATTTCAGGTCCAATTCCATCGCCAGGTAAAAGAGTAATGCGGTATTGTTGCGCCATAAGTTTGCTTTCTTGTGGGTAGATGTTTGGCAAGAAATCGAAAGTTCTCGCGACTATATATCATACCCACCCAGGTATACCCGTGACCGTTCTGTTTATCAAAAGCAGCAAATATTTCATGCTTGTACAGGGTCGGGAGCAAAAATGAAAATAATTATTAACTATTAATGTGTCTCAAACATAAAGTGATGTCCCCATAAAATCTAAACTGCTAAGTTATTTTTCTCACAAATATGCCTTTTTCTCACAAATACTATCTTCTTTAATTTCTAATTCAAGTAATATTTTTACTGAGTCTTAATTCAGAAATATTGCTGTTGTAAATAATTAACTTTATATATTTTTTACTTTTATTTTCCAATTATTTCACACCTAAAGTTCGGAAATAGGCTTGTCTTGACTGGAATACATAGATGTGCAAATATTTTTTCATACTATTAAATACTAACAGTATAGTTGTATCATAAACTACTAATTGCTATATAAATTCTTAAATAAAATCCTAGATATTGATTCCTTTATTGTTAATATTACTCACATAATTTTCCATGATTCGACAAACTGCTGTAGGGTTAGCCATAGGTTCGGTAATATTTGCCAGTGGATTAGCATCAGAGCCTTTGCCAAGTCATAGTTCTACACAAATCAGGACTCACAAAAATAAGTCTTTGTCGGTTTCATTGCAGGAACACAACCATAATAATTTCAACCTAAGTAAGCTAGAAAAGTCAGTTTTTCAGAAAATAAATCAATATCGAGCTTTTAAGGGTTTACCAAACCTGAAGTTAGATAACAAGATATCTCAACAAGCAAGAATTCATAGTGAGAATATGGCTAAGTGGAAAGTACCCTTTAGTCATAGTGGATTTGAAAAGCGAGTTAAAGCTATTCCCCTTACTTACACTAGCGCAGCGGAAAATCTTGCCTTTAACCAAGGATATGATGATCCCGCAGAGGAAGCTATGGATGGTTGGATAAAGAGTCCCTCACATTTGAAGAATATAGTGGGAAATTACGATCTTACTGGTATTGGTGTTGCTGTAAATGATGATGGAGAAGTGTACTTAACACAAATTTTTCTGCGCAGCTATTAATTACTTATACTCAGTTTGCGTGATTCTTATAGAATAATATTTTTATTGCTTTCAGATTTATGGATTTGCAGGATTTTCAGGTTTGCGATCGCGACATTGATGAAGCGACTTTATCGAATTATTTACAGGGTGAGGCTTTAGCTGTAGATACGGAAACTATGGGACTTTTACCCCACCGCGATCGCTTATGTTTAGTACAACTATGCAACGAGCAAGGAAAAGTTAGTGTAGTTCGAGTTGCGAAAGGACAAACTACAGCTCCTAATCTCAAACAACTTTTGGAAGCAACAAATATAGTTAAGATATTCCACTTTGCCCGTTTTGATATCGCAACATTGCGTCATTATCTGAATATTCACGTCCAACCTGTATTTTGCACCAAAATTGCGAGTAAGTTAGTCCGTACATACACACCACGTCATGGACTAAAAGAGTTAGTAATGGAATTGGAACAGGTGGAATTAGATAAAAGTTCCCAAAGTTCTGATTGGGGTAACGCTGATAATCTATCGGAAGCACAGTTAAGTTACGCTGCGAATGATGTCCGTTATTTGGTTAGTCTACGCCAAAAACTTATAACTAGGTTGCAAAGAGAGGAAAGATTGGAACTCGCTCAAAAATGTTTTGAATGCTTACCTACTATAGTTACCTTAGATTTATTACAGTTTAAAGATTTGTTTGAACATTGAGTTGGGGATTGGGGATTGGCGATTGGGGATTGGCGATTGGCGTTAGTGGTAGCGTGACACGATAGTGTCATATAGGGATTAGGGATTAGGGATTAGCGAATCTGCTAATTAACCTTTTTATAAACTAAGTTAAGCCTTAGCAATTTGTAAGATTTTACCTTGAAATTTAGGAATGCAATTTTTTAGATTGTATTCATTATCAGCATGCATATTGATTGATACTTCACTCAGCAACAGCAGGTATGTCAATTATTAAGAATATTCAAGGAAGCTTGCAAAATTTCACGCGGTACAGAGTAGAAAAATATATTCTGAGTGGATTTGGAGTCTTTATTTTTCTTTCTATCGTTGTAGTTGGGTTTGTACAGGTTCGACGCAACCTTTTACCTTACAAAATTATTTTAACTGCAGGAAAAAAGACAGGAGAAAGTTATATTCTCAGTTCGGCGATCGCGAGAGTTGCTCGACAAAATAGCAATATCAAAATTGATGTTTGTGAAACAGACGGAACAGGGGATAACATTAAGAGCCTTAGAGCTGAGAGGTTAACAACAAAAGCTACATGTTTATCAGGAGCATCAACACAATATCTCAAAGCCCATTTAGCAACTGCTCAAGCTGATATTTATCCTGGTTCGGATGCACGGGTTCTAACTAATCTTTATCAAGACCATTTTCATTTACTTGTTAATCCTCAAAAAATTTCCTTACCTCAACAAATAGAAAATTTTAATATTGGTAGTTTAAGAAGTAAAACAGTTGAAACACCTAAAGGAGGAGGACAACGTAAATCTTTTGAAAATATTGCAAATAAGCACTTTAAAATTAATTTTAACTTTATAGATTCCGACCCAAAAAACGCAGATGCTGTATTTCGCGTCCGCGTTCTTGGTAACGAGCAAATTCGTAAGCTGATCGCTAGTGGTTGGAAATTAGTACCGATCGAACAAGTTAATGCTATTCAGCAAACAAAATATCCTGCTTATTCACCTTCAATAATTCCTGAGGGAGTTTATCGAGGTTCACCTGCTGCTCCAGAAGTGGATTTAGAAACAATCGCAGTACAAAGAACTTTGTTATCTAGAAGAGATGTACCTGACTGGGTTGTTGAAAAGATAGTAACTATTTTGAGTGAGTATCGTCAGGAGATAAAAAAAGAAATTCAAGCAATCGCTCAAGAGCGTTATGGTTCCCCCCAGACTTTTGATCCAGAAACCATTTATCCTTTAGTTAATCGCTTCGAACGACCAGAAGATAATAGCAATGTGCAAATTCATAAAGGTGCTCTCATTTACTATGACCGTAACGATCCTTCCTTTATTCAAGAAAATGCTGATTTTTTGGGATTGTTATTAACCATTGCTTTGTTAGTTGGTTCGTGGTTGTTAAGGATAAAAGTGTGGCGCGATCGACGGATAGAATGTGAAGCAAATGAAAAAGTCGATCGCTACATCGAAAAAGTCGTTCAGTTAATGAAACTTAATTCCAAAAATCAAGCAAGTAATTCTACAGTTGTTGAGATAACCCGATCCCTTGAAGATTTATTTGGACGTCAAGAAAAACTCAATCAGGAATTTCAAAGGGCTAGTTATTCCCTTGATATTGAAGAGATATCCCAGTCGGGTTTTCGGGTATTCAGTGAAGCTTATAAATCTGCTAGGGAGACTATTGATCGAGCAGTTGAAGAACGTCAACGAAAAATTGTTTCGAGTTATGTAAATCAGCTCAAAGCATTACTGAATCGATTGGATAGTGGAGAAAAACCTGATTTACTTTTAATTGAATTGGATCGGATTCGTAATGAAGCTGCAGGTACACTACTTCAAGAACGAATTTTCTCACGTCAATCCTTTAGAACTTTTGTTGATGCATATAACTTTATTAGAGATGCCATTGAACGTTCCTGCAAAGGTTTGAAATAATAATTGGTAATTGGTAATTGGTATACGCCCGCATCGCTGGCGCTATGTTAGCAAGGCGTGACGCGTAAGCGTCATATGGTAATTGGTAATTGGTAACTGTAGCCCGTAAGGGCGTGGCGTTAGCCATAAACTGGTAACTGGTAACTGTTAACTGATAAAAGGGAAAGGAATGATTTAACTTTCCCATACTGGAGAATTAAAAGTAATAACTGTGTTTGCGATTAAAAGTAAGCTATGGATAGGTAAATATAGCGTTTTCGGTTGAGTATAGTAAACCTCGTAGAGACGTAAAATTTTACGTCTCTACATTTGGGAATTTAAAAATGTATTTGATTCAAATGAAAACCGCTATACTAGCCGCGAAGTTAGTCACACTCTAGAGACTTGCGAGTTGAAATACCTGTTTTAGAATTAACTCCACTTGCAACTGCGCAGAGTTTTTTTATTTGAAAACCATCTAAAACAGCATTTGTGAAATCAGCACCTGTGATATCTACATCATCAAAGGTAGAATATAACATCATTGCTTCTGTTAAGTTTGCATCGCTGAGATCCGCACCTTTAAAATCCACTAAGTAAGCGATACCATCACTCAAATCTGCACCATGAAGATTGGCTCCTGCTAGTGTCGAACCGTTGAAAACAGCACCCCGTAAATCGGAATTACTAAAATTACTATTCTCTAAATTCAATTTGGTGAATTCAGAAGCGATTAAAGTTTTATTTGAGAAATCTTTATTTGCTACTGCACGTTTACCCGCTACACGCTTATTTGCAGCTTCTGCTGATAAAGGATGGAACAAAACAGCCAAAGCTAAAACAAAAGCAAAAAACACCCGCCAGTATTTCATCATGTCAGTTTGTTAAGTTTCAATACTTCCACAATTCATTATTAAACTTATTGGTGATCGATTGTCGATTTTCTTGACTAAACAGGACTTACGCATTGACTATATGTCAATACGGTTCAGATAAGCCTAAATTTCTTTGTAGAGACGCGATATTATGACCTGTACTCAGTCTGGTGAAGAGCCCGCTCTTGGGGGTTTCCCCCATGAGCGACTGCTGAACCCGTAAGGGTGTAAACCTGGCTCATCCGCGCAGCACCAAGAAGCGCAGCGCAGTTGAGCAAGTATCCTCTAAGAACCAAGAATCCCCGTAATTTCATTGCGGGTGCGACCCGTTCGCCAGAAATGAGTAACAATACTCAAGGATTGGCGGCAAGTCGTACACAAGGAATGTTTTACACTCCATCTGTACCTTGACAACTTGTTATTCATGTAGGTGTAATTCCTACCTCTTGTGATGACAAGATGACAGTATATCCCCATCCGAGCGACTGATTATCAAACGGATGAAGCGGGGATAAACGGTGGTAACTGAAAGTCTCGCTCAGAATCCCATCTAACATAGTTGGTTATTGGATAACGTAAGTGAAGTCACATTAATCTGTCGTAAAAGTTAACTGGCTAAATGAGACTGACAAGCCAGACCAAAATGGTAACAGTTACCCGAGGTTGCTAATACGCGATTAGTGACTCTCATCCTCACAGTGTAACTCGGCGGACAGTGGCATCCTAACATCAACGTCAAATGAATAACAGGAACGGGACAACCCTCTACTTTGCTCTCAAAACAATGGTCGATTATTTTGAGTAGGTATCAACCGGATGCAATTAGAGGAAAGGATTGATTAAGAAGCAAATGCCTTAAGTAACTTTAAGGATAAGCCGACGTAATCACTGCAAGTTGAAAGATAGAGTCAATGATTAGAGCTAAATGTCATGAGCCAATCGCTAACGATTAGGTATGAATGGAAGAATTTACCCTGGAAGAAAATTCAGGTTAAAGTATTCAAACTCCAAAAAAGAATCTATCAAGCTTCGCTGAGTGGAAATATTAAAAAAGTCCACCGCTTGCAAAGACTTCTGGCGAAATCCTGGTATGCAAGGTGTCTTGCGGTTAGGCGAGTGACTCAAGAAAACCAAGGGAAGAAGACAGCCGGAGTAGACGGAGTGAAATCACTCACTGCCAAGAAACGGTTAAAAATGGTTAAAGAACTGGAAATCAAATCCAGTGGTTTACCCACCAGACGGGTTTGGATACCTAAACCCGGCAAAGAGGAAAAACGTCCCCTAGGAATTCCAGTCATGAAAGATAGGGCAACTCAAACGCTCCTAAAACTGGCATTAGAACCAGAATGGGAAGCTAAGTTTGAACCCCGTTCTTTTGGTTTTCGCCCTGGCCGTTCTTGTCAAGATGCTATCGAAGCAATTTTTACAGCAGTCTGCCAAAAAGCCAAGTATGTTTTAGACGCAGATATTGCAAAATGTTTTGATAAAATCAATCACCAAAAGCTACTTGAGAAGTTAAACACATTTCCCACATTTGAACGAGTTATTCGTAACTGGCTTAAATCTGGAGTAATAGACCAAGGAAATCTCTTTCCTACAGAAGAGGGAACGCCGCAAGGCGGATGTATTTCGCCTTTATTGGCGAATATTGCACTTCATGGTTTAGAAACCACAATATCTAATGCATTTCCTGCCAAGATGAAAATCGACGGCAAATGGCATTTGTGGAAACCCCAATTCATAAGGTATGCAGACGATTTTGTGATTTTGCACCCCAATAAACAAGCCTTAGAAAGATGTAAGGAAATAGCTTCCCAATGGCTAGCACAGTTAGACCTAGAATTAAAACCTAGCAAGACCCGAATCACTCACACTCTCAACAAAATTGAAAGTAACTGTGAACCAGGATTTGACTTCCTCGGATTTAATATCCGCTCCTATCCAGTTGGGAAAAACAATTGCGGAAGGAATAATGGAGTCAAAACAGGTTTTAAAACCATCGTCAGACCATCCAAGGATAAAGTGAAAATTCATTATCGCAATTTGGCAAAGAAAATTACTCAATGCCGCAGTGCTACTCAAGATGAATTAATCTCACAACTTATTCCAATAATAACTGGCTGGTGTAATTACTACTCCCGTGTATGTAGTAAGGAAATATTTTCACAGCTAGACCATAAATTATTTTGGAAATTATTTCGAGGATGGGCAAAATTCAGACATCCCAAAAAATCGGGTAAATGGATTGCCAGAAAATATTGGCACATCCAAAAACACAATAATTGGACTTTTGGTAATGAACTTATTCTACCCAAACACTCCAACACAAAAATTACTCGACACATTAAAGTCAAAGGTGAAGCATCACCTTTTGATGGGAACTGGACGTATTGGAGTAAGCGTAAAGGTGAATACCCTGGAATTTCTAAAAAGGTAACCATAACCATTAAGAAACAGAAGGGGAAATGTGCCGAATGTGGACTAAATTTTCATCCGGAAGATCTAATAGAAATCCATCATAAAAATGGAAATCATAGGGACAACCGATTTGAAAATTTAGTTGCTGTCCACCTACATTGTCACGACCAGATACATGGTGAGATAGGCAAACTTTCAACTCAGCTTAGTACCCATGACAAGGGTCAACTTGGAGAGGAGCCGGATGAAGGGCAAACTTTCATGTCCGGTTCTGAAGCCGAGTCGGAAGGGTGACCTTCCGGCTTAGGTTAACGGAATGTTAATCCTAATGGGGAATGTTAATCCCAATATTTGTAAGCGGTATATGCTAAGGTTACAACTCCAGTAATAATCGCCGATTCATCAACTTCAAATTGGGGGTGATGTAAAGGATGATTGATTTCTCGGTCTTTGAATCCTACACCCAAGCGAAACATTGAACCTGGAGCATGCTGTAAATAAACAGAGAAGTCTTCTGCACCTAAGGAAGGTTCTGGTAAAACCTGAATGCGATCGCTTCCCCAAGCTTCTTCACCTGCAGATTGTAATATTTGAGTTATGCCATAGTCATTTTGAACGCTGGGTACGCCCTGGCGGTAATCAACCTGATACTTTGCACCATAGGCTTGACAAACATTACCGACAATTTCTTCGATCCATTTGGGGAGTTGTTGGCGAGTTTCTGGATGAAGCGATCGCACAGTTCCCATTAAAGTAACTTGATCAGCAATAACGTTTGGTGCTATACCACCATTAATTTGTCCAATACTTAATACCACTGGGCGTAAAGGATTTTGGGTACGGCTAATTGCTTGTTGTAATGTTGTAATGACCTGAGAAGCAATCCAAATTGCATCTATTGCTTCATGGGGACGAGCACCGTGACCCGATTCACCAAGAATAATTATCTCTAGTTCATCTGCTGCTGCAGTTAGCGCACCATAGCGCAATCCAATAGAACCGCCAGCAATTGAAGGAAAAACATGGACTCCCAAAATAGCAGAAACATCATTCATTGCTCCATCTTGTACCATCCAATTAGCACCTTGGGCAATTTCTTCTGCTGGTTGAAATAAAAACCGGACATTCCCTGATAAATGTTGGGTCATTTCAGCAAGTATCATGGCTGTTCCCAAGCCAACGGTTGTATGTACGTCATGACCGCAAGCGTGCATTATACCTTCGTTACGGGAAGCAAAATCCAAACCAGTGCGTTCTTTAATGGGTAAAGCATCCATATCCGTACGAATCGCCAAAGTTCGTTTGGAATTACCGTTACCTTTCAACTCCCCAATTACACCTGTTTTACCGATACCTTCTTCGACATGTAGACCAGTAGAAGACAAAACACCAGCAACAAAAGCAGCCGTTTGATACTCTTGACCGCTCAATTCTGGATGTGAGTGGATATGGCGACGAATTTCCAGCAAACGGGGTGATATTTTTGTTGCGATGTCTTTGATTCGGCTAAGCATGTGTAATTAATTAAGGTAGATTTTTCCATGATAGAGTTAGCTTTACATTTTATATTCAACTTAAGATTCAATTGTTATTTTGTATACATTTGATATTCAATAGTTAACAGTTAACTGTTTTATGCGATCGCCAACTCATTCGTTAGGGGCAAAACAGTCAACTGTTAAAGGTTATTAGTTTCTATTTTATTTTTTATTTTTCCGAGATTTATTTAATTCTTCCAACTCTTCCTGCAAAGCCCATGCATAGGGTTTATCTGAAGTGACTAATCCTGTAGGCATAGTTGTCAAACGGAAATGCGCTCCCCTAAAGTTAGTCAGGAGAAAGTTTGCGCCTTTAAAGTTCGCACCTTCTAAATTAGCCCCCAGCAAACCAGCAAAGCTTAAATCTGTATTTTGTAAAGATGCTGATTTGAGAACTGCACCAGTCAAAGAAGCATTGCTAAGATCTGCTCCATCTAATATTGCTCCCTCCAATATTGCTCCTGTTAAATCCGCACCTCCCAAATTACTTCCAGATAAATTAGCATCCATAAGATTTGCATCTCGCAAATTTGCTCCATTTAAATCTTGCTGTGTTAAGTCTGCTCCGGTCAGATCGCAACGTGGACAGGTATTAGAAGCTTTTAGCTGCTCCACATCCTGTGGATTAAATGCCATTGCTTTCTGTCCCAACCCAAATATCAAAGCCAAACTTAGGAGTCCAACACCAAAAATTTTTTGTTTCATCTTTAATTTATGTCAAGCAGTTTTATGTCAAATAATGAAAACTTACATGAGCTTTTACAGCCGTACTTAAAATATACGATCGCCCAAGCAAATGACAGTAATGAAGTCAGTATGAAGAAGTAATGAAAAATTGGCAAACTACAGATTGAGTTGGCATTACACTATGGACATAAAATCTAACTGCTACTATATTTATTTGTTTACGCTATAATTACTTATAGTAAAATTACTTGCTAAATGAAGTAGATATAAACTAGGTGTTAAATTAAGATAAATTATGGCATCTAATATAGTCAAGGATCGAATAAATATCCTATAATAAGAACATCATAAGATATACAGAAACTCTATAGTCAACCAAATATCTAATCCCCCTGGGCCTCATATAAGCAAAGGCTAGGGGGATTTAAAATTTAATTAGAATTAATGAAAATTCTAGGTGTAGAAAATAGTTTCGGAGAAAATAATTTAAGACTAGTAAGCTATCTTAAAATAAAAAGTTACCAAAAATAAAGTGAAAAATACCAATTTTTAGTTATTATTAAGCTTTATTTTTGAAAATCAAGTAATTATTTACTGTGAATTAATATTTGTTAGGAACTGGCTACTAAGTTTAGATAAATAATAGTACTAAGAATTCCATCCTAAAAGCTTTAATCCTGGCACTATTATGTAGTAAGTTATTCCTAAAAATAAACTTGATAAAATACCTACTAAAACAAAAAATATTAGAGGCACTAATAACTCAAACCATTGAGGAATTAGATTGAATTGGAACAAATCGCTGGGAAAAGAGCCAAATTGGATTAAAACGGCAATTGGAACGGCTGTACCAAAAGCAGTAGTAATTGCATAAACTACATTATGACTGCGAAATCCCAAACCAAGAGCCAGAAGAGAAACTGCAACTAGAATAAATCCAATCAGTCCTTCACCATTACTTGTAGGAGTAACCACCTGCAAAACGACCCAACCTAAACTATAACCAATCAGACCTGTTAAAGCTGAGAGAAAATAACGCCTTCGCTGACCAAAACATCCTGCAGTTGTTAGCCCCCAAGCTGTTCCCAGACCTGTTATAGCAAAGAAAATCATTGTTGCACCATTTATTTTTTCCGGATGAGAAGTGATATATGGTAGTCCCAAGGATATAAATTCTGCAAATCTTAATCCCCAAATGGTTCGATATGCCAAGATGAATCCAGCAATTGTACCCAGCAAAGCACCTATTCCTGTTAAACACATCGACCAAACTGTATTGAAACAAGATTTCAAAAAGTTAAGGATGAATTTGAAAGTAGAAGTAGTCGTTTGATTGACTATCGTAGTTGTATTAGTCCAGATGCTGTTAAATTTCTCTTCAATCCTAGATATTAATTCACTGTATTTGGGTGGAAAAGTAACAGGAATACTGAAATTAACAGGAATTTTGGGAGTTGATGTTTTAGGATTGACCCTAGGGTTAGAAGTCGGTTGATTATTAACGTTAGTTGTAGGATTGTTTTGACTTGGGGAAGTAGGAATAGAGTTAAGAGATAACTGAAAAATCTTTGCCAAGCGTTTTTTGATAATTGCAACACTTCCCGGACGCGATCGCGCATCTTCATCTGTCATCTCATCTAATAAATCTCCCAGATAAGGATTAATATCAACTAAGTTGCGCCAATTTAATTTATGCTTTACTGGGTCTTCAAGTTCTTGGGGACTTTGTGCGGTCAGTAATTCAATCATTGTCCGACCCAAAGCATAAAAATCAGCAGCAGGTTCAACATTACCACCAACTATTTGTTCTGGGGGGCTATAACCAGAGGAAAATAATCTAGTAGAGCGTGGTTGAGGAGATGAGGGGTTCTCAAATTGTTTTACCCCACCAAAATCGATTAGTACCAACTGAGAACCCAAAGCATATTTACCCATCACAGGAGAAGGTGAAGAATTTCGCAACATTAAATTAGAAGGTTTAATATCGCGATGAATAATTTTACGTTGGTGTAAATGTCCTAAAATTTCTATAGCTTGGGTTAACCAATCTAAGACTAAATCTGGGGGACAACCATTGGGGTACTGTTGTTTGACCCGTTCAAGAGTTTGACCCTCGATTTTTTCCATAACCAAGCAAGGTAAATTTTGTGGTCCTTTACTACCAGTCCAGTTTCTGTGAAAATAACCACTCCGCTCTACTTTGGGAACGCCAGGATGACGCAAGCTAATTAAAACTGAAGCTTCTTGAGCAAACAATTCCCGTGCTTTGGGAGAATCTTCAACCAATACTTTTAATACTTTTTCTGTTTGGGTTTCTCTATCCCATACTGTATAAATTTGTGCAAATCCTCCCGAACCCAAACGTCGCAGGGGTATAAAGCGATTTAAAAGTTGTAAGGGCGCGCCACAACTGCTACAAAAGCGATCTCCCCAAATTTGCGGATAAGGACGGGGACACTCAGGATTTACGCAGTGAATTGTACTTTTGTTAGTGTTGGGCACAACCCTAAACCAGAATATTTTCTGAATTGATTGTACACATTAATTCAGTTATCAGAAATCAGGAGTCAGGAGTCAGAAGTCAGAAATCAGAAGTCAGAAATCAGAAGTCAGGAATTAAAAGTAATAAATTACTCATTACTGTGCGCAATACTTACAGTACGCTTACGCTAGGTCGCGTCCCGCAATACCTAGAGGCTTCGCCGACGCTGCAGGCTCTAGCTATAGCTGCGCTACCTACGGAACTGCTACCTACGGATCCGGTACGCTACCGCTAGGCGCTAACATTACTCATTACTTATTACTTCTTCCCTGTTCCCCGTTCCCTGCGCTCAAAAACTATATCCATCCCAACGGTGAGGAAAAGACGAAAACAATAAGTTTGAGTCAGACTCGCTATCGTAATTGCGGGTTTCTTCATCAAGAACTTTGATGACTTTGTTGTAAATATCTTCTGCTTGTTGGGAAGAATCACCAATACTTGTTAATCCTAATTTTCCAAACTGAGATAGACATCCCATCAAGTGAAATACCGTACCTGTTTCAGTACCGGTGTCAAAATGTAATCTATGATGGGCAATAATATCCATTAAATCATTAGGTAAAAGTCCTTGATAGCGGTCTTTTTGTAAGTTATCGGTGGCAATATAATATTTTGGCTGTCCTTGCTGTGAATAAAATAAACCTGTAGAAAGGTCATAACGACCCGTGGTTAATAACTTCAAGGTCATGAATGGATGGGTTGTTCCGCCCTTACGTAGATTAATTTCAATTGCTTGAATATCCCATTTTCCTCCATCTTGCTCTACAGCAATGAAATCTAAACTATATCTTTCCAAAGCTCCTTTTTGGGCTAATTGTTTGCCGACTTTTAACCCCAAATCCTGTAAATGCAATCGATAAGCTTCATCTGCGGGAAAAGTACAACCAAGATATATTTGACCATCTGGACCACCTAAAATCTGATCGTGAGTTGAAATAATCTCCACTTCTCCAGTGGGTGTAACTCTTCCTTGGACGCTCGGTGATCGCTTAACTTTCCCTTCGACAAAAGCTTCAACAATTGCTCCCATCTCAGCAATTTTTCCGGAAAAATTTTCCCAGGTTTCTTGTGTAGCTTGAAAGCGTAATTCAGGAAAACTTTTACCTATAGCTGTAACTCTTTGACGATGGGAAGCATTGGGAGGTGCAAAATCAATAATTGGTTTGAGATCTAGTAAAGCATTTCCTTCCCCGGAAAAACCTTCATTGAGTTTAATTACCATCCGTCTTAAATCTGGTTGACGTTCCCATAACTGAGCTGCAACTTTTGCTAAATCCTTTTTATCCCAAACTCGTTCGCTTCCATCGGGATGGGGAACTCCACTTTCAGCAAAAATTTTTCTGCTACCACTTTTTGTCCCCCAAATTTGTAAATCTGGTGCAGCAGCATATAAAGGTACGCCTAACTTTAATGATAGATCTGATTCTAAACTGGTGGCATTGTAACAAATCATAAAGGATTTATCTAATCTCAACGCTTGACCAATACGTTCGATTAAACGGGGACGCTCCAAAATTTTTTGAGTTAAGGGTTTAAGGGAAGCATCATAGGTAGAAAGTAATAACAAACGGTTGCGAGCGTGGGAAAATGGGATTCCTGGCAGTAATTGCAAATAATAATCAATTATACTGGGATGCAAAGGTACTGATGTGACATAAATCAAGCGATTTCGGGGATTTCGCAACCTAATCAAGGAAAATAATAGTCTCTCTTCATAATGCTCGCAACCTTCAACTTTTTTGAGTTCTCGCTGGTCTATGCTTATGGAAGGTACAACCAAAATATCTGCATCGCTTTTGTCAAATAACTCGATTGTTTTCCAGCGTTCCCCTAGGTGAGATTGTAATTTGCGAAATTGCTCTGCATTTTCAAAGTGGTAATCGTCAAAGCTTTCCATATTAATTCCCCAGCTTCCCATCCTTTATGATGCCTTATTCTGTCATAACCCAATAAAGACGCAGATATTGATGATGTAACAGTTCTTTGAGTTATGACCTAGTTATAGCAACGGGTATATTGCTTAAATAAGCATATTTTGTTTTTAAGGGGATAGTGAAGACTGTTAAATTGTTTTTCCCAATCGCTATCGGATTAAAAACAACTAACTCTTCGCAGAACTTGTTCGATCTATAAAAAATTGACCAGCCCAATATACTAAAATTCCAGCTAACATCCCAGGAAAAACTTCAGATATTCCAGTTGCAGCTTTAAAATTTAAGTTCCAAAATATAACCGAGATAATACCCATACCCATCATCAATAAAGCAACAGGAGTATTGACCGGTTTTTGCCATACCTTTACTATTAACAAAGGTCCCAAAGCTGAAGCGAGTACCGACCAAGAGAAAATTACCAAAGCAAATACATTGCTGTTTTCTGCTAAAGCGATAGTCAGAATAATTGCAGTTACACTTAAAGTTCCTAATTTTGCTAACTTGTAAGACTTCGCAAACTGGGGAAAAATATCCTGGGTAAGGGCTGCAGAACATGAAAGGATTTGTGAGTCTGCGGTGGACATAGTTGCAGAAAACAATCCTGCTAGCATTAACCCCACAAATACTTTTGGTAATAAGCTCAATGCTAATTGTGGTAATGCTAATTCAATATCGCTCAACTGGGGTAAAAGAATTCTTGCAGTTAAACCAATGAAAATAGCACTGAAAGAAGTTACTAAACCAGCGACAGTTTTGACATTACGAGCAAAAGCAACATTTTCAGCAGAGTCGATCGCCATTGCCCTTACCATAATATGAGGCTGACCTACTACACCAAATCCTGCAACTATCCACCCTAATAAAAATGGTACAAAACCAAGGGGTAATTTGGGAGGATTGAAACTTACTAGTCCAGGATCTATCGATTGCAATCCATCCCACAATTCTCTTATACCACCAATGTTAGCGATCGCAACTATCAAAAGTAATAATAAAGAACCAATCATCACAATTGCTTGTGCTGCATCTGTCCAAATTGAAGCGCGAATACCACCAGAAAAACAATAGATGACAACAATTATCGTCCCGATAATCACACCTAAATAGTAATTCCAACCAAATAAAACATTTAAAGCCTTGCTCCCTGCAACTAACTGTGCTGCAGCATAGGTACCTAAGAAAGCAATGGTTATTAATGCTGAAATTATGGTAACCCAGCGATTATTACCAATACCGTCACCCAAAAAAGCTGAAACTGTCTCCGACGAAGTTTTTTCAGAAACTTCTCTTAAATCGCGAAAAAATAACCACCATGCTAAATAATCACCGATCGCCCAACCAATTGTCAGCCAAATTGCCGAAATTCCAGAATTATAAGCAAAACCAACTTGACCAATAAACAAAAATCCACTTTGACCTGTAGCCATAGCTGAGAGTGCTGTCAACCAAGGATTAACATTTCTATTGGCAAGCAAGTAATCAGCTGTTGTATCTTGTTTGCGGGTGGCTGAATAGATTCCAATTAAAGTAAATAATAGTAAAAAAGCAACAAAAGTAACTGCAATCCATAATTGATTAGACATATAAATCGGTCGGGATGGGGAATACGAATTTTACTACATTTCTAATTGTTACCAATTTTGCTTACTTTACAAAAGTAATCTTGAGACGTTTCATTGAACGCCTCAAGATTATTTCTCAAGAGTATCTCCCAAGAAACATATAGTCCCCATTTCACAACTACATCATCTTACGTGGGATATGGGGGATAGTAATGTCCGAATAACTAGGATGTACAACAATAAAGCGTTTTATCCCAATATCCAAGTTAGCTAGCATTTGAGCGTCCTTAAGTATCAGTGCTCGTTTATCTGGATTTTGACAATGTATATAAATTGTTCTAGTTTGAGGGTCGAATTGAAAATGACAAACTCCCCACCAAGGAAATTTTTGAAGAATGAATTCTAAAACTACATGCATAAAGGTCATCTTTTATTAACCTCATTATTCTCGGCATTGCAGTATGCTTTTATCCGTTAAAAAAGTTGCTTTTATTACAATAATCTTCATATCCGATTTATCTTACAGTCTGGTCTTTTATTTACTTAAAACACATTTTTTTTTACTAGTAAAATATTCTAATCATTTCTTAAAAATTATGAATATTAACAAAATATTTTCCTGTGTTTTTCTTCTTTCTTATTCCAGAAGTATCACTTTACATACATTTTGAGCGTTTTTAATCAAGAAAAATCATTTTTTATTACTATATATTATATAGACAAATAACATGTAAATGTAGATATTTTGAATTGTAAACATTATGTGAGAGATTTGTTTGATTGTATAAATAGAGATAGTTTTTAAATTTATTTTGTTAAATAGCAATATTTATTTTCAGAGTTGCTTACTCTACATTGTTTGTCAAATATTTTTTCGATCTGATTATTGCAAGAATAAGCATATTATGGACAAAAAATATTCTAATAAATTAGTTACGTTATTTTAAGATATTGTATTATTTAGAATCAGTACATCAGATTTTGGTTATTAATCTATAGGTCAGCGCGCTGTCTTATGCTGCTGCTAATAGCAGATTACTTTTGAATCAATTTTCAAATCAGGTATATCTAAAAAACAAAACCTAGCTGCAAATATTATTCCATTCCTGATTTCTGAATCCCAATTCCTGTTGGCGCAGCGTGTTAGCCCGCACCTTCCGGTGAACGTTCTGAAAGAGTGCGCAAACCGCAGTTCATATTCTAACTCCTGAAAATAAAACCAAAAAAATAGAGAAGTATCAAATAACCTCCCCTAGAAGAATAATTTAATTTGATGGCAAAAGTTAAGAATTTAAGCAACGCGATCTGAGTCTTGTAAAGAACAATGATTTCTATTTGCAAAGTTATCTGCAGAGTTTCTAATAATATCTTCAACGTTGCGTCTAATAGTGTCGCAAATGAAATCCAGTGGTAGATCGTTGGGATCGCGTCCAAATGGCTCCTCAATTTCTGAGCCAATCTCATTAATACCTAGTAAGATAAAGCTAATAGCACCAAGAACTGGAACTGTCCACCAACTCAGACCCTGCACTAACTGCCAAGGGAGTAACAAAAAGTAAACGGTTAACAAATATCTAAGAGTAAGAGTGTAAAATAGTGGAACAGGAGTTTTCAATATTCGTTCGCAACCACCTAAAATATCCACAATTTTATTTATAAAATCGTGGAGACTACTTGCCTGAAAGACATTTATACGTTCGCGCCGTAATTGCTCTTGTAAGTAATTACTTATCCACAATGTTATTTCTAAAGGTGGATGATTACTTCCTTTAAGATTCTTATATTGAACAGAAGATATTAACTAAGCCAATTCCTTATTTATAGCTTCGCCTAGCAAATGGAGTTTAGTTGCTACGCTAAAAGCTGCCACAAGTTTAATGGTTGCTTCTTTGCTCGCCTTATCTTCAAGATTATCTTCTTCAATTATAGATAGAAATTCCACGAGCTAGATTTCGGGAAGTGTTAACCAAGCCTCCCCATAATTTTCTTCCTTCCCAAAAACGATCATGGGCGGTATTAGTACGGAAAGCTAGTAGTAAACTCAAAACAATATTTAAGCTAACTACAATATTGCGAAAAACATCACTGTCACTAAAAATCGAAGTTTGGGCAAAGTGATGAATGATAGAAATTATTAATCCATATATACAGGATAAGACAACCAATGGAAGAATTGCAGGAATGACAGTTCCTGCTAAGCGCAAGCTAATCTGTAACCCACGTAAGTGTTCCCCTGTATAAAGACGAAATTTTTCCTTGAATGACCTTTGCCAAAATCTTTTTTTCACCCCAAAAGAAGAACTGCTTCTAGAATAAGAAGCAGGCAAAACATTCTTCTTAGGTTTAGGAACTTGGCGAGGATTATTTTTTCTCAGTGGTGCGACCATCTGCTAACCTTCGTCACTTTAAAAAATTTTATTACACTCAGGTTAGTAAATGTATCAATTCAAGAGAAAATTTTTACATACTTGTTATCTCTAAGTTATGTATGTTCAATTTTAGAGACAAATAATTTCCTTGCCGAATGAAAAATAAATCAATTATTCATTCATATCCTTGAGGGTTGCAACTGCAGATGGAGAAATTCGACTCAAATATCTGAATACCCAATATTTGAATATCGTATCCAAGATAACCGGGAAGGTCGCGATGAAAATATTAATTGCACTTTTATTTGGTTCCACACCCAAATGACCTGCGATTCCTTCAAGTAGTACATCCCATCCGTGTGGAGAGTGGAATCCTACAAAAATATCAGTGAATAGGATTAAAATAAAGGCTTTTGCTGTATCGCTTAAACCGTAAACAAGATCGTCAAGAAAAGATTTAAGAACTATAAAATCTTTCCGTCTAACTAACGCCACTATCCCAAAAACAAAAAGTGCGAATATATCAGCAAATACATTACTGACAGCACTGTTACTTTTCTCACGGAACTCTTCATTCAGTTCTTCTGCTTTCTCTACTAATTTCTCTTCGATAGCTTCTTCAGAAAGTTCAGGAGATTTGGTAACAAAATGCTGAAACTCTAAAGTTTCCTTATAAGTATTCAACTCTTTGAAGGCTTCTTCCTTCATTTCATTGTGAAGGAAAGGTGAAGCGTTATTGCTTTCTCTGAATTCCGAGACTATCGGGCTAATAATAAATTGCTTAGATACATGCTGTGCAATCAGAGGTACAACTATTAAGATAATTGCAAACCTCAGGGCGATTCTGCTCTTAGCTTTAGAACTACGAAAAGTTCTAATATAGTTCTCTTCGGCTTTGGGATTAAAATCAGTTTTCAATTTGCTAATCGTTCTACCTAATGATGTTCTACCTAACGAACTTTGAAAATCCCCTGCTGTATCCAACTCATCTAGAGAAGAAAATTCACCACTTATAGAAGAGGTACTAGAAGATCCACTCAAGAGGGGTACTATTGCAGCTGATGATTGGGAATCACTAGCCTTGTATCTAGCGATAACTTCTTCAACCACCTTTAATTTAGAAATGTTCTGACGATCTAATTCGCCAAGAACAAAACTACTAGCTTTAAATTCAGCTAATCTCAGTTTCGCAATTGTTAAATGCTTATCAACATCTGCTCGTATTACCGAGGATAAAACAGTACTTTCTGAAACTGCATCAGAAGTAATTGTTTCACCGTAAAAGTATTCGTCTTCTAAATCCTTGATTTTTAAAGCACACTCGTATGCTTTCTCCAGAGAACGTTCCGGAGTTCGAACAATCCTGCGAGTTGTAAAACTGAAATATTCTTTGACTTTTCCAATCAAATATGCCTGCTTCTTAGGAGGACTAGAAGTCATGAGAAAACTCCCGTGGAATCAATCAATAACATCCTGACTTTTGAACGGATTGAACTAATAATTCAAATGGTAAGAAGCATCCCGAACACCACAATTAAACCTGTAACTCGGCTGGTAGATTAATTTGGACGGTGATGAAATAAAAAGTTTTGATAGATATTAATCTATCGATACCGGTAATTCTTTGTTGGTAGTTATGTTTTCCATAGGAATAACAGGGATCGCTAAAATCTGAACTTTACCTTAACTCTCAGGTTCAGACCGAGTACAAACTGTAGAAAATAGCTGCTATTGATGACTCTTAACCTGGGAACTGTCATGATATCTTCTTCCTAATGTATGGACCCGCTATAAACCTAGATTTTAGGTCTTTAGCTTTTAGTGCAGAAAATTTGATTGCTGCTGCTATTTGTCTCTACAATTCAGTTTGAAGAGATTTTGACAGACTGACGTCACTCCATTTAACCAACAATCAGAAACAACAGAAGTCCTGTTTAAGCTGCTTGAGCAGTTTGATTTTCTTTGTGTTGGTAACCAATAGCTAATTCTTGATTTGCACCTACTACTGCATTATTCAGACTATTGACAGGATAAGTACTAGCGATCACAGACAGACTATCGGATTTTTCTCGTGTAGACTGCATTCCAACAAAGCTATAATGGCCAAACTTAGCTCGGACGAGTGCTTGACATTGATGAGCTAGGGAAACAGTTTTGTCGGTATAAACTCCATCAAGTTTCCCCTTAGCTTTCACTACAGCTTCTTTAAGAAACTCACCATTTTGGTAACTTTTTAGTACACCATGAATTAAAACACAGTCTCGCATGTTTACATCATTACCGATCCACATTAGTTCAACTTCATCACCTAGTAAAGATGGATTAGGTTGAACCATTAACTGTTTGCCGAACAAAACGTTACCGTTTAGAGCAGCTAAGGGATGAATGTAAGCAGTAGAATCTACTATTGGTTCTTTGATTTCCGTACTACAATAAGCACGGAGATTGGCTTGAATACGAACGTTGTACTGGTCATGACTCAGTGCAATCATACTATTCATGTCAAAATCTCTTTGCCTCCCAAAAATTTGGGGTTCTGCAGCCGTTGCAAAATTAGTATTTGTCTCAAGGTTAAAATCACTGAGAATCAAAAAAAAATATACCTCGAGCAATTCTAATTTTGAAGTACGAGTAAAATACTTTCCCCGGAGGAAAGTCAATCATAAAATTTACTTGTACTTGCCTGTTATATTTAAATACCCAAAAGGTGACAAAAACGGGACAAAGATATAAAAAAATGAGAACGTCGGCATAATTTTAACTGACATTAATCAATTTAAATCCCTGTCATTGACAGATATTCAGCAATTCTGCCATTTATTTTTATAATTTCGTCGTCATCGCGACAAAGAATTTGTTTTACACCAAGATTTTTTTTTCTCTCAGACATTTTGTTGAATACTCCAACAACTTAGCGCTAATTTTTGGAAGCTAGATATTTTCAAAATCGCTTTTATGCCTGTCATTAACTATTATTACCCTACGGCTTGATTTGCATTATCGTCAAAAGTTTCTCTGAATTTAGATATATATGCTGTCAATTTTCAAGTGACTAATAAGCATTTGACTTTGACTTTAATATGTATGCATTTCCTAACCGGAGGGTGAATATAAGCAATGTTAACGTTCATATGTAAAGTTGTCGCTAAAGCTCAACAAACCTAAACTTATATCTACTATATATGGTCTGTTCAATCCATTATTGAATTTAGTTTCAACAACTATAGACAGTATCTAAAGTGTCATATATATAGTTAGACACAGTAGAATTTATAGCAGAGTTAGGCAATTGCTAAAATGCTGCTCGAAAACCAATGCGCAATTTTCTTTATTTTGAGAACAACGCCAAGATTTTCACATGATTTATATAAAGTAACTCGTTTCGCTTATTATTTCTCAAAACTTATCAAGAAAATACATATAGTTTCCATAACAAAAAACAATTATTAATATATTGACTCAGAGTATGATACGTGAATCTTAAATTATTGAATACTAGGTTTGGATTCTTTGATTTAGCGGCTAAACACCTTTGACACAAGGCAGATGGACATATCTAAACCAATAAAAAACAAATGGTGATATGTCGTCAGGCAGTTAAAAACGTGGTGAATAAAAACTTTATTTTTTTGAGCAAATCAGTGGTGTTCGCCTGAAATCTGTATTGATATGTGGATATTTATCTGGTTTAGACCTATTTTTAAGATGGGAAAATAATTAGTTTGCTACGCCAAGGCTAAAACTTGAAGTACTACAAGACAAGTTTTCTGTTAACGTTTATAACTACCCTTGTAAACCTCAACTTGTAGACCTTTGATTTCCAAAAATTAAAGTATGTACGGTTAGAAAAGTGTCCTAAGGAATAAAATTACAAAAACTATTGATTGTAATGTTACTGATGTGAATAAGCGTTTAATCGCTAAATCAATTCCAAAATCGTTATATATATTGAGTTTTGCAGGAGTCTATCTAGTTTTCAATTGCACCAATTTGATTTGCAGAGCCACACATTAAATCAGCTATCTGCATCTTGTTTTTTGAAATGTTGACGATCAAGATATTTATTAACTATGAAAATATTGCTAGCAGAAGATGATTGTTGCGTTGCTCAGTCGCTTACAGCAGCACTTGCCGAACAACATTACCAAGTCGATGTAGCTACTGATGGACAAAAAGGCTGGGAATTCGTTAAGGCTTTTTCATATGACTTATTGTTGTTAGACGTAACATTGCCTAAGCTTGATGGAATTAATTTATGTCAGCAATTGCGTTCTCAAGGTTATAGAATGCCTGTGATGATGTTGACAGCACGTGATACTGCAGCAGATAAGGTTACGGGTTTGGATGCAGGTGCCGATGATTATGTGGTCAAACCATATAATTTGCAAGAGTTGTCAGCTCGTATCCGTGCCTTATTACGTCGGGGAAGTAACCCATTATCGACAGTTTTAGAGTGGGGTAATTTGCAGGTAGATCCTAACCTCTGTCAGGCAGTTTATGAAGAAAAGCCACTTTCTTTAACGCCGAAAGAATATCGCTTGTTGGAATTATTAGTACGCTCCGGTCATAGAGTTTTAAGTCGTAGTGCGATACTAGAGAATTTATGGTCTTTTGATGAGCCACCGACAGAGGGTGCTGTCAAAGCTTTAGTTAAGCGATTAAGACAAAAGCTTAAATCAGCTGGTGCAAGTAATGACTTTTTAGATACGGTTTATGGTTTTGGTTATCGTCTAAAAGCTTATTCTTAAGACTTATCTGATTATTCGGACATATGTGATATCTGATTATTCAGTTTCATAACGTCAATCATATATAATGTTTTAATTTCATATTACTTTATTCCCTTTGTAGGGATTTTTTTTGCTCTTTTTTCAATATTAAAATATTTTAGATTTGAAGATTTTAAAATTTTCAATTTTAGCAGCGACTTTTGAAAGTAAAGTTTGGGAGTATTGAAGTTATATTTTCTGCCGAGTAATCAGCATTTTTTGTTTGAATAAACCCAGAAGCATTGTAAATCAAATTATTTTTCATATTTGCAGGTAGTTAGTATTGGATTGAGGTTTGTTCAAATTAAAGCTTGAAATATTCAGTAAGACTCTAGCTAAAGATATGATGGTCAAACGATTTTATATAATATTGTTAGCCAATTATCTGCTCGAATTCAAAGTTGATGAATCAAAGTACAATACTCAAGAATTGTATTTTATTACTTTTATGTAATTTCTATGACAAAAAATTTTAAAAACGGGGAAAAATTATAACTAAACAATAATGAAAACGCAATTCTAAGCAGCTTTGATTGGGATTACATGAATTTTAATTTTCTAATGTTATTTTTTGAAATCGAAATTTTAAATCTTAAATTTAAATATATCGAGGTAAAATTCATCGAAAATATAACAAAAAAGCCACTATTGGGATTGACAAAAGACGAATTGTTTTTACCTGAAACTTATTTTTAGTAGTTAGCGATCACTAAAAAATGAAAGCAAGATTACATTCATAAATTTGAAGTTCAAAATAGAAACATAATAAGCAAAAGGATTAAGTATCAAAAGAAACTTTGTGTTGATGATAAGGTATTTAGATCATTTGAGTATAATTTGTTTTTGTATTTAATTCTAAAGTAAGGATTTGGAATATCACAGTACAGAAGAAATGTATGAAAGACAACTTTTTGTTAAATTAAAAAGATATTTCATGTTTATAAGATATTAATTTTTAGAATTCATGGAAATACAATTAATACATGAACTTTGATGGCTTAATCTCAGTAAAACAGTCCAATTAGAAACTCTTATTTGTTTACGTGAAATAACTAATACTGTAATAATTTATTACTCCTTTATTAGCTAAAAAGTCGTACAATTCTTGTAGATAACTGGAGTATCTAATCATCGTGTAGTGTAACGAGGTCTTATGGCTTGGGCTAACGTTTTAAAAACCATGGAAAACAAAGTATCTAATTCTTTGTCATGGCGTCTTTGGATTGCGTATATCGTAGCAATGTCAGCCATATTTGGGATATCAGCAGTTGCAGTTTACAGTGTGTTTCACAGATCCTTACAAAAAGACCGAAACGAACATCTACAGACATTGGCTCAAGCTGCTGTTCCCAGTTTGGATAGAATAAAGAACAAAGGGAATGAGTCTTTGCAAAGAGATCTTCCTTGGCGTAGTCTTTTTGAAAAAGGTCAAAGTTTAGAGTGGTTTGATGCTGATGGAAAGCTTTTAGCCCGTGAAGGAGGAGATTTCCCTGATATTCCATTAGTTAAAAATTCTGTTCCTGTTCGTATCCACGAAGGCTCTCCTCTAATTCAAAAAGATGGGAAACTAACTTCTGTGTCTATTGCTGTGTATGCTGATAGTGAAGATCAGAAAACCCTTAACTTGGAAGGCTATATTCGTGCGAGTGAATCCAACAAGGCTTTAGCTTCAAGATTAGATCAACTACAGTTGGGCTTAAAAATAGGCGGTATGACAGCCCTTATTTTAATTAGCATTGCTAGTGGAGTACTGACAATTGTAGTAGTTAGACCAATCAAGAAAAGTTACCAGCATTTAAGACAGTTTACTGCTGATGTTTCCCATGAAATAAGTAATCCTCTCACTGCTGTGATCACTACCGTTCAACTAATGGAAAGTCATTCAGAGGAATTACCCTCTGATTTCGTTAAAAAGATTTCAACCATTAGTAGTGCTAGCGAGCAAATTAAACACCTGATGGAAGATTTACGCTTTCTATCGCAAACAGATTCCCAAACTCGTCCTTCAGCCTTAGAGTATCCCACTATTCCTCTTGATGAGATACTTGAAGATATCGCCGACAACTTTGAAACTCAAGCTTACAACAAGGAATTGGGTTTTGAATTTCATTTGTCCCCTGATGTATCTATCAAAGGTGATTCTCACCAGTTAAAACGTTTGTTCTCCAATCTACTGGAAAATGCGATCAAATACACCACAAGTGGTGGAATAGTTAAAGTATTTCTTGAAAAGCACAAAAAGTTTGCTGTTGTTCGCGTTGAAGATTCTGGAGTTGGTATACCGCAAGAGTATATCCCTTACATTTTTCAGCGTTTTTGGCGAGCAGAGAACGCTCGGAGCTACGATAAAAATGGCTTAGGATTGGGACTATCTATCGTTCAAGCAATCGTGAAAGGACATAAAGGAAAAATTGAGGTGGATAGTAAAGTTGGGATTGGTAGTAGATTTAATGTATATCTACCGCTAGTTTAGTAATTTTCTCTATCTTTGAAATGCCATATTTTTAAAACTTAAGCAGCAGTATTAAAGTTTTTGCTGAAGAGATACTTTTTGTTTGCGCTCTTCAAGCAAATGTACCTGTATTCCAGAATAAGCTCAAGTTTTTAAACTTCTAGGTAAACTTTCAGAGTAAACTTACGGCAAAAGTCCTAATAAGAAAGAAAAGAAATAATCTACAAAGAATATTGAGATTAGTTATTTGTGTTAACCTCGAAATTCTAAAACTCAACTTAAAAAACAATTATATAAATTATAAAGCCATAACTAAATAGGAAAGTGGCTTGTTTCTATGTGTTTTAAGTTTTGAGGTGAGTTCAAAAGAAAGCTATAAAAAGCTTAGGAGATTTAAAGTTCTGTTTGTTAATTTACAAATTTGAACTATAAATTGATTTGAGAATTCAGGTTACTCTTTCCTTGTCGGTGCTGTGACTTCAGCTATGAGCAAATTATGGTGACCTGTGGTAATTAAACGAAAGATAATTACACGTAAGATAATTACACGTAAGAATTGATATCCAAACCACACTCATCTGCTAGATAAGATAAAGCCCTAAAACGTAAACTTACTAACTCTTCGTAAAAAGGATTAATTTTACATAGAGGTGGTATATAAATAACGACTTGAGGAAGTAGTTTAATTTCACGTTCAAATGGACATGTGGATGGAATAAGATTACATAATCGGTGAGCTAATTGAGGATTATCAATCTCCAAGTTGTCTAGCCAACTACGTATGGGTGCAAGTAATTCTAATTTTGATAAAAAGTTAATCGGAATTATCATTGAACACCTCTGCCTCAATTACGATTGTGTACTGAGATTTACGTTGTTTATCTTTGATAATAGTAAGGATAGTTCAGTAACAAATTGAGGACGCAAAAGTGACAAGAAAGAGACAAAAAAGTTAAGATTAAACTTACCCATATAATTAACCAATCAGTTAATCAATCATTCGCTCGATCGCATTGCGGGTAATTTGCTGCGCGTCAAGATTTATCAGAGATGGACGTAAATTTGGTGCATTATAATCATCCAGTCCCCAACTCCATTGCATGGAACCAGTCGCAAATACTGTTGCGCCAGATTCCGCTTGATAAACTGTCATATCTGCATACCTAGTATTACCCTTATAGGTATATGGAGAATGGGCAATAACTACAGTATCTGCAGGAGCATTACCGAACATCCTGTCTACCTCATATCCCAAAAGTCCTTTGAGTTTTATTTTTTGAGGTAGTTGATTCTCTTGAGAGTGTTGAGTGTGTAATTCTTTCTGAGATATTTGAAGATTATTTGGCTTTAGCTGAGTGTTGGCGATCGCCCATTCCGGCGCATTTTGATTGATGATAATATCTGCATTTACTTGAAATGTTTCGTACATAACCCCTATCAAAGCATCTTCGGGACGATTCAAAGGCTGGTTTCGCCAACGAGTTGTAATTAAATAATCATTATCTAAATTGTTATCTCTCGTAAATGGGTCTAAAGCAGCACCTTCTTTGTACGAAACTATGGTACGATTAATATCTTTAGTAATTTTGCTTGGCTCGAAGCGAATTTGCCAATAGCAAGTATTAGCAGAAAAAAACCCTAAACTCAAACCTTTATCCTTGGCAACTTCGATATTGTGTCGCATTTGCCAAGACCAATATTCATCGTGTCCAACGGAAAAGAAAGCTTTATGCATTGAAAGTATCCGTTTTCCTTCTCTAACAACTCGATGATTTTCGTGGGTATCTATGTCTGTGCAGTAACTAACATCATAACCAGATCTTTCTAACCAGCGTACCATATTATATTCCCAAGCTGCATTAGAAGTTCGACGTTGGGGTTGAAAGTTTGTGAGAAATTCGCCCGCACCTACTCCATAAGCAGCTGCTTCGTTTGGACTTGTAGCATAAGGACGATTGAAAGAAACTTTAGTAGCTTGCTTTCCTTTGGAGTTCCAACGGTAAAGGGACATACCACCCCAATTGTTATAGGCTTGATAAGTTGTGACGCTAGTTTGAAACAAAATGTCAGAACTTCGCTTATCGTCGCGAACCACAAAGTTTATGTAGCTTTGCTTACCAGTTTTACTACCAGTCAACTTAGCTAAATAAACACCACTTGTCCATTCTGTAGATTCTTGAGGATTTTCGGGTATGTGTAAAATATAAGGCTGCAACCAGTCACATTCAATTAATCCAGTTGCTCGATCAACAATTGGTGCTGGTTGTTCAATCCCTTTACGAGTAATTGTAGGTGTTACTTGTCTTGCACCTTTACCGCCATACCACCCCATCCGAAAAATCTCAATAGTATAAGCTGGATCCTGTGTATTGACAAAAAGCTCAATCTGTGAAGCACGATTTACGCTTGTTAGGGAGGCATAACCTTCTATTTCATGGTTGGTAGCGGGGTTAGTTAAGTGCCAGTTATCACTACCGATTTTTTGGTTTTCAATAATGATGGGGTTGTTTGGTAAGGTTACTTTGGGTTTATTGTTTGCCCAATTAAGATCTAGAAAGATTAAACCAAATGAAATGAGAATAACTAGCAATCCCATGAAAGGATTAATGATATATCTTAACTTTTTAATAGTAAACATTTAATTTATATTTTTATATATCTGAGCTTTCTGATTTATTTTGTCATTTCTACATTTAGATAAAATACTAATAAAGTTTAGCTTCTCTTTATGTAAAGATAGCTGTTGATGATTTGTTATTAATCTGTAATTATTCAGACTTTATTTTTACTAACTAGAACATTTAAACTAGAATATTTGAGTTGAGATATTTAAGTTGAGATATTTAATTTTGAGGATTTTTTCTTAAGATATAATTTGAAAAATTCAATCAAATATAGAATTAAATATTCAAGATTAAGCGTGCTAAATTAAAGTAAATTAAAACACCTGCAACATCTACTGCAGTGGTAATAAATGGTGCCGACATCAATGCTGGATCCAAACGAAGCAAGCGGAACAAAAATGGTAACGCCGAACCAGACACAGAAGCTAAAATTGATATTGCTAACAAACTGCAGCCAACCACAATAGCTACAGCCAAATCTTTTTGCAACATAACAGCCCAAAAAGTAGCAATAACACCCAACATACCCCCCAATAAAGCACCAGCTAATGCTTCTCTCCCAACAACTTGAAGCGCTCCAAATGAGCGAAGTTCTCCAGTGTTCATGCCCCGAATTACTACTGTAGAAGACTGAGCGCCCACGTTACCCCCAGTACCAGTTAGCAGGGGTATAAAAGCTGCAAGCTTCACAACTTTTGCCAAAACATCTTCTTCTGCTGTAATAATTGCTCCCGTAACAGTATTAGTTACTAAAAGTACTAGAAGCCAGACAACTCGCTTACGAGCTACTTTGAGCAAATTAATTTGAAAATAATTATCACCACTTGATTGTACGCCACCACCAACGGCATAAATATCCTCAGTATTTTCCGCTTGTAGAATATCAATTACATCATCAACTGTTACAATACCTACCAACCGTTTTTCTCTATCTACTACCGGGACAGCTAGAAAATCATAACGTTGAATTAATCTTGCAACTTCTTCTTGATCGGTATCTGTATTGACAAAAACTACTTCACGGGTCATGATTTCGCCAATCGGTTTATTGGGGTGTGAAATTACCAATTCCCGTAACGATACGATCCCACTTAGGTGAAGAGCATTATCTGTAACGTATAAATAATAAATGATTTCGCTGGAATCTGCTAGTTGACGAATTCGTTCCAGAGTTTGTTCTACTGTCAAATGTTCTTTAAGAGAAATTAACTCTGGCGTCATTATTCTTCCAGCTGTTCCTGCTTCATAACCCAAAAGTTGAGCAGTAGCTTCTCTTTCTGCAAGGCTTAATTGTTCCAAAAGACGGTTGACAACTTTTGCTGGTAGTTCATCAAATAATTTTGCGCGATCGTCGGGTGACATTCTATCTACAACGTCCCGGACTTCCTGAGAACGTAGTTCAGAAATTAATCTTTCCTGAATGCTGTAGTCAAGATATTCATAAACTTCGATTGCTTCATCCTTTGAAAGCAAACGAAAAGCCAAAGCATGCATTGCTTCTGGTAAACCTTCAACAGCTTCAGCAATATCTGCGGGTTGGACGGGAACTAAAATAGCTTTTGCACCTGCGAGGTCTCCAGCTTCGAGCAACATTTGTAATTGTGCTCTGACTAAATCCCGTAGTTCTTGACGTGATAAATCTATGCTAGATGTTGTATTATTTGTATCGTTCACAGTCTATTTCCCTAATTTTGAGCCAAAGTATTAAAATTATTATCTCAACACTATATCCACTTCCGATAACAACAAAGTTTGGCATGCTTACCGCCTAATAAGGAAAATATCTTCACAAACTAGTTCATACAAGACTTTTAGATAAAAACCTCAAAGTTTTTTTCGAGCAAAATTTCCCATTAGGTCGGAGCAAAGTCTGATTTGCAGTTTGAGGCTTGCAATGTACTGATGAAGTAAAACTTGACAAGGATTAGGTTCTATGTACTTCGGTTCAAGTAAGTGTGCTGGAATTGCTGAAGTACTGTTTAGTAGAGTTCACTAATTAAAATATACTATTTAAAAAGTTAATATCCTAAGTGTATTAACATGTGCTTTTAATAACTTAATTGACTAATGGGAGATTTGTCGGGTTTCTATTTCTCCTAAAACCTATTTATATAATGGGCTCAATAATTGAGAGGAAATATTCAAAATCCTTCTTTTTAAAGAGAACAGGACTTACGCAACCGGCAGATTTTTCTTGTAGGGTGCGTGACACAAGCGAGTTAACCTGAACGTATTAATAAGGTTTTGAGTGTCACGCACCACCGGTGTATTGTGACAATTGCGTAAGTCCTGGGCTATTTAGGGAGATTTCCTGATTTTTTACTTATAACTAGTAGTATTTTTCATTAGTTTTGATTGCTTGTAAAGACGTAGCATGTTACGTCTCTTGGTGAGTTTTTTAGAAAAATGAATCCGTCATAATTAATGAAAAGAACTACTAGTAAAAAAGAAATTACAAATACCAAGAGCTAGAAAATTTATTATGCAAAGCATAAAATAAAAATAAATTATGTAATTCCTGTAAATAAAGTGTGTTTTATGTGTAAAATTAACAAGTATTACATCAAAAAAACATTTTGGGATGACAATAAATACAAAAGCTTTTCATACTTTGTTGGGTATTTTCGCTAATCTCTAAGTAAATATATGGGAACGAATTAGCGATGACAAATCAGCGGAAAAAATTAGGAAAGTTTTTTTATAAAGATATATGGCAAGTATTAAGAGATAACAGCAAAAAGATTGATATCACAAGTAATGATATTAGCAAAATAATCTCTAATCTAAGTATAGAACTAGCGATAGAACTAGGTTTTATTGCCAATTATATTGAGAACAAAGATCTCTTGGTAGATAAATTTTCAATTGCAGGAATAGCAACTGAAGGAATAAGATTTTATTGCGATACTATTGAAGGGCGACCGAGTTTAGAAGAGTATGCATTAATTACTTGTAGATTAGCTTATATAGAAAGCTTTGAAAATATTTTGCGAACTACAGCAAACCAGTCTGTAATAAATCAAATTTCGAAGTTAGAAATTTCGAAGTTAGTAGTTTCTCAAGAATATACAAATATAGAAGATAACTTAGAGTTTGAACTCAGGATGCTAGATCCCAATAAAGCGATTCATTGCTTCCACGAGACTAAAATTGCTAAATACTTCAACAAGAATTGTTTTTCTTTCTTAAAAACTACCGATCTGACAACATATGAGGCAAATACTCTAATACAAAGAATAGCTTGGAATGCCCAGCGATATATAGATCTAGCTTTGAGTAGCATTGCAGGTTTGCAAACAAGATATTTTGGGTTGCGCAAGAGTACTTGGCGTAAAAAATTGACAAAGTACAAGGTGATTGATGATTACCTTGAGTTACATATTGGTAAGCAATGTCAAGAAACAATATGTACGGAGCAATTTACTTTACAAGATATTTATGTCCCCTTAAAAGCGCAGCGATTAAACAAGAAAGGTCAAATAGATAAAAAACAATTACCAATTGACTTGGAAGGTTGGACAATAAATCTACTTAAAGACCCAAAAAAGCAAGATAAAATCATTTGGATTCAAGCAGAAGCAGGAAAAGGTAAGACAGTGTTTTGTCGTATGTTTTCCGAGTATATCAGGTTAAATCTACATCCTGTTTGGACACCAATTTTAGTTAATGTACGAGATATCAAAAAAGTAGGACAAAGTTTTGAAGATACCTTAAAAATAGTTCTTGACAAAGATTTTTGTATTGTTAGTGACGATAATTGGTTAAAAGATAAAAATACTCGCTATTTATTTTTGCTTGATGGTCTTGATGATTTTTTACTTCAAGATAGAAGTAGTTGTAGTTTGATTGAATTTATTAGCCAAATCGCAAACTTTCAAGAAAAGTGTCAACAAAATTCTGTAGAGCTAGGTCATCGAATATTACTTACTACTAGAAGTTCAATTTTACAAGGTATTGAAAGTAATTTACCAACAAATTTAGAAAGAGCAAAAATTTTGCCGATGGATAATCATATCCAAAAGCAGTGGTTAAATAATTGGTCCGCACAAGTTGGAATAGAATCAGCTTTAGCATTTCAACAATTTCTCCAAGATCAAAACTGTCCCAATATAGTCCAAGAATTAGCACAAGAGCCTCTATTACTATATTTATTAGCGGCGATTCATCGGAATAGCGAATTAACAGTAGAGATGTTTGAATGTGTTAATTCAACACAAGCAAAAATCAAAATTTATCAAGAAGCATTAAAATCTGTATTTCCACAACAGAAAAATTCAATTGATTTTATTCATAAAAGTTTCAGTGATTTTTTATCTGCAGTAAATCTGAAAACTAAACTAAAAGAATGGATAAAACCAGGTATGTGTTCTACTGGATTTCACATCTCTCAAAACATAATGGACTTGGAAATTTATGATTGGTTGGGATGCGATAGTTTAACACCAGAAATAGTAGATTATTTAATGAATTTACTAGCTCAAGAGTTTAGTCTTAAGCCAAGTTTATACGCAAGTTCAAGATTTGATATCTCTTTAATTAGTTTGAGTGTTCAGAATAAAGATGAATATTTAAGTACAACCTCAGTCACTAATGGTACTAAATCACAAAAACTTTCACATATCAGAAATAGCTGGGAAGTAAATGATAATATTCCTGAGTTGTTACAACTATTTCAGCGTATTGAAAATTTTCATCGAAGATGGTGTGAGGGAGAATTCATAGATACTCACGAGCAAAACTTACCACAAAAAAAATCATTACAACTGCACTTAGAAAATATTTACTTAGGACAGCGTCAGATTGATATTTATGTCGGATTAAATATCACCATATTACTTTTAGAGTTGCAGCGAATTAATCGAAAAAAAGAATATTTAAAAACAAAAATAATCTTTAACCCATCTACTCCAACAGATAAGATAAATTCTTGGAAATTTCAACTTCTTCGCATTATTAATTATAGTGATTTGATTCATCCAGGAACCTTTAACAGTGTGGTTGGACAATTTCTCAGGGGTGTAGACCTCAGTAACATCGACTTAAGGGGTGTATCTCTAAGTGGTGCAAATCTGAGAAGTGCAGACCTAAGAGGTACATATTTGAGGGGTGCAGATTTGAGCAATGCATACCTCAATGGAGCGGATCTTAGTGGTGCAGATTTGAACGGTATTAATCTAAGAGGTGCATATCTCAGGGGTGTTAATCTGAGTGGTGCAAATCTTATGGGAGCAGACTTGAGTGAATCCGACCTGAGGGGTGCAGACCTTAGAAATATAGATCTAAGAGGTGCACATCTAAGTCGAGCTAATCTTAGAAGTTCAGACTTGAGTAACATGGATCTTAGAGGTGCAAAGTTTGAGGGTGCAAATCTTGAAGGTGTAAATTTAAGTAATGCAAATCTCAGTAGTGCAGATTTTAGAGGTGCGCAACTAAATAACGCAAACCTTAGAGAAGCACAATTAAGTACTGCAGATCTCAGAGGTGTAAGGTTAAGTAATGCAGATCTTAGGGGTGCAAAGCTCAACAATGCGAATTTTAGAGGTGCGCATCTGAAAGGGACAAATATCAGCAACGCAGATCTTAGTGGTGCAGATCTCAGAGGTGCTCGTTTGCTTGAAGCAAAATTAAGTGATGGTTTTTTGGGAGATATTAGTTGGAATAAACATACTAAGTGGGAAGGTGTACGGAGTTGGAAGACCGCATATAAAGTACCAGAATCTTTAAAACAACAATTAGATTTGCAATTATAGCTCAATACAGTTCAGCACTGTCCTTACAGCTTTTGGTGCGTTAGATGGAAGTCGTAACGCACCAAAAGCTTATGAGTGGTGCGTTACGCTATCGCTAACACACCCTTGTATATTAAGCGCAAAGCGCAGGCTTACGCCAACAAAAATCTGCGGATGATTCCTATAGAGCAATACGGTTAATTTAAAGATTAATTAGCAATAACAGGACTTATCCTAACGTTAGCATAGCGTGTCCGTAGGACATAGATTTGTAATTGCGTAAGTCCTGAATTAATAAGAAAAAAATAAGAATAAAATGAAAAATATCCACTAATAAAACTAATTTTAAGCATCCCAATCTTGACAATCTTCTTTCATTTCAATTGGATGTACTGCACAAGGTAAAAGAGGGTTATCTGAATAATACTTACACTTAGTACAGCGATATGGAATATTAGGTTTTTCAAATACTTCTATATTTTGGTTTTCAGGTACATCTTCGGTATGTCTGTCGGTAACTGTATCATATATTGTCGCAATAGCAGCACAGCCAGAAATTCCAGCAATTCCTAATAATGCAGTATTAGTTCCTAAGTATATAGATTTGTTGATTAGTTTTCGGTGTGGTTTTAAAACTTCTGCAAGAAATATTACTAGATTAGAAGAAAGCCCAGCACTGAGAAATACAATACCCGGAACAAATATTGCCATGACCGAGACCAAAACCATTCCGGGAAGTAATTTTTCTCTAAACCAATTCATATTCTTATAGTTATTACAAAAATGATTAAATTTCTTATAGTAAAATCTTATAGAATCAAAGCTTTGATAATAAAATATTTGATAATCAAATTCCTAATAAATTGAACATACATTTTACTCTTTCAAGTAGTCCAACACCCTTAAAACAAATATTTCTAAAGTATACAAATCTAAAGTATAGAAATCTAAATTATAGAAACAATCCCGAAAATAAAAACAATAAAAGATAGAAAAATTACCGTTCGCAACTTCAAAAATAGAGGTAAAGAATATTTTTCACGGGTCTATGCTTATTATTTTTAGTAAATCCCCATTTTATTGAAAATAACTTATGGGCTCATAATTGAAAAAATCCTAAGTTTTAATTGGACGTAAACTAAATTAAATGTGAGTGTCACCATTTAATCTTTAATTCATTGCGAATAATGTGTCAATATTTTTACCAGTTTTTTCGCAATATTTTTGATTTGTCTCAACTTTGCACGCGCAGCGCCATATTAGACGCACGCGTCAACAAGTACATCGAATCAGACTAACAGCTAGATTTACAGGATATTCATAACCTTTAACTCTTTACTATCCGTTGTTATCCGGATAATCATGAGAAACAAAAGGAATTTCTACGACTTCTCCTTCTGTATCTCCAACTTTGACTTTTAATCCTACACCACCGGCTTTGGTACGTATGTATCCTAATCCAAAGTGTCCTTCTGAGGTTTCAGTGTAGCTGGTGAGTTTACCAACTTTTTGTTCGTCTGCGAAAATAACTGCACCTGCTTCGACTGGAGAATTAAGTCGAATACCCCAAAGAAATTGTTTCACACCTTTATATGTGTTTAAGCGAGCGATGGTTTCTTGACCGATGTAACAACCTTTATCAAAAGATATAGTTTGCCATAAACCTGCTTCTAGGGGATTGTAATCATCTGTTAGTTCTTGTTCTGGTGCTGGACGTCCTTGGATGATTCGTAATGTTTCCCAAGCATTATCACTCATGGGAACTGCACCATTTTCAATTATTTTTTGCCAAATGGCTTCTTTCTCACTTATTGGGACTATTAAAGTATATCCGGGAGATGCTAAACCACTTCCTACAGCTATTATTCCTTCTGGATTATCCTTATTCTGTAAAGAGAATGAGATATGATTTCCATAGGGCTGACTGATAATTTCTTTTGCACCTAATTGTTCTACTACCGTATCACTACCTACACCAATTAGGCTCAAAGTTGCAGTGTCATCAGTAATATCATTTAACTGGACTTTATCCGCAAAGAAAATATATTTATCTAACCATTGAAATAAAAACTCTCGTTTTTCTGGTGAAACTAATAAAAATACCTCATCATCAGTCACATAAGCGCTTACTAAATCAATAGTGCGGGCGGTGGAATTAACAAAAACAGTATCGCATCCCTGACCTGATTTTAGACTTTGAAAATCGTTGGTACTTTGGTTATGCAAGAAACGCAAACGGTCATCATCAGATACTTTGATTCGTCCCCAATTACTGCGATCGCATACCGCAACTCCTTGAGTTACTGCTTGAATCGCTGCTGTGTCATTTCCTTTTTGAACTAATTCAGACATGATTTTTAATGGCGTACTGCATTGCAAATGCTATCAAATCAAGGTTTTTTGCTTCAACAAGAATCTATAGGTAATTCAGTGACTCAACATTCACGGGGTAACAAGCGCTTCAAAGTCTTGTTACCCCGTGAGCCTGCTGGAGACCAAGGTCATGCTCAAGCTACTTTGAGACAAAGCATGGGTCAATTTAGTGAAGATGATACTGGTGCAACTATTACCCTTGATGGTGATGCTCTGTATACGATCTCTCTTCTTGCTGATGGTAACCCGATGATATTTACTTTGCCTTCTTGGGTGCGAACAGTGATGGTGCTGACCACATTCATTTACTTGGTGATAACACCTTTGGTTTTGAAGACCTCAGGGGTGGTGGCGATGAGTCCTTTGATGACTTAGTTGTCAAGATGAATCTTAGAATTGCCTGAAGTCAATGAATAATTAGGCTTTGCTGCTAATGTGGCAAAGTTTGAATCTAAAAAATTTTGTAGAGTAGAGACGTAGCATGCTACGTCTCTACATTATTATCCATTACCCATTACCAATTTCCTAATCCGGTAATTCAGCAAACACCTGCTTAACTATTCCCTTGGTTTTTTCATCCAGATTATGCCAATCCACATCCCCTGTATCATCAAGTAAAGTATTATCGATCGCAACATCTGAATTTTTTGTGGAAGAATAATCTAAAAAACATATTTGATAACACAATTCCCACATATCAATATTTATCTCTTTCCCTTGACGCTGCAAACACAGATGATATCCTGGTTGTGGGGTTGGTAACTCGGCAAGATTTTGTCTAATTTTTAAAGCTTGTTCAGGTGTAGCACTTTCTAACTCTTTAAGTAGCTGAGTTACAAGTGTCTTTACTTCATCTGTAGTATCAGGATTCCAAACAGTTACATCTTGATAATTTCCCTTCCAAGAAGAAATCTCAAGTTCTTTGCGGATATTATCAACCAAACGAATAAATGCAGGTTGCATCAAAATTTCAGCCTGTTGCCACGTAACAGGATCTGATATGGTTGGCGGCATATGTATAAATCGGTATAAAAAATAAGTTATAAAAAATTTAACAAAGTGGAATGAGAAAATTAAAGTTCTTCTCACAAATCTTTTTTTTCAAGATAGCGGATTTTGTTCGCCAGAGAGTGGAGATATTTATTATCACCTTTAAAATCGGGTGTTAACACTGGGGAGGGATTATGATAAATACACTATTAGACCATCGATATCAAATAATTAGAGTTTTGGCAACTGGAGGATTCGGTAAAACTTATATTGCCGAAGATACAAAAAGACCAGGACGTCCTATTTGTGTGGTCAAACACCTCAAACCCACCAGTGAAGACCCCAAGATTTTTGAAACTGCTAAACGTTTATTTCAAAGTGAAGCAGAAACTTTAGAACAACTGGGTAACCACGACCAAATACCCCGTTTGCTAGCATACTTCGACCACAATCAGGAATTTTTCTTAGTACAAGAGTTTATTGAAGGACATACTCTGAGTGATGAACTGGTTGCAAACCAAAAGTGGAGCGAAAGCGAAGTTGTAGAACTTTTAGAAGAAGTTTTAAGTATTCTGGAATTTGTCCATGATCGAGGAGTAATTCACCGCGATATCAAACCAGATAATATTATTCGTCGCGCTTCAGATAATAAATTAGTTCTGGTAGATTTTGGGGCTGTCAAACAGTTGCGCGGTTCTCACCCCCATGGGATTGGTATCCCTCAACATACAGCAACGGTAGCAATTGGCACGCCTGGTTACATGCCCACGGAGCAAGGACAGGGTAAACCCCGTCCCAACAGCGATCTGTATGCTTTGGGGATCATTGCAATTCAAGCACTTACGGGTGTAGCACCCATTGACTTACAAGAAGACTTGGATACGGGCGAAATACTATGGCAAAACTTAGTTGCGGTTGATGACCAGCTAGCGGCATTTTTGAACAAGATGATATCCTATCATTTTAAAGACCGCTATCAGAATGCGACTCAAGCCTTAAAAGTATTGCATTCTTTTACTCCTGAAATCTCAAATCAAGGATACACTCGTCATTCTAGAAATTTGGGTGTTGGGTCAATGCGTGTAAATACACAACAAAAAACACTTGCATTTGCGCCCGCAAACCCGGATATCCCAGCAGAAAAACCAATAGAAGTACGAAGGAGATCGAATCGTCGTGATTCTGGAGGGTTCGATTTCTTACAAATTCTTTTTTTGGCAATGTTAACTGGTGGTGCAGCTGTTGTTACTCCTCTAGCAGTCGAAGCATTTCAAGGTCTAACAAACAATTTCTCCTTTGCTAGCAACACTTTACCTGGATATTGTGTTGCTGTTGTTGCGGGTGATAGTAACATCCGTATGGAACCAAGTTCTGTAAATCCAGCAACAGTTGTCAAAACTCTTAGTAAAGATACTAAATTAGAAGCTGTAGGTAAACGTACTACCCGTGGTTGGATACAGTTAAAACTTAATTCCGGAAAATTGGTTTGGGCGCATTCAGATGCAATTAAGAATAACGATGAATGGAAGTCCTGTCTGCGAGATAAACATATTACTATCACTACTGTTGACGATCGCAGTTTAGTTGCAGATATTCCCGTACCTAAAACCCAAGCAAAATCCTCAGAGGAAACACCAAGTGCTTCCGATGAAGTCACAGAATCTCCAAAAGCTTCTTTTTGGGATTTATTTAAAAATAAAAAACAGGAAAAAACAGATTCTCCTCTTGAGTCGCAGAATCAAGGAGATAAAGCTGTCAAACAAGCTAGAGAAAAATATGAAAATGGGGATATTAAAGGAGCAGTAAGCATACTACGTTCCCTGGAATCTAAAAAAAATCAGGTTAAAGAAACAACTGATATGATTTCCCAATGGCAAAAAGATTGGGCTAAGGCGGAGTCTTTATTTGAAGACATTGATCGCGCAGTTCTAGAAGGTAAGTGGGATAAAGTACTCGAATATAAAAACAACCCAGAAAAATTACCCGATATTGAGTATTGGAGAAAAAAAATAGATCCTTTGTTTCAGCAAGCGAATAAAAATTCAGTTGATGATAAAACTAACGGAAGTGAAACAACTGAAACTGCTCGAGCAAAAGAATCTAAAACTAGCAAAGAATCTTCCGATACTGGGAAATCAACAGAAAATAACAATATTAAACCTAAGTCAGCAAAATCACTAGCTGACAATATTCTCCAATGGTTTGAAGATAATTAAATATCTGTTTTATTAAAAACTAAGTAAATTTTTTGCGAATTACAATTGTAGCCGAGTGAATTATTATTTCAATATTTGGTTTGGCGAGAGTTCGATCTGACAACAGCTTATGAATTTGTAAGCATCGTAATAATTGTTCAAAATGTGTCTTATTGTATAGGTTGACTGACTTCCTAAATGAACTGTGTCATTATTTTTTCGTCAAATCAAAAAAATAAGATGATAGTTCCCAAAGTAGTCAAACCAACATTATTACCTTCTATAAGATTGGACAATCTAGAAAAATTACCTGAAATCGCAGCTATTTATTTTGTCCTTAACGATAAAGAAGAAGTTCTGTACATAGGAAAGACTGAAAATATAAAACAAAAATGGAATAGCGATGACAAACAAGAATTATTAGAAGTAACAAAGAATGCAATAATAACCTACTTTGCGGTAGCTTCTGTTGATATTTTGAATCAAATTGAGACAACTTTAATCGAATGGTTCAAGCCAAAATACAATATCACAGGAAAAAATACTACCAATTTTGATCACAAACCATAAGTTTCAAGTCTCAAGTTTTATCAATCATTTTGATTTTGCAACGCTTCAAAACCTCGGTCAAATAAGAAAAATATAATAAGGGACTTACGACCAGTAAGCCCCTGTGAATCATCAAATAAAATATGGTGAAAATCGTTTTTTGAAAAGTAATTTTGCCAGTAAATGGCTAATCAATTTTTACTCGGAAGCGAATCGAACCAAAATTATCAGGAAGAATTTCGTTAATATTGACAATTACTGCACCATTGGGATTATTTTGATTTTGACAGGCGTTCTCATTGCTTGGAAAAGGTTTTAGGGGAGAATAAAATGCTCCTACATCTGTATCTTCAGTATTTGTCAAACTCGTTTCTGATGCGTTCCCCTGTTGTAAACTAATTCCCTTACCAACACCAAACGTATTTTGGCTGAAGGATGTTCCCTGAGGAATCAAGTCACATATACGAACATTTTGCTGCGGCGCACCACCTTCCGCCAAAAAGTATATCGTATATTCTACTACATCACCACTTTTTGTTGGGAATTCCAGTACACCAAAAAGCCTCTTATTGAGTGCTTCGTTTAATACATTATCAGCATTTCCAGTACCATCTTCAAAAGTGTTAAATGAACCAATAAGTTGACCGTTACTTCCAAATACACCGGTAATTCGCTTCACCAACCTCAAATTGGTTGGGTTTTCTTCACCAACAACTCCACTACGTAGACCAAAATCAACATCATCTGCGTTTTGTCCAAGGAGAAGATTAACTGTTCTTTGCGAACTACCAGTAGTAATTTGAGGAAAATTATCAGGAGGAGTAAGGGTTACTCGATAAGGACCAGGAGGTAAAACCTCAAAGCGATAAAGCCCATTTTCGTCAGTTCTAGCTTCTATAGAAACAGGATTGTTAGTGGTACGAGTACGTAACTGATTTTCCCTTTCGGGTAAAGTAAGAGTTACAGTTGCATTGGGAATTCCCAATTCTCCCGCATCTCGATTTTGAATACCATCGCCATTAATATCATTGAAGACTGTATCGCCAATGGATCCGGGTCCGGAGCCAGAACCAACACAAAGGTTTAATCTAGCCAAACCAATAGTTTCATCCTGTCTGGGATCTCCATTTTCTATTGCAGCTGTATATTGAATTCGGATTTGGTTTACCGGACCGGAAATTGTAGTTTCTACATTACCGATGTTGGGTAGAATAACGCCAGTACTATTTTGTAGTGGATTTTCCCGTGGTGCATTTTCCCCAACACCTGTAGCAACATTATTTTGTACACGGACATTATCAGGACTAATCGCCCTGAGACTTACACCTACATCTGTATCACCATTTAATGCTCTTACCCTTACCTGGTCTTGAAAAGTGAGCCTTTCATCGCCTTCTCTATCGCGTTCTCCATCACGGTCAACATCCAATAAAAGCAGAGGCTCGACTTGAACTGGTTGAGAAAAATTGATGATTAGAGTTGCGTTGCTATTAGGTGGTGCTGGTCGATCTTCTTGTTGTCCTGGTGGTCGCCGACCTATATTGAATTCCAAATTGGGACCGGGTTGTCCTCCGTAAACACCGGATGTGATTCTAGTTTCCTCATTGTCAATTACTTGTCCGCGGATACTTTCAGTAAATTCAAAAGTTGTTATGACTCCATTTGTATTTAGTCTTTGACTTTCAATTTCCGCTCGGTTGTTTGTAGGACTCCAATTAAGGATTCTTGGAGTTGTTCCTGCTGGACAACTTGTAGTTTGTGCCAAAACTCGATTGTCAGATAGCAGATCTCCCCCAAATATCAGTTGCGGTACAGTAAAAATTAAAGTTAGGAAACTACTTCCCAAAGGTTTCATCATTCCCCTGAGCATGTGCTGAGTCTGGGAAGGAGACAATAAAAATGGGAATGAATATTTTTGATTAACAGATACTTTGGTTGAAATTTTATCGTATCTTGTTGGCAAATGATTCTTTGAAGCACAACGGTCATAATCATGTCCGCGATTATTTGATTGTGCCAGTAAATGTTCAAGTAAAGCTTTCATTTTTAGCTTGCTAAACAATAAGAAATGACCAATTGCAGGGAATTATGGATTACTAAGGATTACTCGGAATTGAAAATTGGAAATAAATTAGGAGCCAATTAACAATTACCGACTACCAATTAGCAAAACCTTTATCTTCCTTCTCTTCTACGTCTTCTTTCGATTTGCAAATCATCTTCTTGTTCTTCAATAATTAGCTCGACCCCTCTAATATCCTTGAAGATAATTTCAACGCGGCGATCGCGAGCATAATCTACAACACCTGTACCACCTGGAACTTTACGTTGGGATTCACCAAAGCTACGAATAGTCATTCTTTCCGGAGCAATACCTTTGCGGAGTAAATAGTTTCTCACAGATAGCGATCGCCGTTTACCCAAAGCTAAATTGTAAGCATTACTAGCACGGGGGTCAGTATGACCTTGCAGTTCCACCACAATGAATGGATATTTCTGTAATACTTCTGCTACGCGATCAAGAACTTCCCCACTAGTCTCACTAATAAAAGATTTATCTAAGGCAAAGTGAACATTCCGTGGAACTTTGATTTTAAGTGGTGGTGGTGGGGGTGGAGGAGGAGGTGGTGGTGGAGCCGGTGGTAGCGGTCGAGAAATACATTGGGGTATCGGTATGGGGGTTTGTTTCTTTGGACTAGGACCGATATTAGGTCTAGTTTGAGGTGTCCCAATTAATGCAGCAGCCGCTGGTTCTGAGGTACCGTATTTGGGGTCGCTTGCGATCGCACTAACTAAATCCCCAGTTTGTAAATTATCTAACTGAACTGTGAATTTACCATCTTGATTAACTGGTACCTGGGTCAGGATTTCTGAAAGTGCTCCATATCCAGGAGTATAAATTGCTTTTTTTCCTGTTTGATAGTCACTAAGGCGATAAATGGTTACTTCACTACCCCGATCGGCTTTTCCTTCCACAGTGACTGTAGTACCATTAGGAGCAAATGTCCGAGAAGTAAATTGGGGAGCATTAATTGCTGCATTTCCCGTATCTCGACGTCGGTTAGAAGAATTTCGCTTGGGGTTAGGACCATCTCCCCTTTGAAAATCAGACACTCCTAAATTTCGCTGAGTATTCAGGTCGATACTCAAACCTTCTAAAGCATTAAATTTATTGTTTTGAATTAAATTACGTTTTGTTTTAGGGAAAGCAGAAACTACCACCCCAGGACCTGTTTGATTGTCAATTTCATTATCAATAACCCGGTGGTCGCTACCCATCAAGTAGACAGCAGCCCTACGCAAACGTCTGCCATTATAAGCAATTTTGTTATTTTGTAGCAGTACGTTACCTTTTGGTTTGAATAAATATACTCCAGCGCCATCATTGGCACAAATTAAATTGCCCGTAATTTGGGAGTTATTAACTATACCTTCAAGCCTAATGGCATCGGGCATCCCAGCAATTCCATTACCTATGATAATATTTTCAGTTACAGCAGTATTTTCCGCCCTGACTGAAGTAATAATTGCACTACCTTCATGGAAGGAAATTCGGTTGCGACGAATGGTTGCACCTTGAGAATTGAAAGCATATATCCCAAAAGCTGACGTTTGTTCCGGAAGTTTTTCATCTCGGGTCAAACCCAACCAATTATCTTCAATGACAACCCCTTTTGGCGCTACGTCTTTGTCATAAAAGGGAAAGTTATCATTGGGGGGTTGTTGTTGGCTGGTATCGAGTGGAGGTAAGCGATGGGCAATTACAATATCTCCTGGTGGAGTAGTCAAAGTTACTGGTTTGGGAACACCATCGTAAACTAATAAGTTACCCAATTGTTGCTTGATTGGGCTGGCATTAAACCCATACAAATTTAAACCGCGAATAGTAATTCGATCTGCAACAACAGTTAAACCCCGAAAGATTTCTTTACCAGGGGCTGGGGTAATTGTCACCACTGGAATAGGAATTGCAATTTCAGCTGTTGCAGATTTATCGGGTTTATATCCCGGTTGAGTTGCACCATCGATAATCAACCCTGGTACAGCTAAATCCGGTAACTGTTTTTGCAGTTCAATCGTAGTTGCGTTAGGTAAATTAAATCCAATTTGGGAAGTACTCCCATCACCCACAACTTGAACTTGCGCTCGTTCGCGATCGCTGAGTTGCTCAACGGTTAATGTGCCATTTACCAGTTCAATGGCTTCCCGTAGTGTTAGTTTCTCATCGGGTTGGACGTCACCATCTCCCTCGCTATTTACTACTACCTGCAAAGGTACAGGTAAAGTAACCTCTGAGTTTTTTCCTGGTAAATTTTGCTTTTGAGCGAGCGCTAATCCTGAGGGAAACAGGTAAAAAGAAACAGGTAACAGATATAACGGAGCAGGTAAAAATTTGGCTTTTGGTATTCGGACAAACGAATGAAAATTGGGGGTGGGGAGTTTACCTCTCCCCAATCGCCAGTTCCCACTCACCATTCGTTTAAGATGAACTTTGAAACTGGGCATTAACTCACTCCTTTCGCACCACACTTGGTTTGTCTTGTTGCTGTTTAAGGTTATTTATCTGGTTAACTTGAGAAGCCTGTGAATCTTGAGAAGTCTGAAAATTATTGGTTAGCTGTTGTTCAACATGTTGTTCAACATATTTTCTCGGTTTATTGTCTTTGTTTCCTTGATTGTCAACAGTTAGCAAATAATTAACAGGAGTAGAACTAGATTGGGATGGTTGTTTAACATTTAGCGCTTGTTTTTGTTTTAAAGTGCGTATTAAACGTTCTTGGGAAGTTTTTTCTTCCGAGTTAGGTTTGTTTTGCACCAACGATTCATTTTGAGACTCCTGTTGTTGTTTGGGGACGGGCTTTTGTAGTCCAAAACCATTTAACAATTCGTTCAGCTTCAAACTGACATTTAGGTACAAACCACCCCGAGAACGGTAACCAGAAAAATCGCGATCGTCGATACTACCAAAGCTGTATCCTACACCAAGTCGTAAATCGGGTGATAAATAATATCCACCTTCCAATGCCCAACCAAATTCATCAAAACTTGGATTATTGTTGGAGTTTTGACCAATCCAGCGTCCTTCCAGAGCTAAATCTGTACGATAGCCAGTACGGTAAGTTGCTCGCATTTGCGCCAAGTTAACGTTACCGTTAAATCTATCGCCATCAAAATAAGTAACACCATTACGGAATGCATATTTACCATATAATTCCCAGCGCCAATTTGGGGCGTAGATACCTTCCGCAGACAAGGTATGACCTGTAGCCGTAGAACCAGTAATTTGGTTTTCTATTGTCGAGTCAAAGTTTTGTCGCCACTCATATTTGAGCAAAGCATTGAATTTATCGTTATTAGGGTCGCGATATGCCAACCCAACTTTTAAATTAGCCGTATCTCCCAACTCTTGGAATCTTGTCCCACCAACTCCAATATCATTGACATTTGTAGGTAAGAAGACATTTGCTTCACCAGCTTGCTGATAGCGAAGGAGTGCTGTGAGGGCTGGGGATATTTTACCGGCAGCAGCAGCAGAAATTACTGTATTATTACCCTCGGCACCGTCACGATATTCCATCCTGGCACTAGCTTTTAAGTCGGGATTATCTGTGTATTCCAGACCCACGCTATAAACTGAACCAGAAAATAGTCCCAAAGAGGATGCTGTTTGTCCGACTGCGTAATATTGGGGTAATGTATTTCCTAAAGCAGTAGCGTTAAATACGTTTTTGAATACGTATTCATAACCAACATTCATGCGTAATCCTGGTGCTACAGCCCAACCATGACCCAAGCCGACGGCTCCTTGACCTTGCAAGCCATTGAAGCCCGAAAGTACGGAATAACGACCTGTGAGAGCGGTATTTTCCGAAAATTTATGATCTAAAATCGTGTCAAAAGTTGTAATCGAATTACCTTTGAGCAACTCACTACGATCATAGAATTGATGTGCTAGTCGAAACGTCACACCCGGATAGGCTTTCCAGTCCATTCCCAAGGTGGTACGGTTGGGATAAAGGGGATCGCTATCGCCCAAATTTAATTCATTTTGCGCCTGAAAAGTTAAAGATTGGGTTAAGGGTAACTTGAGACCGGAGACTAATTGGTTGGCATCTCCATCAAAGCGATCGCTAACTCTATCTTCTCTGGAACGATTAACATATTCCAGGTTTAAATCTGCATTGCCGAACTTTTGCAATATTCCCGCTCGGAAAGTTCTCAATTCATTATTGACTCTTTCACCCGGACGTGCTTGTGGTTGTGGGTCAAATAGATCGAAGAAATTAATTAAATTACTAGCTGCGATACCATAGTTTTCTTCAATATCGTAGGATGTCCGCAAGCTAGTTGTATTAGTAATTTTGCTCAGCAAAGATGCCCCGTAACGAGTTTGTCCGGGGAAAAAGCTAAATGTGGCATTATTAACAAAATTTGGTTCTACTGCTCTATAGTAAGCTGTACCTTCAAAATTTCGACTAATTTTACCAAAAGCTTCTATACGGTAAGCATTACCGCTAACATCTCCGCCGTTGAGTAAATCACTGTTAGAACGAGCATATTCACCAATGATTTTACCTGCATCTCCTAAAGATACTTGGAAATCTGCACCAAATAGCTCAAAATCTCGATCGCCTTGGTCTTCTAACAAATAACTCCCCGCAACAAAGGATTTTTCTTCAGCTTCCTGGGAAAAGTTATATTGCAAACGTCCACCAAACAAGTCAGAATCATCACCACCATCATTTTGGTAGGTAACTACTACTTTTCTAACTAAAGTGGTTCCAAAACCAGGATTGAGTTCCGTTGCCAAAATTGGACGTCGAAACAGTAAGGTACCCCGGTCATAATCTATGTCATAATCCTGACCACGAAATAGTTGTTTGCGTTCGACGACTGTTCCCGGACGGTTAATTTCTTCAGATTCTAAATAAACGGTTTCGCTACCAGGAACTAATAAGCGTCGAGACAGAAAATAGTTACCGCTGGTACCGTTGGGAATAAAGGTATCTCTTTGAAAGCCCTCAATGTTATTTGCATACAAGCCTGTAAATTGCAAATTGCCAAAATTATAGTTGGCTTTAAAGCCATGTAATTGTCGCGACGTCGCTGTGTACAACTGAGAAGACCGAGTAAACTCCTTGGTGTTGTAATCCCCCCACATCAAATAATCTGGCTCAGCTCCTGGAATAGAAGGAGTACGTTCTAAACGAGCGTAAAAACTATCTATAGAAGGAGCAGTGGAAGTAAAGGAAGAACTATCACCATAGACGGGATATTTCTGTTCACAAAATTGAACTCCGCCAAATAAACGATTTCGACCTTCACAGTCTTCATTCAAAGGGCGATCGCTATTAAAAGCTCCTGTAAACAACCATTCTCCAATGGAACCAGTAGCAAAAACAGCCGCATCAACATCAAATTCAGTACCACTGTCTCCCGGTCTGAGAAATTCACTCCGGCTTCCCCAATAGTCAGTACCTTTTGCACCAAGGCGAAGATTAACAACTCCTGTAACTAAAGAAGGTCGCAAATAGGTGGTAAATTCCACCTGCGTGTAGGCTTGAATTGGTTCATCTTGAAATTTATTCCAGGCTGTGGAGTCAGTTTGCTGGGGAAATGATGGGTTTCCCAACAGACCTGTTTCTCGGCGCAAATTAGGGGATGGCTTTCTAATTTTCACAACAGCCGCCCGAATGCGAACTTGTTGAGCTTTAATCCCAGATTGCAGAGTGGCTATAAATTCTCCACCCCTAGCTATAACCTGAAATCCTGGTTGATCTTTATTTTGGTCCGCACCAATAAATTTTCCCGCAGAACTAGTCAAAGTTACCATCACATCATCATTGATGGGTTGATTGTTCGCGTCGGTAATTTCCCCTCGGATTTTAATTGTAGAACGCCCGTCAGCTTGTATTCGCGGTTCCCCTATGGGTGCAATTTCAATTTTTGGTATTTCTTGACGAATTTGCTTTAAATTATCGATTGTGTCAGTCGCAGCTTGTGCAGTTTCTTGTTGGGAAGATATTTGCAACTGCTTTTGATTTTTATAATATTTGTTTCCTTTTTTGAGTCGTTCGCGTAACTCACTTGTGTCACTAGCAAACTGTGTATTTACAGGATTTGTATTTACAGGATTTGTATTTACAGAATTTGCCTTTTCTTGGAGAGATTCTTCCAATGAAGGAGTGTTCTGGCTTTCCTGAGAGTGTAAATCAAGTAACTGATTTGAAGTAGGTACAGTTGATAGATCGCCAATACCGCTTCCCTTACTTAAGTTTACTTTTTGATTTTTATCAGATTCTTGAGCAAAGGTTTTACTCGAATAAGCAGCCTCAACACCCAAAAATGCCGGTACTACAGTTGCAAAAACTGCAGATAACATACTTGCTCGATTGCGACTAATGAGGATAAGTCGCAAAATACTAACATTTTTGGCAATAAATACTCCTAGTTTTTGACGTTTCATCGCTTTTCCTCCGAAAAAGCCGGTGTTACCGCAAAATTAACCCGCACCATACTGTTGGGTGCTATTTTCACTAATCGTGATTGGCTGTTCCTTTCGATGAAATATTTATTGGGAGCAAGGGCATAGCCGGGTAGACTACTTAGATCGAGGGCAGCTGTTCTAGAACCAGATACAACACCAGGTAAAGAATACAAACCTTTGGCATCAGTGACAATCCGATTGCCATCATCCATAAAAATTACCGCATTTGGTACTCCCGGTTCATTTGGCTGTTGTTCGCCATCAAAGTTTTTATCAACGAAAACCCTACCAATTAGGGTGCCACAATCCGATAAGATCCCACCCCTAATCCGTACGCGAAAACTGCTAGGTGGACTAGTATTAACCTGTGCAACGTTTATACCATCTCCCCTAATGGCATCTGGAGTGACTTCCACAGCATAAAATACATTCAAAATTTCATTTGCCTGCAATACTTCGGTTGTTGCGATGGAAATCGTGTGACTAGAAGTCTGATTGGCGGTTAAATTAACTGTTCTATCTCCTGTTCCCCCTTGTATGGTTCCTTTAAGAGATTTAGAAATAAACCGCAAGCCCACAGGTAAGCGATCGCTGATGGTTAAAGATTCTGTTGCTGCATTTCCCGTATTCTCAATTGCGAGCCGGTAGATTATAGTATCCCCAGGTTCAGCCGCAGCTCGATCCCCAGTTTTTATAATCCTTAAGTTTGCTTGAGAAGCGGTTAGAGTTACAGTATTCGACTCTATTAGTTCCTCAGGTTGATTGCCGGTTCTGGCAGTCGCTGTGTTATTTATCGTTCCAGTTTGGGCTATACTTACTCCACTACCGTAAGTATAAATACTGAAAAAGAAAAAGGTTAAAAAGAGGCTGTTTTGCCTCAACCAGGAGCTGATCTGTTTCATGGGAAGGCATCAATGGTGTACGTATATTTCCCAATTTTTTTTAGGGTTTTATATTCACAAAAAACTGTACCTTAGCGTAAATTTTTAATACGTTAAAGCTGTGAGGATGCTTCCAGTTACATTATGGAGAAACTATCAGAAACTCATCCGTTTTTAGCTGATTCGCAAACACTTTTACAAACTCTTCAATCTTACTTCAAGAAGATTTATTTCCCGAGATAGATATATACTTACTAATGCTTCAGAAGGGTAAAGATGTGATTTTTTTATTGTCATGGCAAATACAACCCAACTCCTCAAAAAAATATATATTTCAACACCAAAATTCAATATTTAAGCTAAAAAAGCTCTGAATTCAGAATCACTTTGTCACATCAGAAAAATCGATGCTAGCTTGATATTAGTAGTTTTTACAGTAAATATAAGGCTAATATCATGGCAGAAAAACCAAGTTACTACTTGCAATCCATTAGAACATCAGGAGGTTAAGATTAATTCCTTATATTTAATTCTAGGTTTTACATTATCTTCACATAAATAGAGTTTTTTATTATTCCTTTACAAAATCTTTGTTTTTGAACTAAGAGCATATTATCTAATATCCAATATCCTCAACAACAATTTTGTTGATTTTTTTGATACTAGATATCATCCTGTAATTAAAATTTTGAAATATACGTTTATATTTCCCATTCAAAATAATTCAAAATTATAGGAAGCAAAAAGATATTATTTGGTGTTGACATGTTCTATAAAACCAGTATTTGACCTACAAGCGAAATTGAAAATTATTTAAATAAGTTAAACGCACAGATATAGACGAACAAATGAATCATTTGTCGTCCGTGGTAATTTCTAGCAGCAAAACTTTAATTTGCGTTGACTTTCTCCACACTGGGATGCGATGGAAGTACACCATCAAAACAATGCTCAGCAGGTGTACTTTTTGAAGTATCGCAATTTCGTCTTACTTATAACTGAACTCTTGGAAGGCGAACAAAATGATAAGGTGCATTGTGCCTGGGTTATTCTGAGGAGTATCCCCAGTTTTGCCCGCTCAAGTAATTTATTGAATTCAAGCATTCTGATAATTGGAAATATGCACCAGGTCGCTTGCCGAATCTTAAACTTTTGAAGGTCACACTTAAGTAATATTACCTGTGGATTATACACAAATAATTACTATTCACAAAACGTTTTCAGTAATTTTTCTTGTTTTATAAACTGTATTACTTTTATCCAAGTCTTAACGATTAAATAAATCATAACGGAAAAATATAAAAAAACACACTTTTTTTGCTGATAAATTTACGGTCGCCAATTAAACTATCTTATTTGACTTAAGATTCCATTTTTATCATGTTTGCAGTTATTGCAGTTATACTACAAAGTTATATAAAATACAGTATTTTGTTCTGCCTATTTTTTATTTCTAAACCTCAGTATTTGAAATCCTATACTTTTCGATTGCAATAAAGTATAAAGTAATAACTAAAATCCGAAATTAGTAAAGAATGTATTAGCGCGCCAAAATTTATCATTGTGTATTTCTGCACACATACAACTGTTAGTGTGATAAATAAGTAAGGCATCGCAGAATATTGGAATGAATATAATTTTGTGAGTTTGTAGAGCGGGTGAGCAGGTTTTTCCAAGAGGTTGGATTTTTCCCTCAACAAAATATAAAAGAAACTGACGCTCACAAAATCAAAAGGTACGATTTTATAAGCTTTCGATCACAAGTTTATTAGGAGATGCTGGATTGAAAAAGCGTCTCAACGCGACTTATACGAAAAATAAGGAGGAAAAAGCTTCAAAACCCAAAAAATCCCTCTTAGCATAGCGTGACGTGAGCTATAAATCAGATATATCAAAAGAAACTAATTCCAAGTCAGCAATTCTCATTTTGAAAACGTAGTACAAATAGATACAGAATGAAATATAAAAATAGGAGATTTCTTCGAGGCGATAAGCGGAGCATG
>NZ_JASJDK010000215.1 GCF_030065675.1 Mastigocoleus sp. MO_188.B34 | reverse complement strand
TTCTCCCTGCTTAATTTCTTCTACATCCCAAACATTAACTGTCCCATCAAATCCTGCTGAACCGATAAATTTGCCATTATGGCTAAACCTAACACTATAAATCTCTTTGTCGTGTCCATTAAATTTGGTCAGAGGTTTACCTTCTATAGTCCAAAGAGTAATTATTCTATCTGAGCCAGAGGAAGCGATCATTTTAGAGTTAGGGCTAATAGTGACGCTATAAAGAATTTTATTATTTCCTTGTAGTCGATTGCGTTCCCTAATGCTGTATATAACTGGTTGAAGTCGTCGAAGATAAAAATTTCGATTAATTATTGGATTAATCCACACTTTTCTCATTTTATCGAGGACTTTCACACTGGCTTGTAGTGCCTCAAGTTGCTGATGATTGTTAAAATGAATTTCAACTTGTGTTGTTAATATTTCTAATTCTCCTTTCTGGGCAATTCCTGCTGCGATTAATCCTCCTGTAGCAATAGCAAATCCTCCTGTAGCAAATAGCCCTACTAGAAGCTGCCAGATACGGCGTTCTCGCCTCAGTTTTGCTTTTTTTTCGCGATCGCGCTTCTCCTGACTTCTGCTCAAATACTCTGCTTCTATCTCTGGAAGCCTAGGTTGACATTTTTCAACCCATTCCTCAATTGCTGCCAATCTTCCGGTAGTTAGCAGGTAAGCCTCGGACTTTTCCTTCTCTAGCCACTCGCGACAATAGTTCTCCAAACGGCGTCTGAGGCGGATATTCTCCCGATTCTCCTCAATCCAACCTTTGAGCAATGTCCACTCTGACAAAAGTGCTTCGTGAGCAACCTCAATGGTCTTCGCATCGGTGACAATCAGACGTTGATTGGTTAATTGGCTGATCACCCACTCCAGAGCAAATGGAGTGTCAGCAATCTCTCTTAGCCGTTTCCAACTGGTACGTCGCCGGGTTACTTCTTGTCCATTGCCCAACTCTACAAGTTCCATCATCAGTTGACGGACAAATGCCTGATCTGCGGTTGAGAAACTCTCATAAAGCAAGTCAGCTCTTCGCTTTAAGGCTCCCTGCACCCGACCAATTTTCTTATACGCCTGTTTAGTAAGATATGATTCAGCCTTATCCTCAATACAGTTTCGCCACAACTCCTGTAGAGCATATTGAAGCAGTGGTAGAGCACCGGGCTGACCCACTACATCTGCAGCAATTTGAGACACTAAGCCTTGCTCATAAGTCACGCCATGTAGGGCTGCGGGTTTCTCAATAGCTTCCTCTAACTCGGTAAAAGTGAGGGGAGTAACCACATAGGTTCCTGGTGGTTCCGTCGAGTTGATCAGCTTGACCACTTCTGGAAATTGGGTGCAGCGGTCGAGAAAGTCCCCGCGAATGGCAATCAAAATCCGCACTTCTGGGTTATTTACTTCTTCAGACAGCATACGAATAAACTGCTGCTGCTCCTCTTGATAACGGCAGAGAGTAAACAGTTCCTCAAATTGGTCCACAAACAGCAAGAAAGGCTGATTGCGCTGATGCTGCTGGTGAAGTATTTCTGTCAGGTTTTGGAGGGGATATTGACCTGGTGTACAGAGAACAATATCCCACTGACCGCTCCCCGGTATGCGATCGCTTTGCAACTGTGGCAATAATCCTGCTTTGACTAGGGATGACTTACCGCATCCAGAGGCTCCAATCACTGCGATAAATCTACTTTGAGTGAGACGGTCTAGTAATTCACGTACTGCCCTTTCACGTCCATAGAAATACTCAGCTTGCGCGGCATCAAATGAGGAAAGTCCTAGATAGGGATTATCTCGCCTCAATTCCTTAGGCGTAAGCGATTTCGGTTCTTTAATTGAGTACTTGACAATGGGAATGGATCTTCCCCATCCCATGTGAATAGGTTCCTGTCCAGAGTGTTTAAGTTGTCTACTAAGAGCATCGAACAGGCGATCGCCACTAATTACTCCTACCTTATCCGCATTATCTGGTGATAAGGCTGCTATTAATGCCCCAGTAAATACACTATGGGTTTCACTCCTCTTAGCACGTGCCTGTTCAAAGCTTCTACAAGCTGTAATAAAGTAGTAATCTATATTGAGGCTAAAAGCTGTTAACCTTGTAACTAGCCCTTGTTCCAGAAAGTACTCAGCATGGCAGCAATCTAGGATCACAACCAGATTACTCAAGTCTGATTTGCGAATCAGTTCGTTCAGTTCATCTAGAGCAATCCCCCCACTGATTCCGACAACTTGCTGATTATGCCATTCAGGTTCACAATCTGATGTTGCCAGGGTTCCACGCTTTTCTCCCAAATTTCCGGTTACGGTAACGCAATGTCCTGTAAAGTAAATAAGGGCTTCATTCTTTGAAGCTTGTTGCCGTAACAAGGTTTGTAATTTCTCACCCAGTTTTTTTCCAGTAACATTCTCCGTCAGGATAGTTATTTCCTGAAACAAGTCCGATTTCTTTAGTAAATTTGCAACAGCTTGAGCATCAGTTGCTGTTTTACTTAAATTCGGTAGTCGTGAGCTTCTATACTCAGAAATTCCGACCAAAAGGGCATATCGTGCCATTTATATTGCATTCCCTAGGAATAGGCAATGATATTTTTTTTACATTATTATGTTATCTTAGCTATCAGTTTCAATGAACACTATGTAGTAAAGTCTTAACTAAAATCTACACAAAATTACTGAAATAATAAATATGACAGAAGCTGAGTACTTGGCTTTTGAAGCCGATGGTCAAATTTACGAAATTACTGCAACTCCAAAAACGACGCAGGATGAGGAATACGAATCATACGGGATTCAAGAAGATGCGATCGCCCAGATGCAACGTGCACGTCACATGATTCGTAAGTGTGCAATGCAAGCTATTAGCGCTTTCCATGATTTTGGGGTTGCAGAAGTGCAAGAAGTAGAACTCAAGTTTGGGTTGAAACTAGGCGGAAAATTGGGGTTCCCTTATATTACCGAAGGTTCTGCTGAAAGCAATTTAGAGATTTCCGTTAAATGTACCTTTCCCCAAACAAAGAAATGAGACTTATGGAGTGATTACCCATTACCCATCACCCACTACCAAAATCACCTTACCCATCATCGAACCATTCTCTAACAGTTGATGTGCTCGTGCTGCATCTTTTAAAGGAAATTGGTGAGCAACATGGATCTTAAGTTCGCCAGCATCCATCCATTTCGCACATTGTCTTAAAATTTCTGTTTGGTGCTGCTGTGCTGACACAAGTCCTTGTAACATCGGTGTCAGCATTAATTCTAAACTAATCCGAAGATTACGCGATCTAGCTACTTTCCAAACTGTATCAGCAGCTGGTTCCAAAATTGTGACCACATCACCATAAAATCGCACCGCAGGAAAAGATTTTTGTAAGGTATCTTTTCCAACAGTGTCAAATAACAAATCTACACCTTCACCATTAGTCCAATTTAATGCAGCTTGGACAAAATCAGTTTGTTGGTAGAAAATTGGGTAGTCAGCACCCAGTCGTCGAACAAAATTAGCTTTTTCTTGAGAACTAACTGTAGTGCAGACATCAGCACCTTTTAACTTGGCTAGTTGGATTGCAACATGTCCCACACCGCCAGCACCTGCATGAATTAAGACTTTTTCGCCCGGTTCCAAACGCCCGCGTTCGTACAAAGCTTCCCAAGCTGTAATCAAAACTAGAGGTGCTGCAGCAGCTTCTGCAAAAGATATAGATTTAGGTTTATGAGCAACAAATTGCTCGTCAATGGTTGTGTATTCCGCATAATTTCCCTGGCGATCGCCTAAACCTCCATGACAAAAATATACTTCATCACCGATACGGAAGTTTTTGACATTTATACCCACAGCTTCTACAACACCTGCACCATCACAACCTAAAATTGCTGGCATCTTTTCTGGATAAAAAGTACCACGTTTACGAATTTTAGTATCGATTGGATTGATACCTGCAGCATGTAATTTAATTAGAAGTTCAGTATCGCCCGTAAGGTTGGGTTTGGGTAATTCCCTCATCTGTAAGACTTCTGAATTACCGACCCCTGTCATTAATATTGCTTTCATTTGTCATTTATCACTTAATATTTTGTCAATTGTTACTGCTAATTCTTAATTTGTGGCTGATTACTATTAAACAGAAAAATATTCAATTAAAATAATTTAAACTGCCTATAGTAAACATACTTGATAATGATTGTAAATTATTACATCTGTCTTAGTTTATAAAGGGTGCCCCGTTTATAAATTCATAGAAATTAGTAAGGATTAATTGTCTTTAGTTTAATAAAGCCATTTATTATTATTAATTGCAGATTGTATCGATTTTATAAAAATTAGATTTTTCTGAAAAAAAATGTATAAAATAGTATTTCTAAAGCTAAATTTGAACTCAATTTAATCTCAATATAAGCCGAAATTGAACCTAAAAATTTCAAGGCTATATATATTTTTGTAGAGACTTGTGGATATTTGCATAAATTTCCCATATCGATAGAAGAATAACATGCAATCCCGTTTATAATGAGTGATTTAACATGATAGTAACAACAGATTTTCCAATATACACTTTAGGAGACTACGCCTACAAAGCGATTCAAAAACACTTCAAAAAAATTCTCAAGTGGGAAAAACTTGTTAGACAAGATAAAGATCCGGAAGCATTACACCAAATGCGAGTAGGAATGAGGCGTTTACGTTCTAGTGTAAATGGTTTTTCTTTAGGTATAGTTGTACCCAAAGCGATAAGTGATAAGAATATTGGTAGAATCGCACGTAAACTCGGTGAATTAAGAGATTTAGATGTACTGCAAGAGACTTTAGAAAATGTTTATCAACCCAATTTACCAGACAAAGAAAAAGTCTTAATGACAGCAGTTTTTAAAACATTAAAAAAACAAAGAAATGATGCTGTTGCTGGTGTTAAACCAATATTAAAAGATGATACTTATAAGTCTTTAAAAGAATCTTTGAAAGTATGGTTAGAAGCACCAACTTATCAAGATTCAGCAGCACTACCAATTCAGCAAGTAGTACCAGATTTACTATTACCAGAAGTGAGTCATTTTTTATTGCATCCTGGTTGGTTAATTGGAACTAAAATTGAAAATACAGATATTGCAGTTCTGAAAGATTGGGAAAGGGAAAAAATAGAGCAAGTGCTGACAAAAGATGGTGAAAATCTCCATAGTTTACGCAAACAAGCAAAAAGATTGCGCTATCAGATGGAATTATTTCCCGATTTATACGGCGATAGTTATAAAAGCCATTTAGCAGAAGTTAAAAAAGTACAAGAAATTTTGGGGCAACTGAATGATAGTGTGGTTTTAGCTGATTGGTTGTCCTATGTCTGTAAATCAAAACTGCTTCATAAACTTCCCACTTTAGCCAAATTAATAGAGGAAAAGCGTTATATTTTGTGGGGGGAATGGCGATGTTTGCAAGAAGTTTATATTAAACCTGAAACTAAACAGGATTTCCGTTTGACGATATTACATCCTTACGACAATCGAACCAATGATGATAATTCAACGCAAGTTGTAGCCTTAGCAACCAACTAATCGCGTTAAATTTCAAGTATTAATGACCAGAAGAATATTTGGTGTTGCTTGCACACATATCAAATATATATAAGCACCCAAAAGGATATTTAAAAAGTCATATTATTTACCTAAAATATTTTGGATACCTTTAAGTCTCCATGCAATTTTTTGGGGACTTTTGTCCGCTTTTTAAGGGAATTGGGGAATCTCAAAAATGATTTTCGGTCATAAGCGATACTTTTAAACATCCTTTAACATGTTTTAAGTAAATTGATTGTATGGTTATGTTTGCAGCAATACTAAATATTTAAATCATTATTAAATGTCAGAAACACTTTTGATGACTGGAGCGAGTGGTTTTTTAGGGTGGTATCTTTGTCAAATAGCTCAAAAAGAATATTCTGTATATGGAACTTACTTGTCTCACCAAATAGAAATTCCCGGAGCGAAGACCTTAAAGGTAAATTTGACGGATGAGAATAAACTAAGACAGGTATTCCAGGATATTAAACCAACAGCAGTGATTCATACTGCAGCATTATCTCAACCTAATTTTTGTCAAACCCATCCCCAAGAGTCCCATAAGATTAACGTTATTGCATCTAAAAATATTGCTGAACTTTGTGCAGATGCTTCCATACCCTGTGTTTTCACATCAACAGATTTAGTCTTTGATGGTAAAAATGCTCCCTATAAAGAAACAGATCCTGTAAATCCAGTCAATATTTATGGTGAACAAAAAGTTATGGCAGAACAGGAAATGCTTACATGTTATCCTATGACTGCTGTTTGCCGAATGCCTTTGATGTTTGGTGCTCCAACTCCGACGGCGAAAAGTTTTATTCAAGGTTTTATTGAAACCCTCCAACAGGGAAAAGAATTAAATTTATTTACCGATGAATTTCGGACTCCAGTTAGTGGTTTAACTGCAGCAAAAGGATTATTACTAGTATTAGAAAAACAATTCAATGGATGTATTCACTTGGGTGGGAGAGAAAGAATTTCCCGCTATGAGTTTGGCAAGTTGATGGTAAAAATATTTCAAATAGCCAATGGAAAAATTAAACCAGGAAGACAACAGGATGTAAAAATGGCTGCACCCAGACCAAGTGATGTATCTTTGGATAGTTCTGTAGCTTTTGAACTAGGTTATAGTCCTTTATCTGTAAAGAAAGAGTTGGAAATGTGTATCAGTTCTTATTCCAAATAAATTCAATATTAGTTACGTAAATAATACATGTAAGGATTAACAAACTACTAAGTAGGTGAGTAAGAAAAATCATAACTTGTTTGTAATAGCGCTTTAGCAC
>NZ_JASJDK010000096.1 GCF_030065675.1 Mastigocoleus sp. MO_188.B34 | reverse complement strand
GATTGGCGTATTTTAAAATACGCCAATCACTGATTTTGATACTTTCTATGTAGTTAATACTTCGATGTGCTTGATACTGAAATATGGGTAATATAAAGATAAACTCAATCGAAAATATCAATAGGTATAATTTTTAGTACATAAAAACTATAAGCAACTTTGTGACTGAATACCCATAAGTCAAAAATATACATTAAAAGCTTTAAAGAAGCATATAGCATATTAATGCCACAAATATGCAATGAAAATAATTAAATGCAGCTATTTTTATCAAATTTTGAGATTATATATCTAATTTTTTACTTAACCAAAAAATAATTAAATACTCAACAAGTTTCGTAATTTATGACTAATTAATAGAAGTCTTAAATGTAGCTTGTAATTCCTCAAAATATGTTTATACAGATAATTTTTCTGTTGTCAAGATTGAATACCTTGGATTTTCAATCATTAGCTCTCGAGAACCCAGTAAGAAAGCAAAAATATTATGAATTTATGGTATGGCAACTAATATGATTCAGATTCTTATTAGTCAATAGTAGTGAGAAAATCTATGAAGAATTTTGCTATTTTGTGTTGAATAACCTTCATCATGTTAAGTGGTCTTACATAAAGTCTTTATATTCTTCTAGGTTATGCTATCAGTTAGAAGTATAGATTTTTCATATTGCACATTTTGCTTTTTATTTAGCATCCAGCATAAATTATATAAAAATCTATAATCCTTATTACACAAAGAATATAGCTGATTATCATAAACTGTAAGCACAATAAGCATAATATAATACCAAATTTTTTATTAGCATATTGGGTAGAAAAATGATAGATTTTCATATACTCGCAATTACAGAATTTAATACTCAAGTCGTTAATTCTCTATGCTGACCTACAATTGTAAATTATCATCTGCTACTAGTTAGTTGATTGGAGTATATTTTAGATATTGCACAAGTGCTTTCCTGATGTTGAACACTTATGTGAACATTACCCTTAACATCTGGTCAATAAAATTTGCATACAACTAAGCAGTCAATGGCTAATTAGTTAAAAGATATCAGAATACACAAAATGTAGTTTTATGAAAAAATGTTTAAAGATTAGAACAAATATTTTGGGAAATCTTCCAAGACAAATCTAATAATATTTCAGTTAAAGAAGCTAAATATCTAATGATAATATTATTGCTATGAATGCACATCGAGGAACTGCTGTGCTCAGTACTGCAACTTTAAAAGTGCAACCAACAACAACAGAATTATCAGACAATCATCGTCTGCGGTTGTTTTCTGGCTCTGCAAATATACAACTGTCTCAAGAGGTTGCTCGTTATCTGGGCATGGACTTGGGACCAATGATTCGCAAACGATTTGCGGATGGCGAACTTTACGTTCAAATTCAGGAATCTATACGGGGCTGTGATGTTTATCTAATCCAGCCCTGTTGTCATCCTGTGAACGATAATTTAATGGAATTACTAATTATGGTTGATGCTTGCCGTCGAGCATCCGCACGACAGGTAACTGCAGTAATTCCTTATTACGGATATGCTCGCGCCGATCGCAAAACAGCCGGACGAGAATCAATCACTGCTAAACTGGTGGCTAATCTCATCACAGAAGCAGGTGCAAGCCGTGTTTTGGCTATGGATTTACATTCGGCTCAAATCCAGGGGTATTTTGATATCCCGGTCGATCATGTTTATTCCGTACCCGTATTACTTGAATATCTATCAACAAAACAACTTTCTGATATTGTTGTAGTTTCTCCAGATGTTGGTGGCGTCGCACGGGCAAGAGCATTTGCCAAAAAGCTGGGTGATTCCCCATTAGCAATTATTGACAAGCGTCGTCATGCTCATAATGTAGCTGAGGTACTTAACGTTGTTGGTGATGTCAAAAACAAAACAGCAGTTTTAGTCGATGACATGATAGATACAGCAGGTACAATCTCTGAAGCTGCGCGTTTACTACGTAAAGAGGGAGCCCGTCAAGTTTATGCTTGTGCTACCCATGCAGTCTTTTCTCCACCAGCCATTGAGCGACTCTCAACCGGTTTGTTTGAAGAAATAATTGTTACTAATACAATTCCCATTCCTGAAAGCGCTCGTTTCCCGCAACTCAAGATATTGTCGGTAGCAAATCTTTTAGGAGAAACTATCTGGCGCATCCATGAGGATAGCTCAGTAAGTAGTATGTTTCGCTAGATAACTTTCCTCTAGATCTTTTGTCATATGTATTACTAAGTAATTTGACATACTAAGAGGAAGCCTTGTGTAGAGGTGTGAAATACATCTCTACACAAGATTTATGGCGGATAATTCATAACTATTAATACACCGTTAGTGAATCCGCAGATGTGTTTTTTTGAATTGCGAGCATCAATAATAGGTTTACTGATTATAAATTTTCAATGACAGATTAACAATCGATAAATTGTTTACAATCTGGCTGCAGAAATCGCCGCACCAATTAATCCCACCTGTGAGTTAAGAATAATATGCACGGGTATCTCTGTGAGAATGCTACGCATCCTACCTTTTTGAGTAAAATTTAATAAAAAGCTACCTTCTTGCAACAGAGAAAGTATTTTTGGTGCGATCCCACCAGCAACATACAAACCACCATAGGGTAGAAGCTTTAATGCTAAATTTCCTGCTTCTGCTCCATAAGCTTCAATAAATATCTGCATGGTTTGTTCAGAAATTCGATCACGCTTTTCTAAAGCTGCAGTACCAATTACAGCCCCAGGATCGATACTTTTTTCTGTTTGTCCGGCTTGTTCCTCCCAACTCCGAATCATTTGAGCAATATCTGGGGATTCTCGTTGCATTTTGCGATCAGCCACGCGGCTGCGCCGATCGCGTAAAAATTGATAGATAGCAGCGATTCCCAAACCAGAAACCACTCTTTCCACTGATACCCGTTGAATATCATGTTTATCCATCAGATATTTCAACAGTTGGAATTCCAATTCGTTACGGGGAGCAAAATCCGAATGTCCCCCTTCCGAAGCAAAAACTTGATGGGTATCTCCTTGTTTAACTAAAAAGCCCTGTCCCAATCCCGTACCTGCACCAATAATACCAATAGGTGCATCTGGGTTTGGTTTCCCTGCTTGCAAAGTAAATACATCTTCTTTTGTTAAACCTAAAATTCCATAACCAACAGCAGCAAAATCATTGATGAGTAAAACACGAGCTATACCCAAATCTTCCTGCAATCGTTCCCCATCTAAAAACCAAGCCAAATTAGTTAACTTAGCCGTATTATTAGTTACAGGGCCAGCGATTGCAAAACAAGCCTTTTCAGGTGTCACTTCTTGTGCTGTTGATTTACCAGCTTCGGCTATAAACTGTTCAACCATTGGAACCAAATCTGGGAAATCTTGACTGGGGTAGCGTTCCTCATAAATTGTCTTGAATTCAAAATCTGGGGAAACCTCCACCAATCGCAAAATGGTTTTTGTACCGCCAGTATCTCCTGCCAATAATAAAGTCATTGCTGCTTTTACTAATTAAATCTAACCACTTCCTCAACATTATTTAAATGGGAAGTATCTCCTTTTAGTTCTAGCAGCCATTGGCCTTCTTGACGCACAACTTTCACTAAAGAACACAATGAAGCTTTAACTTCGGCGATCGCAATATCTCCGACTAAACCCATAGCAGCTCCCAAGACTGAAGCACCATGAGCTACCATCAAAATATTATCTGGGGAACACTCTTGCACCAAACATCTCGCCGTTTGTCCGGAACGTTGTCTGACCTGATGCTTTGTTTCTGGATATTTTGCAGCAATCCGAGGTGTATAACCGATATCAATTCTAGGAAACAATTTTAATAATTCAGTCAAAGAATGTTTTTCTGGTTCCTCCGTCATCCAGTCTGGATTTAACCATTCACTCAAACCAGTTTCCAAGTAAATTGGTAAATCTAATACTTCTGCGACTGCATGTGCTGTTTGTACAGTACGCAAAAATGGTGAAGCAAAAATATGAGAAATTTTTTCTCTTTTCATACGTTGAGCTAACTGACTTGCTTGTACGAGACCATCATCTGATAATGGGGGATCGTAACGCCTTTCAGCAGTGATAAACCAATCAGGGTTAACAAAATCTAGACGATTAGCATGTCTTGCAATCCATACAACTTGACTCATGCAGAGATTCCCAGTAAAAAAGTTTAGCCCAAGAACGCGGGTTGTAAATAAAATATTACGCCATTTTTGTAATATTACGTAATATTTTCGCTACTGAATCTGCATTGATTTTTAAAGTGTAATTTAGTTGACCTATACTTATGAAGTATTTATAGCTGTTGATTAACGGGACTTAGACATTTTTTTGTTCAAAAAATAGCCTCAAAGCTTCATACATCAATGGTTTTACGTCGAATTATCGCTATCAACAGTCAAGGTTTTATATCATTTATTCGTGAAGCTCTGATTGATGGTACTGGACATCAACGTTTGGGTTTGGAATTAACCAAAAAATTTTGGCATTTTGTCCAAAAAAAGGCATATATTTTAGATGAAATAAATACTCACACCCCTTGTTTAGTCGATTCTGACTACGGTGGTTCAAATATTTTAATGCAAGTAACTCAGAAAGGATGGACTGTGAGTGGAATATTAGATTGGGAGTTTGCTTATAGTGGTTCAACTCTCGCTGACATTGGACATATTTTACGTTACCCATTAAGTGCGAAAAATAGATTTGAGCAAAATTTGATTGATGGTTTTGTGGAAAATGGTGGTTTTTTCCCAATTAAATGGAAAGCTATGAGCAAACTGCTAGACTTGCTTGCTTGGGTTGAATTTCTCAACTGACCAACTCAAAGGAGAAATGTCATAATTTCAGCACGAAAGACGATCTCAGATACCATCGATGAGTTGTCATATTTATAGCTCAAACTCCCTTATTTTTAGTAAAAAATATTATTATGATAGATAATTATTTGTTTAAAGTGGGTAGTCTAAATCTAAGGGACACAGCACAGCAAACAGAAAAATAAGGTGTTATCAGATTTAGAATTAATTGAAGCATTCATAAAGAACTCAATTGAGGGAAAAGAAGTATTACTTTCCAACCCAAACTTGCGGGGTGAAAAAATATACGATAGTAACCACTTATCTTCTAAAGGTGAAGGTCTGTTGCTTACCTTCAGGCTGAATGATAAATTACCTGTTGTTCACCTGAAAGAAGGCACATCGTATTGGGAATCTATTAATCAATTTTTGGTAGCTCATAATTATCTTATGTTCGGTAAAATTGATAACAGGAGGTTCTACAATTATCAATACGTGCAATTACCTAAAGGTTATAAGGGAAATTGTACAAAAGCAGTACTCCTGTGGCGTTCTTGGTGGAAATATCGCCACAAAATACTCAAAGGAGGAATTCCTTTAGAAATGCTGATTCGAACCAGAAATACCTGGTATCCGATCAAGAACGTAGAATGTGGACATGGTCTAATTTATATTCAAACACTAGGTCAAGAAATTCCACTTCATGGTAATGATTTAGTTGTATGGCTTCACAAGACAAATTGAAGAATTAGAGTCAGTTTAAATTCTGCTGGCACTAACTTCTGCTTGTATAATTATTTAAAATTTTTGATAGGTATTTGATTTTGCAGCGAAAGTGTTTGGTTGTTTATGTATTTTCCGTATGAACTGTTAAATTCCACACGATAACAATAAATTTATGATTAATCTAATTTTTACCTTACTGAATATTAAATACTAAAGCATTTTATTCAAAAACTGTTGAGCGCGTTCACACTTTGGAGAGTGAAAAAAATCCTGCGGAGAATTATCTTCAGCCAAAACTCCTCGGTCTAGAAATATAATTCGACTAGCGACTTCTCTTGCAAAACCCATCTCATGAGTCACGATCGCCATTGTGATTCCCGTTTTAGCTAAACCTTGCATCGCTTCTAAGACATCCTTAACCATTTCTGGATCTAAAGCAGAAGTTGGTTCGTCAAATAAAATAACTTCTGGTTCCATGGCAAGTGCTCTGGCGATCGCGACCCTTTGTTTTTGTCCACCTGATAGTTTTGCGGGATAAACATTAGCTTTTTCTGCTAATCCTACTCGTTCCAAAAGTTCCATCCCTTTAAGTTTTGCTTGATTTTTTTCTATTCCCTTCACTTTGATTGGTGCATAGGTGATATTTTCTAATGTTGTCATATGGGGAAATAAATTAAAGTGTTGAAATACCATCACCAAGCGCTGACGAATTTTGGCAATATTAGCTTTAGGATGGGTAATTTCTCGAACATGAAAATAAACTTTTCCTGTGCTTGGACGCTCCAATAAATTGATGCAGCGTAAAAAAGTAGATTTTCCAGAACCACTTGCACCAAGAATTGCTACTACTTCACCTTGGTAAATTTCTGTGGAAATACTTTTTAAAACTTCGAGCTTCCCAAATGATTTACTTAAATTTTCGGTTTTTAGTATTATTTTGTTCATGATTAATTGATACTCGATAAGTAAATACTAAAATATAATTCATCTTAGCTTTACTTTATTTTCTTACTTATTTTACTTTTTCAGTAATTTAAATTTGGCAATATTTATAAATTACTTCAAATTTAAATCCAGATTTTTTATAGTAATAGCAATCCTAAATCATTTGTGTTAGTCGCATCAAAGATGTTTGCACGCAGCAAAGCCGTTTGGACGCACTACGTGAACAGCTTGCTGCGTCAAAACACGTAAGCGTACCGTAGCGTAGATAAAAATGTAAAAATCAATATTGTAGAGACGTGACGTGTCACGTCTTTGCAGAGTTTAGTGGTTCACAAATCAAATATGATTATACCAATTTCATTTAGTTAGGCTACACTTACGAAATTTAATTACCGGATATGATTTTCACCTCATGCATTATCTGTAGCTTGAATTTAGGAAATTGGTATTACTACAGATATAAAATTTACAATTAGTATTTCTACAGATTTTATTATAATCAGACATTCAAGTATAAAATTCAGGGTAAGCGCAAGAAAAATTGACCCAAAATGTGTTTGTGCTGTGGAGCAATGATTACGGGCATATTTCCTAGAATTATTGCATTTAATTATCGATATTATCGACAATATTCCTTTCTTATTGATTCTTGCGTTTACCCTGGTATAAAATGTTTACCCTATACGTTTTTTCTTTTCATTATCATGATTTTTGTCAGTATTTTCTCTGTTTCTAAAATCAAAAAATATAAGTTTAATTCACTCAAAATATATTTGATATTTAAAAGTTTTTCACCCAATCATAAGAAAATGATTTTAATATGATTAGTGTGGATAAGAAATGAAAGTGTTTCTTCATTTATTAATAAGAAGAGAAGAGAAGAGATGATTGCAATTAAAATCACAAAAACTTTTACTAAAATTGGTATTATTGCAGCTAGTTTAGCAACTTTGTCTGCAGCGACAATGAAAGAAGCTCAAGCATCTTCTTTTATCAATTTCGAAACTGTACCAGGTAGTAATCCAAGTGATAACTTAGCGATTTCTAATCAATTTTCCAGTCTTGGAGTTAACTTTGGTATTGATAACAATTTTGATGGTATCGCTGATGCTGGTTTATTACCTCAATTAGAGAAAGTTGGTCAAACTTCTGGCGATAGCATTCAAGGTTTTGTAAATGGAGGAAAAGGTAATGATGTCGCTGAAGCAGGATATGAAGGTAGATTAGGAGACTATTTCCTCAGAACAGCAGGTTTGGGAGGAAATGGAGGTGCGCTTTTAATTAGTTATGATCAAGCAACTCAAGCAGCATCAGGTGAACTTTGGGACATTGATGGTAATAGTAACGGTGCGAGAAGTGAGCAATGGGAGGTTCAACTCCTTGGTCAAGATAAATCAATTCTTGATACTATCACTAGTCCTTTGGGAACAAACAGCCAAAATCATCTAGCAGGGGGAGAATTGGACGGAAAGCCTTGGTTATTCTCTTTTAAGCGTGCTCAAGCTGATGTTTATGGTATTCGTTTTAAGTTTACCGGTAACAGCGACCCCTCTAAAGTCGGACTAGCATTTGATAACTTCTCCGCTCGCTCTGCAGAATCTCAAAGTGTACCTGAACCAGTTTCTCTATTAGGTATATTCGCTATTGGTATGCTGGGTAGTGGCTCATTACTAAAGAAAAAGTTGCAAAAAGATACTATCTCTTAAATATTTCCAAGTTAGATATTTCCAAGTTAGATATTTCAAACTTAAACATTTCCAAAAGATAAACAGGGAAAAATAACAGTAATTATCACACCTAATTCAGAAGGGAGCTTGTTGAACGAGTTTTGCTGACTCTTTTCCCAAATAATTAATTGCTTCGCATTTTATTAAAAAAGGGTATATTGCACATTTATTGCAACCGCATCTACGTTATTTATTTAGGGCTTGCTGAAAAAGTAGAGTTTCGCGAATCTAGAAGCCACAGAGCTTGCAAAATATTAGTTTCGTCCCTTGGTTTCTAATTTACCTAGGGATATCAGGGAATAAAGTGCAAGGTTTTTGAGACTATAAATGTTATTTCCTTGCACTTGTTTGACACAAAAAAGCTTAAAACCCTTACCTGTGATAATTTACAAGTTTATTCAGCAAGCCCTATTTATACGTTCAGAAACCAAATAAGCACTCAATTCTCATGTATCCCTATCTACGAGTTATGGGGATATTTTTTATTCTCCTGCAATTTTTTAACACGATTTAACTAATTTAGAACATTAATAAATACTGAAATCTATGATTATTCACTTTGTCTCAATCTTTTTTCCAAAGCCGAAGCGCCAAAAGTCAAACCCATAACTAAAAGATAATAAATTAATCCCGCAAATAGCAAAGGTTCAAAATATATGTATTTATTTGCTCCGACAATTTGAGCGCTACGTAAAATTTCTACGACACCAATAGTCGCAACTAAAGAGGAATCTTTTAATAAACCAATTGTTTCATTAACCAAAGCTGGCAAAATATTTTTTAAAGCCTGGGGAAATATAATGTCTACCATCATCATTGGGTAAGGTATACCCATGGAAATTGCTGCTTCTGTTTGTCCCTTATCTACAGCTTGAATTCCACCCCGGATAGTTTCTGACATATATGCTCCGGAATTAAGGGTAAAACTAAAGACGCCTGCTTGCAAAGCTGAAATGTCGTAACCCGTAAGTTGGGGTGTAGCAAAGTAAATTAAGGATAATTGTAAAAGTAGGGGTGTACCTCGAAAAATAGAAGTGTAAGCATTTGCGAACCAAGTTAGAAATTTGATTCGAGAAATTTTTAATAGGGAAAGTAAAGTACCCCAAATTAAACCCAGAAAAACTGATAAAAAAGTAAATAATAATGTGGTAGGAATACCTTGGAGGATAAAAGGAATGTCTGGAATAATTCTTCTAAAATCTAAATTTAGAGTTTTTTGAGGATCTTCTGCTGTTATAGATTTTGCATCTTTTGCAACGCTCTGAGCAAACCACTTTTTTGCTAATTTCTCTAACTCATCATTATCTTTCATCTTTTGTAAAACCTGGTTAAATGGTTTCACTAAAGAAGAACCCTTAGGAAAAGCAATTGCAGAACCTGAAGCATCTTCAGCAGAAGGAATAACATTTAATTGTAAACTTGGATTTACTTGTATCGAGCCTCGGGCTACGTTATCTTCAATAATTGCAGCATCAATACGCCCAGATTTTATTTCCTGAATGATTTCGGGTACTCTGTTGAGTCGCTTTATTTGGATACCAGGTACTTTAGCAGCTATTTTCTTCGCATTTTCTTCCTGAATAGTCCCTAATTGAACGCCGACCTTTTTACCTGATAAATTTTGTGTATCTGTAATATTACTGTCTATAAGACTGACTATGGTATCTTTTGCCTCATAATAAACGATAGAAAAATCTACATTTTGACGGCGTTGAGGAGTTGGAGTCATCCCAGCCATGACAAAGTCTGCACGATTAGCTTGTAGTGCTGGAATTAAACCATTAAAATCAGCTTCTGTAACCTTGAGAGTAAATCCTAACTCGGCAGCAATATAGTTTGCAATATCAATATCAAAACCAACAATTTGACGTTTGCCTTCCCTGGTATCGTAAAACTCGTAAGGGGGATAATCAGGAGAGGTAATCATTGTTAGGGTTTCTTTACCAACTAACGAAGCTGCTTGTAAATAATTATTATTTAAAATGATGGAAATAAATGCCACCATAAATATTGATAGCAGAGTTAGTAAGAATAATTTGGGTTTTATCATCAGCTTAGTACTTACACATAGTAATATTAATTGATTTGCGAACAGATAAATCCCGTAGAGACGCAACATGATGACCTGACGTTCATGCTGCACTAATGCGTTTTAATTTCTGAAAGTATCTTTGAGATATACAAAATAGAAAATAGCAAATAATACTGTTAACTGATAACTGATAACTGATAAATGTCTTCCGCTTTTTCTTGGACTTCTTTCCACGCCAAAATACATCGTATAATCCGCGTTCGTCAACTATTGGAACCCAATCAAAGAATACTAGTTGCAGTTTCTGGCGGACAAGATTCCCTATGTTTAATTAAATTACTCTTAGATTTACAATCAAAATGGGGTTGGCATTTGGGTATAGCTCATTGCGACCATCGCTGGCGTAGCGATTCACAAGCGAATGCTCAACACGTAGCTAATGTAGCCCGAAATTGGGATACTACTTTTTATTTACAAACAGCTAGCGAAGATTTAAGTATAAATAGTGAAGCAAAAGCCAGAAATTGGCGCTATCAAGTTTTAACTGACATCGCTCGAAAAAATAATTATAACTGCATCGTTACTGGACATACCGCCAGCGATCGCGCTGAAACTTTACTTTATAATTTGATGCGAGGTTCCGGTGCAGATGGTTTACAAGCTTTGAATTGGAAACGTCCTTTAGAGGGGGATATTATGTTAGTGCGTCCCCTTTTAGAAATTACCCGGACTCAAACAGGAAAATTTTGCCAAGATTTACAATTACCAGTATGGGAAGATTCAACCAATCAAGATTTAAAATATGCTCGCAACCAAATTAGACAGGAATTAATACCCTATTTACAGAAAAACTTCAACCCACAAGTTGAGTCCGCACTTTTTCAAACAGCAGAACTTTTGCAGGCTGAAGTAGAGTATTTAGAGGAAACAGCTAGAGAATTACAGAAACAAGTAATTATTCGGGAAAATATTATTCGAGAAAATTCAGATATTGTTCAGATAAATCGCCACATATTAAAAAACGTACCCCTCGCCTTGCAACGAAGGGTAATGCGCCAAATATTACAACAAATAATGCCTCATGCTCCTTCTTTTGAACATATTGAAAAACTCACTAGCTTAATTCAAGCACCAAATCGTTCTCAAACCGATCCATTTCCAGGTGGAAAAATAGCTAAAGTAGAAGGCGATCGAATTATTTTTGAGTTTTAATTTGTTCCCGTTTTCCGTCCCCTTTTTTATGATGCAACTAGTTCTGGCTCAACCAATAAGCTATCTATTATTTGGCGCATTTCAGCAATTGCTTGTAATTTAGCATCTTCTAATTCTTGGGATTCCCCTAGTGTATTAGCAATCCCTTGTAACTGCTCGCGTAAATTATTCAGGTAATCTTGTATTGGTAATAATACCTCTTGAAAGATATTCAACTTACCTGAAGATTCAGCTGTTTTAGTCCGTAAAGAAAGTAAGTTTTCTTTAATTGTTTGGATTTCTTGACCCTTACTTTCTTGTTCTTGAGTAAGAGAGTCAACAACATTTTCTACTTCCTTAATACTAGAAAGTATTTGTTCAATTTCAGATTCTAAATTTCTTATATCTTCTGAATGCTGTTGTTGCTGAACTTTCAATTCACTAAGAATAGGTGTCAAATCAACAGTATTATCTGTTGTATCATTACCGTTTGTATTACCCTGTCTCCGATCTAATACAATTTGATGTCCTTCCAATAGAGATTGACGTTCTGATAAACTACGGCGTTGTCCAACCAGAGTTTCATTTAACATCTGGTAACTATCTTTTTCATCTTGAAGTTCTGTTTCTAAACCTGAACGCTCTTCATCTTTTGCTTGAGCAATTTTTTGTTCTAATTCTGTTATTGTTTCCTGTTTATAATTTAATTCGTGTTCTTGTTCTTCAACAAAACTAGAATCGATTTTTAGCTTATCCTCTAATTCTTTAACTTTTTGTTGTAACTCTTCTAAGGACATATTTTCCAACGCTTTAACATCTATATCCCCACTAAAGAGCGTATTCCCTGGTATAGCTAATGGTTCAAGCTGTTTGTGTAACTCTTCTGAACGTTGCAATTGTTCTTTAAGTATTTGAACTTTTTCCTGTTTACTGTCTAGGATTGCTGTCTCAATCTGTAATTGCGATCGCTTATTATCCAGATTATTCTTAACCTGCTCCCATTGATTTTGATATTCGGTTAATTTTTGTGATAACTCGTCTACCTCAGTTTGAGAGATATTAATTTCGTTATGTTGTTGTTCTAATTGCTCCAAGTAAGGATTTAAAACAGCTTGCTGATTATCAATAATTTCAAATGCTTGTTGAAGACAACTTCCTAATTCTTCCGTTGGAGTACTAGGATTTGACATCCGCTCGAGTAAATCTGCAAGTAACTGTGATTTATCTCGATCTAAAACTGGTTGCTGTTTAATTCCAGATTTATACTCCTCAATTAACCGTTGTTCCCCCCGTAAATGTTCCCAAGCTCCTTCTAATTCCTCGCGATTGCGTTCGATTTCTGCTTGTAAATTTTGAATCTCTTCATGTTGAGCATCAAACTGTTGTTGTTTTTCTTCGAGGTGTTGAAGCTCTTCTAAACGCGTCTCCATCTCCATTTCTCGACGGTTAAACTCTTGCGCCTGAAATGTTAGAGACTCTTTCCATTGATCTATTTCTTGCTCTTTATTTTTGAACTTTTCCAATTGTCGGGAAAAATTCTGCAAAATATTCACCAATGGATGTCCAGCTTCCTGAATTCGCTGTACTTGATGGCTGGAATTAATTTCTACCAGGACAAGAACACCATCATTTAATTTGCTTGCTTCCTCGGCTCCGATAGTTTCTTCTGAAACAGTTGTCCAACTTTGATCTTTGCGCTGACACGCAAGTAGCTTTAGTCCAGTTTTAGAACTACTACCGAGTAAACCACCTTTTTGTTTTTGTACCTCTGCTAAATACAACACACTTTTTATTCCTGTAATTTTTGGTAAAGCACTTAACTCATCAGGACTTACGCGAATCTTCCAACTAAATATGGAAGTATGGGAAGAGTTAAGAATCGCAAATTTTGAATTACTGATTCTTACTTTCCTTTGATGCGTAAGCCCTAATTGTTTTATTGCTGTATATATCTTCTTTTAATTCCTTCGATTGTCTTGCTTGATTCAAGTTAAGAGAAGCAAAACAGACAAAATATATTTAGGATTTACATTTTTTGAACATAACAATAAGGTTTTTGAAATTTGATTCTCTTTCAAAATTATTTGATTGGAATGCTTATGCAAACTCTAATATGTATTTTTCATGTAAGAATATTAGGCTAGACTACAAATAAAATCACCTATTAATTAAAATCACCTATTAATTCACTATATTTTGTCTTGTTATTAGCCCACTAGGCTACCGTGTTATCACTCAGTTTTATATTATTAATTTATTATGATTTGCGAGTTCTTAGTGTTGAATTACACTAATAAAGAACAAGAAAATAGGATTTAAGTAGAATTGGCACAAAATATATAAATAAATACCACTGTTTATTATTTTAGGAGCCATTATTACTTGGTGATTTACTCCAAATTAATGACAATCTGGAGTAAATTACTGTGCCAAAGTTTCATCGGTTGAGGTTATGCTTATTGACCCCAAAAAATCACCTTAAGATATAACTCTGTATCAATGTTACTAATCTTGAATAGTGTTACTTGTAAGTAATTTTCAATTAAATAATTTTTTGATGAAATAAATGCAGGGAAATTTAAATGAGATAGATATCCGTAGCCTTTTAAAACTGATCGAACTAGGTCAACGTAGTGGATTCCTATGGGTTGAAACTGATAATAACACCGGGAAAATAAACTCTTACTACCAAATACAAGAAGAAAAATCCCAATGGTTAATATTTTTTGATAATGGTCAAATTATCTACGCTGTTGAAGGGCAAAGTGATACATCCAAAATTGATGATTATTTGCGCTACTACCGCATTAAGGATTGGCAAAATCGCATTGAGTTAGCTTCCTTATCATCTTCTGTTATTCCAGAGTATGGATACCTGTGGGCACTCCTAGAACAAAAAATTATTACACCCAATCAAGCTAGAAATATTATTTACAGTCTGGTATCTGATGTTTTGTTTGATTTGTTTTCTTTACATCAAGGTAGCTTTTCATTTTGTAATGTTTTAGTTCTGGAACCCCAAGTAACAACTTTTGAAATTTCTTCCCTTACAAGTGAAATTAGCCAACAAACACTAGACTGGAAAAAATTATATCCCTATATCCAATCTCCCAGGCAGTTTCCAATACTCACCGATATTGAAAAACTAAGTTCTAATCTTCCCCAACCAACCGTTAATAAATTAAAGCATTGGGCTGATGGTCAAACCTCCTTGCGTCAACTAGCTCGCTGTCTCAATAAAGATACTGTGACTGTAGCTAAGGCAATTTATCCTTACATGCAAGATAATTTAGTAAGAATGGTATATTCAAATACTAGAAAACTTTCTATACAGCACCAGCCGAATCAAAAGAATCGGATTGTTTGCATTGATGATGTAGTTAATACTGCGAAAAGTATTGAGTCCACCCTACATGCAGGAGGTTATGATGCGATCGCGATAACTAGTCCTTTAGAAGCAATAGGTCAAATTTTCAACATTAAACCCGATTTAATTTTTTGTGCTTTTACCATGTCAGACTTAGATGGATGGGAAATTTGTGCAATGTTACGCAACTCAAGCACTTTCCGTAAAGTTCCAATTATTATCCTAGGTACTTCGTGCAAATTTATCGATCGCATGAGAGCCAAAATGATTGGAGCAACAGATTATTTAAGCAAGCCTTTTCAGAATCATGAGTTACTCGTTCTGGTAGATAAATACCTTCAAAGCCAACCAGCTTTCAAGTAATTAACCTAGAACTAGTCAGGATTAAAGTAATAAAAAAAACACAATACTTGTTATTTTTATAAAATGTAGGGTAAAAAATATTATCAACATAACTAAAACTTCATCTCATAATTGCAATTAGCAATTATCTAGTAAATCATAGATAGTACTAATTAATACATTGAATGTTAAAAAAATGCGGGGAAATCAGGGAATGTTCCATCCTGGGGAAGTCTACGTCAGGAGGTAGGCATTTATGAATACAATTTTGATTGTTGAAGACAGTCTTGCGCAAAGGGAGATGATTACAGATCTCCTGAAAGCCAGTGGCTTAAGTGTTAGCCATGCTAGTGACGGGATGGAAGCACTTGAGACTATACAAGCGACCCGTCCGGATTTAGTGGTTTTGGATATTGTAATGCCCAGGATGAATGGTTACGAAGTTTGTCGTCGCCTAAAATCAGATCCAAAAACTCAAAATGTTCCTGTTGTTATGTGTTCTTCTAAAGGTGAAGAATTTGACCGGTATTGGGGAATGAAGCAAGGTGCAGACGCTTATATCGCTAAACCTTTTCAACCCACAGAATTGGTAGGGACAGTCAAACAACTACTGCGAGGATAAGGATGAAAGCAATATGGTTATGAAACCGGACTTTTTAGGTGGTGGGGGCGTACAAGAAGATGATTTTAGTCCGGAATTACAGGTAGAAAGCCCTGAAGGTGAGTTACATTTACGCTTTTATATTCCTTCGCATCAGGAGTTTGCTTTGCTTGCAACCGGTATAAAGGAGGTGATCGAACTTTCTCCTGACAGAATCACACCAATCCCTAATGCTTCTCCATTGTTGCTGGGTACTCTAAACTTACGAGGTCGAGTGATTTGGGTCGCGGACTTGGGTCAATTCCTTGGGGAGGTAACCCCATTAAATACTGATCGCGCTGAAATATCAGTAATTGCAATTGAAGAGCAAGATACGATTGTGGGTTTAGCTGTAGAGGGAATTGGTGGGATGGATTGGCTAGATATTCAGAACTCAGTCGCACCGAATAATGTACCTGATACAATGGCTCCTTTTTTACGGGGAGAGTGGATACTAGACTCTCAAAAAGGTAATTCTTTGAGATTACTGGATCAAACAGCAATTTTAAGAAGCGCAAGGTGGGCTGGATGAGTTTAAGCTGGAGTAATTTTGGCTGGATGAACTTGGGAGGGAGGAAATAGGAAATGACAGCAAGTTTAAACCCTTACTTTGATAAGTATCAACAAGCTTGTAAAGCTTATGTACAAAAAGACTACAACCAAGCAGTAGCTCTAATTGATGAGGTTGCAGAAAATTTACCAGATGACCCAAATACTCATTTACTTCGGGGTCACATTTACTATGTATTAAATAGATATGAGATTGCACAAACTGAATATCAAAATGTACTAGATTTAACAGACGATCTGGAAATAATTAGTTGTGCGAAGGAAGGTTTGGATAATATTTCCAAATCTCAAGATATCTTTCAAAATATGCCTGAAGATCTATCTGAAGATATTTTAGAAAAAAGTTCTACAAATGTTTCTGAAGTTTCAATCGATCTAAGCTCTAGCTTGAAGGAAAATGACAATTCAGAAATTGGTAACACGGGGGAATTTGCCGATAGTGGTTTTAATTTAAACACCTGGAGTGAATTGTCCCTATCCCAAGGGGAAGTAAATAATCCCTTTGAAATGGCAATGAATGATGGGGAATTGGATGATACGCCTCATTCGAAATTAGACCAAAACTCCAATGAAATTTTTATAGATCCTTTTAGTGCTGACTCGGATATATCTAAATCCAATAATCTAGAAAATAAAGAAGATAATTCAGTTAGTTTAGAAATACCTTCCTTTTTGGAAGATAATGAAAATCTAGAATCAAGTGATATTTTTACTCATAATTCAAAAGATTTAGTCGAACAAAAATCTTCTGGTGAAGTATATAATGAAACCGATGATTTAAATAAATCTCCGTTTGGAGAAACTGACTCATCAATAGATGAGAATTCAAATGAACATTCAGATATCTTCAAGCATGAGTTGGATGAGATAGAAAATAATCAAAGCATTGAATTTAATAATCAGAATTCTGATGATTACACTTTATTTACAAATGGTAGTATTCCGAAAATAGAAGAAGAATTAGCAGAAAGTGTACAAGTTTCGCTGGTAGATAATAGCTCTTTAGACGATATTTCCTTAGATAGTGGTTCTAATAATATTTCTTTAGATGAGCCTTCTGAGGATAATATTTTAGATAATATTGCCCATAGTAGTGAGAATTCTGTAGAAAATACTTTTGAAAGCGTTGCTGAGGTGGATTCTAAGGATGAAATATCAACTTTAGAAAATATTTCCTTAGATGATTCTCCATCAAAAATTTCATCTTCCTTCAGTAGTTTTGACCTTGGCGAACAACAATCGCAAAGTTTTGATTTAGATGGTGATAGTAGTTTCGACCTAGAAGCGTTTGAATCGGCTTTTGCTTCCCAAGATCCTAGTGAAGATAGCAACGCGATAACTGATAGTGATATTGCTCAAAGTAGTAATATTGAATTTTTAGATGATTTTGAAGAATTTGATGATTTAGGTAATATTCCTGGGTTTGACACCCCTGGAGATTCTAGTTTTGGCGATTCCCAAGTCAGTTCTGGTTATTTGGATACCGGTAGCAACTTATCTTCCAGCCAACCACTAGAAGCTCAAAAAAGCAACAATAAATCATCTAGGGATTCCACAGGTGTTGATAGCGAAGCTGAACTATTCAGTATTAACTCTTCCCAAGAAGCAGTTCCAATTTTTACCCAAACAGACATCAAGCATGTTGACCCGCAAGTCAATGTTGAACAAGGAGTTTTGGCTCCCTTAGAAAATGCTCCACTAAACAAAAAGCAATGGCTAATTACTGGTGCTGTGGGTACTGTATCTATGATAGTAGTGGCTGCTGTTACCTATTTGGCTTCCAATTTTAACCCACCTCAGCAACGAGAATCAGTTAGAAATACAGGTTGGGCGATGGCTTTAGCTGCAGGAGTTTCCAGTGCTACAACTACAGGTTTTATGAGTAGCTTGACAATGCGGCAAATTCGCCGGACAACTCAAGACTTGCAAAATCAATTTAATGCTGTGCGTCAAGGTAATCTTAATGTCCAAGCTACAGTTTATTCGGAAGATGAACTAGGACAATTAGCTACCGGTTTCAATGAAATGGCACGGGTAATTTTTACAACAACCCATGAAGCCACCCGCAAAGCCCAAGAACAGGAAGAAGCCAAAGAGAACCTACAACGTCAAGTAATTCGTTTGTTAGACGATGTAGAAGGAGCAGCAAGAGGTGATTTGACGGTACAAGCTGAAGTGACAGCAGACGTACTGGGAGCAGTTGCAGATGCTTTTAACTTAACGATTCAAAATTTGCGCGATATTGTCCAACAAGTTAAAGTGGCAGCACGAGAAGTTACTAAAGGTGCAACAAATTCGGAAACCTTTGCTCGAGCATTATCTAGCGATGCTTTACGTCAAGCGGAAGAATTAGCCGGTACCCTCAATTCAGTACAGGTGATGACTGATTCCATCCACCGGGTAGCAGAAGCAGCAAGAGAAGCAGAAGCTGTTGCTCGTGATGCTAGCGATACAGCTCTTAAAGGTGGGGAAGCGGTAGAAAATACGGTAGCTGGGATCCTAGAAATTCGCGAAACAGTTGCTGAAACCACTCGAAAAGTTAAGCGCTTAGCTGAATCTTCCCAAGAGATTTCTAAAATTGTGGCTTTAATTTCCCAAATTGCTTCTCGGACAAATTTACTCGCACTTAACGCCAGTATTGAAGCTGCAAGAGCGGGCGATGCTGGTAGAGGTTTTGCGATCGTTGCTGATGAAGTACGTCAGTTAGCAGATAAATCTGCCAAATCTTTAAAAGAAATCGAACAAATTGTTTTACAAATTCAAAGCGAAACTGGTTCTGTGATGACTGCGATGGAGGAAGGTACACAACAGGTAATTAAAGGTACTAAATTGGCGGAAGAAGCCAAACGTTCCTTGGAAAATATTATCCACACAGCCAAGCGTATCGATATCCTAGTACGTTCTATTACTGCTGATACTGTCAATCAAACAGATACATCTCGAGCGGTTGCCCATGTGATGCAATCAGTAGAATTAACTGCACAAGAAACCTCCCAAGAAGCACAAAGAGTATCCGGTGCTCTACAGCATTTAGTTGGTGTATCTCGCGATCTCATCTCATCTGTGGAACGTTTCCGTGTAGAAACTGTCCAATCAAAGTAAAGTGAATAAAGTTAAAAGTTCAAATAATTGAGCTATAGTTAGTATTTTAAATTACAACGAATTACGACTATCCCCGAACAATCAGTATCATCGATGACTTATGAATTGTGAGCTTTAACTATGCTGCCAGAACAACAACAGCGCATTTTAGGTTACTTCATTGAAGAAGCAAGAGACCACTTAAATACAATTGAACAGGGTTTGCTCAATCTTCAGGGTACCCTAAACGACCCGGAAATGATTAATGAAGTTTTTCGGGCGGCTCACTCCATTAAAGGAGGAGCTGCGATGCTAGGTCTGAGTAGCATTCAAAAAACGGCTCACCGTTTGGAAGATTGCTTTAAATTACTTAAAGAACACCCAATTCAAGTAGATCAAAAACTAGAATCTCTGTTTCTTGGGGCCTCAGATACTTTAAAATCTCTTTTAGAGCATCTTCAAGGACCTTTTGGGCTTTCCGAGGAAAAAGCCTCAGAACTAATGTTGGAAGCAGAACCTGTTTTTAAGTGGTTACAAGAACACCTTGACTCATTAGTCAAGGAAGGAGGTGTTTCAAATAAGAGTGGAACAATTGGTGTGAATGGAGATGGTAATAACCCATCAACAAAAAGTAACATTCCCTTACCAAGTACGGGTGATGGTTTAGTTAATTTGCAAAACCAAACACTGCAAACCCTACGGAAAATGTTACACTTATTCAAACAGGAAGTAACACCCGAAAGCAGACAAAAACTACAAAACTGTACCGAAGAGTTGCTGAGTGTAGGTAGAGTTTTGAATTTGCATAACTGGTGTAATTTATGTGAAACAGCCCAGAGTGCGATCGCAAATCCAGATAATAGCTATTTAGTTTTAGCAAAAATCGTTATTACTCAAATTAAGCAATCTTTAGAGTTAGCAGTAGCTGGAAGAGATGACGAAATAGTCGTTTCCCAAGAATTAGAAGCTTTGGTTACAGTTCCAGAAATTGATTTATTAGAAATAAACCCTCAAATAAACCCTCCACAATCAAATTCCACACCTATACCCGTTACAGAAGGGCAGAATCTAGAATTAACTTCTGATAATGTTAATATATCAAATACAGTAAATGGTGCAGAGTTAGACACCTCAGAACAAGTCAATGAGATTGTTACAGATTCTTTGACGACTGAAACTTCAGAAGATATCGATCTTGAACGTGCGGTTGAAGTTGCAAAAAATGATCGCCTGGATAGCGATACGAAGATAGATTCCCAGGAAGAGTTGCATTCTCCAACAGCACAAGAACAAGTTCCCAGTATTCCGGACCTTTCTTTACAGTTTGATTTTGACCAGTTTTACGATGAAGAAGATGAACTTGAACTTGATAGTTCAGAACCCCCATGTCCTGAAGTGGGAATCGCTGAATTAAACACCCTAGCAGATTTGTTTGAAGGTGAAACTCCCGACTTGGAAAAAACCTGGGAAAAAGAAGAAATTCTTGATACTGCTACTATTAATAAATTTGCAGTTGAAAACGACGAAGAGCAGCAACATGATACTGACAGCGAATTTATTAAAGATATTCTGTTTGAACACGATCGTAGCAATGTTGAAGTTCCCAACCGGGGTAAAAAAGAAGATTTAACCTTAGTACAACTATTCGGTGATGACTTTTTAGATGAAGAAGATTTCAACGATAAACAATCAGAAACTTCATCTGGTGAATTGGAAACCGCATCTCAAGATAGTAACAAGAATTTTGACAGTGAATTCGGCGAACAGGTAGATGAAGAAATTGAAAGTTTATTATCCCTGACTTTTGATTTTGAAGAATTAGAATCAAATTCAGAAATACCAACAGCATTACCAACAGAATCAATCGCAGAGTTAGAATTATCTCACTCTCAAACAAAAAATTTAGAAGAGTTAAATGTAGGCTTAAGTGATGATGTTGAATTACTAGAAAACAAAATTGTTACTGACGAGCATGATTACCAAGCCATAAACTCTGAAAATACATTGTCTGAAAATACATTAGCAGATGAACATTTAATATTAGAGAATTTATTTTTTGAGGATAACGAAACTCATACCCCACAGACTGAAATTCAGGAAGATGGTAGTATATTTGATGAAATTAGCCACGAGAATAATGAAGTAAATCAAAATTTACCTGTTTCTAATACTGATAATTGGTGGGAACACGAACATTTAGAATCGCAGAATTCAGAAATTATTCTTTCTACTGAAAAAGATATTGTAGAAGAATTGGAAGCAAATTTATCTGTAGAACGAGAAAATGTTTTCAGTTCTAATATAAACAATGATACCTTCGACTTGGAAGATTTATCTCTGGACATTGGCTCCGAAGAACAGTTTGCTTTAATGTTTTATGACGAAGATACGAATGATTTATTTGGTCATCCTTCAAATGAGCAAATGACTTCTCCCTCATCCCATGATGATGAATTTATACCCCAGGAAATACATACTTTATCGCAACAACCAGAAGAATTAGAATTATTTCCTGAATTTACTGGTTCTGAAGCAGAAAACTTAAATGATATATCAGAATCAGAGTCATCTCTTTCTGAGGAGTATACAGATTTAAGTACCTATGAAATGACAAAGTTGTCGGGTGGATTAGCTTTTGTAAAAGAAGAATCAAGTAATTATACAAATCCAGATATCATTTATGATTTATTTGATGTTCCAGTCCAAGATAATAAAAGTATAGAATTACCTGCAACTGAAGCAACATCAATTCAAGATTTTGATTCTAATTCAGGTACTGCAGAATTAGAAATATACGAAAATCTCGATAATTTATTTTCATCAGACGAATTAGAAGAATTTAACGCACAATTAAACTCTAAAGAATTAGATTATAAAGTAGAAAGTCCTGAAATATTAAGTTCTGAAATAGAAAGTTCTGAAATAGAAAATCCTGAACTAGAAAATCCTGAAGTCTTAGATACAGCAGTATTAGATTCTCAAATTATAAATCCTGAAGCTATAAATCCTGAAGCTATAAATCCTGAAACTATAAATCCTAAAACTATAAATCCTGAAACTATAAATCCTAAAACTATAACTCCTGAAGTTCCAGAGAAGAAAAAGGTAGATTCTGAAGTAGTAAATTCTGAGTTGATAAATGCTACAGAAAACTCATCTTCAAATAAAACAGCCGAGAATGAAATCAATAATATAGATGCGATAGATGAATTTCGAGAGTTAGAAGGATTATTAGATGAAAATCAAATATCAACTATAGCCATTGAAAATGACGATTTTGCTGCTTTAGAAACATTACTCGGAAAAGAGGAAGCAAATAGTAATAGTACTGCAGATACTCAAAAACATAATTTACAAAATAATCCTCAAAACACAACAACATCCGACACATCAAACTTAGAAAAAGATTCTACAGAAAAAAAATCTACCTCATCCAGCATTGAGGATGAATTTAGTGACTTACAACAATTATTAGATGAAGCTGTTAACAGTATCACTTCTGCAGGAAAAATTCCAAAGAATAATACTGTAGGTCGTCAAGTTTCTTCCATTCGTCGAGTTGCTCGATTTGAACAATTGATGAAAGTACCGGTCAAGCATCTCGATGAAATGAGTAATTTGGTTGGGGAATTGGTAGTTAACCGCAATACTTTAGAACAAGACCAAGACCGTTTGCGACAATCCTTAGATAATTTATTACACCAGGTACATTACCTCTCTGATGTGGGTTCGAGAATGCAGGAATTGTACGAACGTTCGCTCTTAGAAGCATCATTACTTGCAAGTCGTCATAAAAGTGCACTGGATAGCAGTGACGGAGACAGAGGTTTAAATGAATTAGAAATGGATCGGTTTACTCCTTTCCATACCTTGTCTCAGGAGATGATTGAATTAATTGTTCGGGTACGGGAGTCGTCGAGTGATATTGAATTTGTAATTGAAGAAACCGAACGAGTAGCACGTCAATTCCGACAAGTAACAACCCAACTCCAGGAAGGACTTACGCGATCGCGAATGGTACCTTTTGCTGAAGCAACTGATCGACTCAAACGTGGGGTACGCGATAACGCAATCAAATGTGGGAAACAAGTTGAGTTAGTAATTGAAGGTCAGGATACCCTCATTGATAAAATGATTTTGGAAAACCTGACCAATCCCCTTACTCATATGCTTAATAATGCGATCGCTCACGGGATTGAGACTCCCGAAGAACGAGAAGCAAAGGGGAAATCACCAACAGGGGTTATTACTGTTTGTGCATTATATCAGGGTAACCAAACCGTAATCTCTGTAAGCGATGATGGTGCAGGTATTGACCCCGAGCGAGTTAAAGAAAAAGCCGTAGCTCGAGGTTTGATCGGTAGTCAACAAGCCCAAAAAATGTCTTCCTTGGACGTTTACGAACTATTATTTGAACCAGGTTTTAGTACCAAAGACCAAGCTGACGATCTTGCAGGTCGAGGTGTAGGAATGGATGTAGTTCGTACGGAAATTAGTGAAATCCGGGGAACAGTTAGTATTGATTCTACCATTGATAAAGGAACTTCCCTCACCATTCGTCTACCAGTAACCCTAAGTATTTGTAAAGCCCTTTGTTGCGTTTCCGAACGAGCAAGAATTGCTTTCCCTATGGATGGAGTAGAAGATACCTTAGATATACACGTCAAAAAAATTCAAACTGATTCCCAAGGTAAGCAATTTATCTCATGGCGTGGAGTGAAACTGCCATTTAAACCTCTCAAAGAACTTTTAACTTATAATCGTCAACTCAGTAGAGGTAACGTTTACGCTGGAAATCGTGATGATGATATGATTTCCATCATTATAGTTCGTTCGGCGAACAAAATGATCGCTCTACAAATCGATCGCGTACTCAGCGAACAAGAAATTGTAATTAAACAATTTGAAGGTCCAGCTCCCAAACCTTTTGGTGTTGCTGGTGCTACTGTACTCGGGGATGGTCGAATTATGGCGATCGCTGATGTTTTAGAAATACTCGATATCTTTGAAGGGCGAACATCTAAACAAAATATAACAGGTCTTTGGGAACAAAATACGATTTCCCATCCCCCAGATACTACTGATACAAAAGTCGATCCGACTGTATTAATTATTGATGACTCAATTACAGTTAGGGAATTACTTTCACTCACATTTAGCAAAGCAGGTTATCGTGTAGAACAAGCTCGGGATGGTCAAGAAGCTTGGGATAAATTGCGTTCTGGTTTACCTTGCGATATCATTTTCTGTGATATTGAAATGCCCCGTTGTGATGGTTTAGAACTACTTTCACGAATTCAAAAAGATGAAAGTCTCAATCATTTGCCCATTGCAATGTTAACTTCAAGGGGTGCGGATAAACATCGACAAATGGCGATTGATTTAGGTGCTAGCGGTTACTTTACAAAGCCATATTTAGAGGAAGCTTTGTTGGAAGCTGCAGGAAGAATGCTCAAAGGTGAAAAGTTAGTTGGTAATGGTTAGCTCACGATAAAAACTTACTCAAATCAAATTCTTCATCTAATTGTTCTTCATTATTCCTTTCCATACTCAACATCAACAAAATTCGCTCGGAGTAATCAACCGCTCCCCGTAATTCTTTCTGTAATATTTCCAAACCACCGTTAGCATACTCTTCAAAAATGTGATTGCGTTGAGTCACATATTCTTCCTCGTTGGGAGAAAGTACTTTGATATCTCTACTTTCAGTTACCCCCAACAACTTTAAAACCCAATCATGTCCCATGGATGCAAAATATTCTAATCTGATGGGTGCTGGTTCCCGCTTAGAAATTTCACCCAGTGGAACCCGTTTATTATGTTTTGCTCCCAAAGCAGCAGCAAACACGATCGCATCAGCAAAAGTTTGAAATGGTCCCGTCTCACCATCCATAGAAGTCAAAGCTTTTACTAAATCCGCCTTATCCTTTGCAACCCTGATTCTACCAGTCTCAGCCATATCACAAATATTTTATTTGCAACAATCTTAGCTGAAAGCCGTAAATAATGTCGAAAATCTTCAAAATATTATTTTTTCTCGTACTAGAGGTTAATTGACAGTCTATGCGGTTTGTTTATTTCAGGACTTACGCAAGTGTCACAATTGGTGGTTGGTGCGTGACGCTATAAGTCTTATTCTTACGTTCAGATATTTTCACAGCGTCACACACCCTACAGGAAAAATATGCCAGTTGCGTAAGTCCTATATTTATCCAAATATATTTAATAACCAACGGTTGATTTCCCCATCTTCTTCCGTTTGACTTTTTTTCAATGCTTCTTCCACTAATTCAATTTTTAACCCTTTGAGTACTTCCGATTCATCAATCTGACCGCTACGTCCATCGGCGATCGAAAAAGCAATAACATGATCTACATTTGCATCAACTACCCAGTACTCCTGAGTTCCTGACTGTTCGTAAAGCAATCTTTTCATTCCCAAATCATCATTAATAGATGTCGCACCAATTTCTACAACCAAAGTTGGTGGGGGAAACTCATTTAAATTAATTGGTGTATTACTACGTGGTGGTAACTTGAAGTCCAAACCGATGTAATATGACAAATCTGGTTGTAATTCACTCGTACCCGATCTGCGAAAACTAGCATTATTTAATTCCACAATTCTGATATTTTTCAAAGTTGCGAATAATTTGATGACACTGGAAATAATTGAGTTATGTCTAGCATGAAGAGGTCCGATTGGTGACATTTCACTCCTCATGTAGCCATCATGGTAATAAAATTTGGCTTTTTCATCAAATTTCTCATTTTTATCATCTGCAAATCCAATAAACTCTTCCCAGGTTGCTTTTACCCAAATATCTGTTACTAATTTATTTTGATTGAGTTTATTCTGAGTAGGAGAATTACTAACCATCACGATTTACCTCGATAATCTCGGTATACTCAAACTCGTTGGGACTCTGTCTGACCAAAGGATAGCGATCGCCACCTAATTCAATATAATCTTGTTCGCAGTCGGGTTTTGAGGAATAATAGGTCAATACATATTCTTTCCCGATTCTTGGGGATATTTCTGTTTCTACTTCACCACGCCATTGAGTTTTGGTTACTAATATTATTAACTGATTTGCTAAGGAAGGAACAATTTTGGCGATATGTCGGCGATAAACTTCATCTAAACTACCGAAGGGTGAGTCCATCATTATAGGAAAAGTGCTACTATCCGTTAACATCAGCATTTTTTTCGCACTCCATTCCCTTACCCGGTCGATAATGCTGCTAATAAATGATAGACTCAGAATTTGGTTTTCTCCTGTGGAAGCTGCTACGGGCATTTCTAAACCTGCGGTGTTTTCCACTAAGGTGAGTTCGTATTTTTCGCTAATTTTGGGAATATAAGGGGTAAAAGATATCTCGCTAAATATTTCTTTTACCCGCTTTTCTAATTGCAAACGAAATTGCTTTTCTTGGCGTAATTTGACTTCGGTTAATCTATCAATCGCATCTTGAGTTGCAATAATCCGGCGTTGTGCTAAAGCTTGTTTTTCTTCGTTTAATTTTTGCTTAGCGACTTGTTTCGTTAAAACTTCTAATTCTTTATTGTAATTATTAATCTGCTGTTGATTCGCACCTTGTTCTAAGGTTAATTCAGTAATATGCTTTTCTATATCATCAAAGCGTTTTTGTAAGCTGCGAATTTCTTCGCTGGGGTCTTTTCTCAACTTTTCTTGGATGCGATCTAACTCTGCTTCAATTTCTGAAAGATTTTTTCTTAGTCGAGTAATCCTTGCTTGTTCCCGATCGATATCTTCCCAAAAAATTATTCCTTGTTTATCTATTTCATCTACTTGGGAACCCATGCGGATTGTCATTTCTTCCACCGATGAAGAACCAGCTTTTTTGAGCCAGGTTTTGACATTTGTACAGGAATGATTTTCTGTAGATAAATCCGTACCACATATACAACTTCCAGATTTGAGTAAATTATCAATAAATTCCCGCGAGATTCCTGAATGCAAATCCCCCCGTTGTTTTGATTCTGTAACTATTTGGCGAAATTTTGCTGTCAGTTCTGGTAATAAAACACTATAACCCCTTCCGGAAATCGCTTTCTTGATAACTTCTTTAGTTTGTCGCAGTTGATTTTGATAATATATCTTTTGCTTTTCTAAGTTTTCCCTTCTACTTTGTAATTCTTTAGCTGCACTAAGTTCTTGTAACCTTACACTAGTATCTTTCTTAAAAGTTTGTTGATAGTCTAACTCTTGAATTCTTTCCGTTTGACGTTTTTTAATTTTTTCAATTTCTAATTCGATTTTTCCTTGCTCTCTTAATAACTTTCTAACTTCTGAGTTACCAATGATTTTTAACTCATTCTCTAAACTTTTCTTCGCTTCCGCTAAATGTCTGATGGAACGATTAATTACTTCCACACCCAAAAATATCTTAGTTGCTTCAGCAATTTCTGCTTTTTTATCCGAACGAACTATCTCTTCAATGCGTTCCCCGTCAAAAAAGAAATATTGATGCAGACTTGCGGGTAAAATTTGTCCGATGACCTCTTCTGGTTGTTGGGGTGGAAAATACCACCGTCCGTCGTCTCCTGATATCTGCATCAGTAATTCTGTCTTACTAATATTACAGTCAGTTTCATTTTTGTAAGCGCGACACTGACGTTTGACCCGGTAACGCTTACCTTCATGCTCCCAAGAAATTTCCACCCAACATTCAATGGGATTTCCAGTTTTAGCTTCTGCGATCGCGCGTTTGTTTACTAGCTGTTCGACAGATGCAAAGGCGGCGCTAAATTTCTCGTACAATACCCAGGTAAAGGCATTGAGTAAACTGGTTTTACCCGCACCATTATTCCCGTGAATCATTGTCGTGTTGCAGACATCTCCGACCGCGAGGGTAATTTCTGGAGTTTTGCCGTAAAATGACCGAAAATTACACAATCTAATTGAAGTCAGCTTCATTGCACAGCTTCCTTGACGATTGCTAAAATATCATCATTGATATGGCTAAAGCTCTTCTTATCTAACCTGCTTTTTTCTAATTGCCATACTCGCTCAATTATTTGCCTTACTTCTGGAGGAGCGTTAATAATTGGTTCTTGTACGTCATTTATATTATGTTGTTTTGTCATTTTGAACGGCATACTTATAGTATTTTTGTTCTATTTAAACACATATTTTTTAGATTTTTTCAATCGGATTATTAAGAATCATAAAACTACAGAAATGCTAAGAAAATTTTTCGTGAATTAGCTGTTCTGATAGAGTGCTTTTTGAACAAAAACATCGCTTGCAGAGGTGTGATATCAAGATCTGAGGATGTTATGTGCGGTGTAAAATGCAGTCTAAAACCAAGATTTGTCCCATGTTTATTACTTTTTTTATCTAAAGTTGTCACTTTTCTGGTTTAAACTTCATAGAGTAAAAAATATTTCGATTTTTACCCAACAATCGAAAATTAGATTCCAAAATTTAAGGCCGAAAATCCAAGTCCAATAATCCAACATTCAGGGGATGAAAGTATCAACTTAAATTAGTTTTTCACTGTGGGTGTGTGTCTTATATTACTGAGTAGACGAATGTCAGCATTAATAATGTAGATCATTCTAGGTCTGAATATCTAAAAATAAAAAATTATACGTTTATTTAGTCAAATTTTAATTTTGTTCTTCAAATAATAATTTTGTCGTGATTTCAGAGTAAAGCTAACATAATGTTTATCTTTCTGATTCCACTTGTAATGACCCTTATAGCCCTTTATTTATTTACCAAAGCATACAACGAAATGCGGTATGTGTGGGCTTCTTTTGCTGGTTTCTGTTTGTTCATTAGTATTACATTAGCCCCTTGGGAAGTCCTATTAGTATTTCTGATTCCTGCAGTTATAATTATTGGGAAAGGTGTTCAAAAAAGTGATTACCAATTCCATCTTCAGAATATTCAGAAAAATAATGAGAAGAATAAGAAGAAGCAAAGAAGAAGAAGATAAAATCAATGATATTTATCTATCATTTAATGCTTTCTTGAATTTAATGCTTTCTTGATATTCTCATCAATTATTTATAAGTTGAGAGGATGTTTCAAAAGTCATATTATTTGCCTAATATATCTTAGAACCCCCTAAATCCCCCGCTGTATTGGGGGACTTTTGCCCCCTTTTTAAGGGGGTTGGGGATCTCAATAGTGAAATTTGGTAATAAGCTATACTTCTAAAACATCCTCTGAAATATTTGTGGTTGTTTTCTAGGAAATAAGTAAGTAAGTGGGAAAAAAGTAAACTATGTAAATAAATATAAAATATCTGTATTTGGCTCGTAGTAGCACTTTAGCGCTAAAGCGCTATTACAAACGAGTTATGATTTTCCTTACTAACATACTTATTTCAATACACTTCCAATACAGAAAATCCACTTCCAATAAAAAATAGAAAATAGGGCGCACCAACGTGCGCCCCTACAAACTAAATAATGGTATAAATTATTGTTTTGATTGTTTTGAAAATTCTTTATTAAATCATAGGATTACAGCCCCATTCCCTGTCACCTCACTTCCCAAAGACTTTGACCATGATAATTCCACCCATATAAAGTGTAACTACAGCACCTGCAAGTAAACTTTGGGTGAGCGGATCTGTAGAAGGAGTGAGAATTGCACCTGCAATTACAGAACCAAAGACGACGTAACGCCATCCTGAGAGCATTTTTTTGGATGAGACGATTCCTAAAGTTCCTAGAAGTAATTGAATAATCGGGACTTGAAATGCTAAACCAGTACTGAACAATAACAACAATATAAATTCAAAATACTTTTCAATTGACCATTGTTGTTCAACGACATCTGCACCGTAACTAATAAAGAAATTTAAAGCTGCAGGGATAAGTGCAATATAAGCAAAGAATAAACCAGCGACAAATAAAATGCTGGAACCTAAAACAATTGGTGCGAGTAAACGACGTTCCCGTCTTGTGAGTCCGGGGAGGACAAATTGGGCGATTTGGTAGAGGATGAAGGGAGTAGAAATCAGTAAACCGCTATAACCTGCAACTTTCAGGGAAACAAAGAAAAATTCTCCCGGTGCGAGTTGGAGAAATTTAATATCTCCTGCTGGAACTTCTAAAATTCGGACAATTGGTCTAACAAAAATAAAACAGGTGACAGCTGCGATCGCAACTGCAATCAAAGCGTAAAAAAGTCGCTGTCGTAGTTCTTCTAGGTGGTCGAATAAGGACATTTCGACTTCACCGGGTAATTCGTCGAGGTACTTTTCCGTTGGATCGTCGGTTTCGGTTTCTAATGTGGGTGTTTCTGTTTCTGGGGAAGATGTCATGGGTCAGGGATAGGACAGTGTTTGTTAACTATTCTATCCGGGGAGTTGGGGTTGAAGGAATTTTTGTTTGATTTGAGGGTTTGTAAGTTAGGAATAAATTGTGAAGCAACACAGACACAACAGTTTAAATTTCAGGAGTGTAGTATTTAATCTATTATCCAGTGTTTTAATTATTTCCAGTGTTGTATTCTGTGACTTCATTTGAGCTTGTCCCCCCACTTCCGGCTGCACCAAATTTATTCCCTTTAAACCACTCGAACTTCAAAAGTGACCACCAAGCGCCAGTCAGCCCAGCTAATACATAATCATAGGGAAGCCAACCATAACCATCTATTCCCCATTCAGGACCCCAAGAATTCTCAAATAAGATTGCTCCTTTAGAATCATTTATTCGGTTCGCACACTTAATGAGTTTGTAATCATCATAGCCAACCGCAACTACTGTATGGCCACCAACAACACTATCCTTATCTGCATCTGGGAATGGGATGTGACCAGGTTCATTTGATTCTTCATAAGCAGATGTATAGACTGTAAAACCAAAAATACAAGGGAAACCAGCAGCTAAAACTGCTTTAATCTGAAATAGCAAACTTTCTTTTGAAATGCCTGCATAATCCAAAAGAAAGTATTTAAGTGCTTTATAGTTCTGAGCATAAGCGTAAATGTAAGCAGGTGGTTCGTCATCTGCTTTATTTTCCTCATAAGGCCAAGATTCCTCTGGTGGTACACCATATAGCGCCATTGCCTTAATTGTTTCTCGTATAGATGCTCCTATATCTCCTGTAATATTCATTTTTTTGCGTGCAACATTGTAGAGAAATAAAGGAGACGCACTTACATTTTCCTTAAAATTTCGATTGACAAAGTACTCAAATAATGCAGTAGCAGCAAATGCTGTGCATGAGTTTAAGCCTCCTTGGTCTCTCACCGGAGAGAACCAAAAACTCAAATCAACAACCCTAGGAAGAACACAGTATGGAACCTTTTTTTCTTCCAGAGTTTTTTTAATTTCTTTACCCAAAAAAGAAATGTCAATGACTGGGATACGTAGATTCGAGGTTGGGAATAAATCTAATGTGTTTGTGATATTATCTGCAGACATTGAATCATTATCATAAGTACCCTCATCAATGATTTCAAAAATATCTTCTCTATCAAATATATTATCTATATTATTTTCGTGTGTTTGTTTTTGTCTTTCACAAACATTAAGAGAATCAAGGTATTTTATGACCAGGAAACATAAAAATATAATATTCTTTTTATTATGCACATCGTTTTCTGCAACATAATTAATTTCTATCTTCATAAGATGCCTCACCCTTGTAATCGCATCTTCTACTAATTTATCTATCCTATTAGATAAATTTTCGTCTAAGGTATCATGCTTTTTTTTATAATCGTTATTATTTGATGAGCAACTAGTATTAAATCTTGTAAAGCCTTCCTCTATGATATCTTCAAGATTCTTATATTTAAATTGAGCAATAGGAGAAATCAGTGTTATCATAGCCGCAACTATTGGTTCAATTACATAAAATTTGCTTAATACTTTTATAATATTGTTAGATTGAAGTGAGTGATTAAAACAGTCATCATTATCCGATGCACAGGAGTGTAAGAAGTCAGAAATATCATCTTCTTCTAAATTAGCACTAATATTTTTAATTGTTTTTTCCCAATCGCTTAGTAATGTTTTTTTAAAGATTTTGCCATTGAAGTGAATTTCTTTCTTGAGGAATTCATGATCAAATAATATTTGTACAAATTCTTCATGTTTATTATTTATATTTATTTCTTCATTGTTAATCTGTTTGTATTCTTTATCGACAAAATCTTTGTATTCTTGGTATATTTGTCCCGTTACCTTATCAATCAAAATTGTCAATATCTTATTAATTACTGAATCTGGCATTACTGAATAAATAGATATTAATCTAATTCTCGATATATTTTTTTCATATTGATCCTCTCCTTTTTCTAATTTTGATTTAAGGTCCGATAATTTTTCTCCATCATTAAAACAATCGTTAAATGTAGTATAAGTTTCCAATCCAAGTACACCATCTTTCTCTATTTGCGAACCAAATTGAAATAGTCTTACGAGTTCTTGAGTTATCAAGTCGTAGTTATAATTATCCATCCATTTCGCTATCCAATTTGTTAATTTATCCTTTTTATTTAAGCTGTTAAGAAATGCATAGATTTCTTGTTTTGATTGTTCTGATAGTTTTTGTTTTTGTTCTAAAACTTCTGGTTTTATTTTTTCCCATAATTTTTGATCAGGAAAATAGTTTCCTATGAGTAAAAGAGCAAGATATTTTTTTAACATAAGTATTTGTTGTTTTGATATTGACCTTTGATAAGGTAACTCAAGCAACTTGTTTTTTTTATCTTTATCTAGTTCACTATATCTAAAAAGTTTATGATGTTTTACCTTTATAAAGGTCACACTACCTAATATATTCTTGAGCTGATCCGTAGCATTTTCGATTAGTTGATCGCGTTCTGGATTAGAAGATGTTTTATTTCTTCGTTCATATTCCAAGAAGTCAATTAAAGCTGCTGCAATTTTTTCTATCTCACCAGTTTTTTCTTCTTGTTTTAATCTGAGTGGCTCTTCATTACAAATAATATACTCTCGTAGATTTGGATATTCCGGTATCCAACCTAGTCCTTTTTTCTTCCAATCGGTTTTTTGATTTTGGTCTTTTCTGTTATTCATTATATATATCCTCTTGATGTTTGTAGATTTTATGAATCACTCAAAACTTATTAGTCAAAAAAGTTACTGAAGTGTTATCTTTTAATGCCATCGCAAATATTACTTTGAGACTTATGATTCTTTAGATAGTCATTCAACCTATTGCACCCATGTTTGATAGAGTCCTCCAAGCTTAAGTGTTCCACATCAGCAATTCTCATTTTGAAAAATTAATATAAGCAAATACAATCTACTTACGTGATAACAAGGTAAATTATTCGCAACCATTTGTCGTGGATAATCAAAAATCGGCATTCACTTCTCTTGCCAAAATAGAACAATA
>NZ_JASJDK010000095.1 GCF_030065675.1 Mastigocoleus sp. MO_188.B34 | reverse complement strand
CAAAACGCCTTCCCCGGGGCCAATGCAATGTATCAGAAATATTGTAAACTCCATTGGGTAAATAAATAATTTTTCCCCGATTTGGAAATTGACTCAATGCTTTTTGAATCGCTCGCGTATCATCTTTACCATCATTAGGAACCGCTCCATACTCTGCACCAGTTACATCTATTACTGCAGAACTTTTGGGATAGATAATATTTTCCTTCTTTTCTTCAAATCGTTGATTCGCTTGTGCTATACCAAGATCCAAACTTTGTTTGCTGGTATGTTCCTTGCAGCTAGGTATACTACCTATTACCAACAAGCAAGGTAAGTAAGATAAAACTTTAAACATCAATGTGTAAATAGAAGTCACAAATATCTAATTGATTAACTAGTCATATACAACAATCATTACATTTACCCAAACTAAAATCAGTTGAAAAAATTAGATCTGGACTTGTGCACCAAAACATATAAAATCCTTGTAATTTCCTGTTTCCCGTCCCCTATTACCTGTAGCTAAAATCCTTAATTTTTAGTTTCGCTGCTTAAGTTCAAAGATATCGGTCGAGTTCAGGTATAAGATGAGAAAAAGTAGAATCAAATATGGTTACTAAAAAGCAAATAGTGCAATGGTTGCAGGCTTTTGCATCTGAGATACATGAAAATAAAGATTATTTAACCCAATTAGATGCAGCCATCGGTGATGCTGACCACGGTATTAACATGGATCGGGGTTTTCAAAAAGTAATTACTCAGTTACCAAATATCGCTGACAAAGATATTGGGAGTATTTTGAAAACTGTCAGCGTGACTTTAATTTCCAGTATTGGTGGTGCAAGTGGACCTCTGTACGGAAGCCTATTTCTTCGCGCAAGTAGTACTGTTTTGGGGAAAGAAGAACTGACAGAAATTGATATGCAAAAATTGTTGCAAGCAGGTTTACAAGGAGTATTGCAACGGGGAAAAGCAAAACCCGGCGATAAAACGATGATAGATGTTCTATCTCCCGCTACCGTCGCATTCGAGGAAGCAGTAGGTAGTGGTAAAAATATGTCTGAAGCAATGCAACAGATGGTTGCAATTGCAGAAAAAGCAATGAAAGATACTATACCAATGCTTGCGAAAAAAGGACGTGCTAGCTACCTTGGCGATCGCAGTATTGGACATCAAGACCCTGGAGCAACTTCCTGTTATTTGATGCTGAAAAGCTTGTCAGATAGCTATTCTTCGATAGCTAACAATTAATCTACAAGAACCTTAAATAAGTACCATTTATCCTTAGGGTGCAGTGTGAACTTACGCTAGATCTGATTTGTACTTACCAATTCCCAGCAATAAAGTAAAAATGCAACATGTTTTAATTCTTAAAATTTTAAGCCGTTGCAGTCTACTTTCCAAAATCACAATTTCAAACATCAAAACAGGTAAACTTCTTCAAATATCTAAAAACTGAAATTTTCTATCAAGCAATGAGCATCATAAGAGTTAAGAAGATAAAAGCGAAGCAAAAGAAAACCAAAAGATTAACTTCAAAATATTAGAACCAACCACAGAATAATCATTTTTTTTACATTTCTAATATATTTATCAGTTCGATCAAAAATTAGAGCAGAAAGCCAGTTTCAAGATTATAAATATATTTGTTATGACATATTTCTGACTATCTTGTGACCTCGATCGCCTGTTTCACAGAGATAGCATGATAACTTTCTACAGGAAGGTCCATAAGAATCAATTTTTATTATCATCTAATTATAGTTAACGTAATCATTGCAAATTTAATTCTATTTTCCTTCTGACTAACAATGTAGAAATTTATTTCAAGATAATTTGATTTTAAAATCTAGGTCGTTCAAAATATTTACTTAACTTTAAAATACTTCTTAAAAAATAACTATCAGGATTTTCTCTATTCCCTATAGAAAAATCTTTCTTTAGTCAGAGGTAAGAAAAAGAAATAATCTTCTTAATTAAACCAATAAAACTACTTTTGAATGCGCTCAAGCCGCGCCACAAACACTAAACATATCTTTCTAAGTTAGCCATTATTTGCTCTATGAATCCGCAATCTTCTCGCCCTGACCAAATTCTTGTAGTTGATGATTCTCCAGACAACGTTTTTCTAATTAAAACTATTTTGGAAGAAGAACATTATATAGTTTCAACAGCGGAGAATGGTCCTTCAGCCCTGGCTCAAATCGAAAATTCCCCTTTTGATTTGGTGTTACTTGATTTAATGATGCCAGGGATGGATGGCTATGAAGTGACAAAAAATATTAGAAAAAATAGTGAGCTAAAATTTATGCCAATTTTGCTCATTACAGCCCATGATTCGCCCAATGTTGCACAGGGATTAGATTTAGGAGCAGATGATTTCATCCGCAAACCCGTAACAGTTGATGAATTACTTGCAAGAGTGCGATCGCTTCTTCGACTCAAGCATAGTATTGATGAACGTGATGAAATCGCACGTCAAAGAGAAGATTTTGTTTCTCGACTTACCCACGATTTACGCACCCCTTTAGTAGCTGCAGAACGGATGATGGGACTTTGCTTGCAAGGTGCTTTAGGGGAACTTTCACCAGAGATGAAGGAAGTTCTATCCACAATGGCTCGTAGCAATAGTAACTTACTAGCAATGGTCAACACTTTGTTAGAAGTTTATCGTTTTGAAGCTGGTCGTAAAACCTTAACCTTTCAACCAGTAGACTTGCATCAGTTACTCAATGAAGTTGGGAAAGAATTAACACCTTTGGCAGAGGACAAAAAGCTCAAAATCAATTTAGAACTGGGTAAGGAGTCTGTTAGGGTTATGGGCGATCGCCTAGAATTGCATCGTTTATTCACCAATTTAGTTGGTAATGCAATTAAATTTACCGATATAGGGTTTATTTCCATTCGTTTGCAATCCAAGGGTGACTTGGAAAATATTACAGTACAGGTAGAAGATACAGGGAAAGGTATTTCGCCCGAAGAAAAAGCTACTTTATTTGAAAGATTTCGTCCTGGAAGTCACAAGTATTCTGGTAGTGGCTTGGGATTATATCTTTCTCGTCGCATTGCTGAAGCACATCAAGGTGAAATTACTATTGTTTCGGAAGTTGATAAAGGTAGCATTTTCAGTGTAAAAATCCCTGTGAAACAATAAATTACCTGTTGTATTTAATTACTTATTGATTGTGATTTAGGAAATAAATTATTTCTGTACCAAGATATTTGTGACAGAAAATTCAATTATTTAAACTCCTAAACAGAACAATATTCGGAGTTGTATTAAGAATTTATTCCAATAGTGATAATTGAGGAAAACTAGATATAAAGGAGAATTAGATACTAGGAAAAATTGAAAATGAATTTACAAGCGCCAATCGCTGAAGTTGTTCAGAAAAAACGCAACTTTTTTCTCACTGGTCAAACTAAAAATATTCAATTTCGCCTAGAAAAACTCAGAGAGCTTAAAGTCGGATTCAACCTGCATGAAAAAGCAATTATCCAGGCACTAAAAGCTGATTTAGGTAGACCAGAAGTTGAAGCTTTTACTTCAGAAATAGTTTTAGTAAACCAAGAAATTGAGCATGCTATCAAACATCTCAAGACTTGGATTAAACCCAAAAAGACCAATGTTCCTTGGCAACTATTACCAGCTACCGCCAGTATTTATCCTGAGCCTCTGGGAGTAATATTAATTATTGGTGCTTGGAATTATCCATTTCAACTTAATATTTTACCTTTAATTGGAGCAATTGCTGCAGGTAACTGTGCCATCATTAAACCATCCGAATGTGCTTCCCAGACTAGTTGTCTTATAGCGGAAATTGTTGGTAAAATATTTAACGAAGATTATATTTCTGTTATAGAAGGTGATGTAACAATTAGTCAGCAACTGTTAGCACAAAAGTTCGACCATATTTTTTTTACAGGAAGTGCAAACGTCGGCAAAATTGTAATGGCAGCAGCAGCACAAAACCTGATACCAGTTACTTTAGAATTGGGCGGGAAAAGTCCTTGTATTGTTGATATTCATACTGACATTCAAAAAACAGCTAGGCGGATAACATGGGGAAAATTTTCTAATGCTGGGCAAGCTTGTATAGCACCAGATTATCTTTTAGTTCATAGAGATATTAAGTTTCAGTTATTAGAAAATATCAAAAAATCTATCCAAGAATTTTATGGCGAAAATCCTGCTAACAGCCCAGATTATGGCAGAATAATCAATCTAAGACAATTTGATCGTTTAGTAGAACTGCTTTCATATGGTGAAATTGCCATTGGGGGTGAAACTAATCGGGAGGAACTCTATATTGCACCAACTATTGTAGATAGAGTCTCTTGGCAAAATGAACTAATGCTTTCAGAAATATTCGGTCCAATTGTACCCGTACTAACATATGAAAATATTACTGAAGCGATCGCTAAAATTAATTCTCAACCGAAGCCCTTAGCATTGTATTTATTTTCGCAAAATAGACACTTGCAGAAACGAATAATACAAGAAACTTCCTCCGGTGGAGTTTGTTTTAACGATACCTTATTGCAATATTGTGTTCCCACTTTACCTTTTGGTGGTATTGGTAATAGCGGGATAGGCAATTATCACGGTAAAGCAAGTTTTGATACATTTTCCCATTATAAAAGTGTGTTGCATAAGCCATTTTTTCTGGCTTCCAAATTGTTGTATCCTCCCTACAAAGGTAAGTTGTCTCTGTTAAAAACAATACTCAAAAATTGAGTGTTTACAAATTATATAATTTTGCAGAATGTATCCAAAATACAACTCAAATTATATGTTTGTATTCTTCCTTTCTGGATGTGAATACCAGGAATATTTTGGGAACTCTAGTTAGAGAATGACCTTGACAACTGACTTAACTTGCTCGTGCGCGGGTCATTTACGCAACAGATTCTTGGCAAGCATGGACACTTTGATATGCATCATCTCACACCACTCACGACGGTCTCAGAGCAAACCTTAGGGCAGCTTGAAATTCAAGTAAGTTTGCTAAAGGTAGCCATCGGAACAACGCCTGATTGGATTTTTATCAAAGATGAAAATTTGAGCTATATATTAGCCAACGAAAGTTACGCACGAGCAGTTGGTCAAACAGTAACGTCTATTATTGGTAAAGATGACTTGGAATTAGGATTTTCCAGTGAATTCGTATCTGATGATTCCTTGGAAAATATTCCTGGCTCTCCCATGGAAGATTTAGCGGTATTGAGGGGAGAAATTATTACTAAAGAGCAAGACATAATAACCCTCAAAGATGGTTCAAAGCGTATTTTTCAAACTAGAAAACAACCTTTACGCAACTCCCAAGGTCAAATATTTGCAATCCTGGGTTTTTACAGAGATATAACTGAACATTGTCAAGTACAAAAACATTTACAAAATATATTAATTCACCAGAATAAAGATATAACCGAAGCTAATATCCCTAAGAAACATTTAGCAAATGTATCGACTTGTATAAGTTCAGAAAAAATAAGTTCGCAACCAATAGGTTTGCAACCAACAAACTTACAAGCAATAAAATTACAAACTTCATACTCAAGCAGCTTATTTAGCCAAGCGAATCTAGAAGCTTCAATCAAAAGTATTGAATCACAACAGGTAGATTTTAAATTACAGCAAGCCCAAAGAATAAAACAAGCTCAAAGAATATTAGAAAAAGTCCTTCCCAGACTTGGGTGTAACGAACAGCGATATCATTCTCTAATTTTAGCTTCTGCTCAATTGGTTTGGACTGCAGATCGTCAAGGTCAAATTCAAGACGTTTTAACAAGAAGAAAGGATTCTCAAATCACCTTGTTGGAAATTAAGGGAGATGAATGGAAAAATTTACTATATCCAGAAGATCGCGATTGCATTTCCCAAGCCTGGCAAAAAGCACTAAATTCCCAAAAATTGTATCAAGAAGAAATGGGATTTCGGACTAAACAGGGAGAATATCGTCACTTTCTTGTAAGAACAGTTCCTATATTTACAGACAACGGTCACATTAGGGAATGGGTTGCTGTTTGTATTGATATTCAAGATCGCAAACAAGTAGAAACTGAATTACAACAAAAAGCTTGGGAATTAGAACAAACCCTACAAAAACTCAACGCGACTCAAAATCAACTAATTCAGAACGATAAGATGTCTAGTTTGGGTCAGTTGGTTGCAGGTGTCGCTCACGAAATCAATAACCCAGTGAATTTTATTTATGGTAACCTCAATCATGCTGATGGATACATTCAAGATTTATTGGGGTTATTACAAATCTATGAAAAACACTATCCCAATCCAGTGCAAGAAGTAGAGGAAGAAGCAGAAGCAATTGATTTAGAATTTATGCGCCAAGATTTACCCAAACTTATCTCATCGATGAAAATGGGTGCTCAGCGTATTCGTGAGATTATCCTGTCATTGCGTAACTTTTCTCGTTCAGATGACATCGAACAGAAAGAAGTTGATATTCATGAGGGTATTGACAGTACCCTCATGATTTTGCAACACAGATTCAAGGCAAAACCCGAACATGTGGGTATTCTTGTTGAGAAACATTACAGCGATCTACCACTAGTTGAATGTTATCCTGGTCAGCTAAATCAAGTATTTATGAATATTCTTTCTAATGCTCTTGATGCGTTAGAAGAACGCGATCAAAAACGTAGTTTCAAAGCCATAAAAGAAAATCCCAGTCGTATCTGTATTTGTACAAAGACAAATGGTTCAGACAAAGTTGTGATTCGTATCAGTGATAACGGTCCGGGTATTTCCGAGGAAGTAAAAAAACGAATATTTGAGCCATTTTTTACGACCAAACCAGTTGGTAAGGGAACTGGCTTAGGAATGTCAATTAGCCATCAAATTATTGCGGAGAAACATGGTGGTTGCTTACAATGCAATTCTTTGCCCGGAAAAGGTTCAGAATTTTTGATTGAAATCCCTTTACAACAAAATTAAATAAGACTTGCTGTTCGCATAGTGTAGCGTTAGCTAAAAAAGTAGAGCTTTGCTAATCTGAAAACCACACAACTTGCTTTCATAGTAGTTTCATCCCTTAGTTACTAATTTACCCAGCCATATTGCAGACTAAGGTGCAAGGTTTTTGAGACTATAAATGTTATTTCCTTGCACTTGTTTGGCAAAAATTTTTAACCCTTATCTGTCATACTTTTCAATTTTATTTAGCAAGCCCTAAATAGTATAAATATACTGTGGGCTTGGACTGCACAATAATATTTGTTAGCAATTAATTTTAAAGTGTTATCAATTCTGAATCCTAGCTAGCTAAGCTAAAACCACTATAACGTTCTTCCCTCCATGGTTCGCCTCGCTTATGATAGCCATTACGTTCCCAAAAACCTAGTTCTTCACTTTCTAAAAATTCTAAACCATTAATCCACTTTGCACTTTTCCAAGCGTAAAGGTGAGGTATGATAACTCGCATCGGACCTCCATGTTCTACAGGTAAATCCTCTCCAAATAACTTTATTGCAAAGAAATTTTCTTCTAAAATAAAATCTGCCATTGAAATATTAGTTGTATAGCCACCATAGCAATGCTGCATAACATGAACTGCTTTCTGGTCGACTTCAACTAATTTCATAAAATCTGTGATTTTTACCCCCGTCCACTTCACATCAAGTTTTGACCAACGGGTTACACAGTGAAAATCAGCAGTAAATTCGTGTTGGGGAAGCGCCATAAAATCTGACCAAGAAAAAGTCATTGGCTTAACCAAACCCCATACTCTAAATTCCCATTCATCTTTAGATACCTGAGGTGTAGCACCATAGGTAAGTACTGGGAAACCCTTGGCTAAATGTTGACCAGGAGGAACACTCTTGCTTTGTGACGGTGAAGGTTTTTGAAAAAATTTTCCTTGCATAGTTCTAGCCAAAAGACAGTTCTAGCCAAAAGCTTTATAAGAATACTTTACTTTTTAATAATCGCCCAATAATCAGTCTTTAGAAGTAGGTAATTATTCGCATTGACATTTTAAATACTACATAAATCCTGTGAAGACTGTTTCAAAATTTAAATAAATTTAAGTTAATTAAGTTTTTCTCAATATCTAAGCAGTTCGACTTTAAATCATGACTGCAAAATTCTAATATTGCCTCCAAGATTAGAAGGATAGATGAAGATAAGAACACTCGCATAAATAATTTCCTAAGTTTTTAATAGTGAAGGCTAAGTAATAGCCCAGAGCAAGAAAAATTATTGGAAAGTTATTTTTTCGAGCCTCCTAAGCAGAAACGCTTCAGACTAGCAATAAAATCAAATTAACGCTACGTAGCGTTAACATAAAAGCCTTATTTGATACGATCAATTTGGTTTAAGCAAAGTTATAGAGCATTAGGGAAATATACCAAGACTATTTGTCCTACATTATTTCTTGCACAAAAATAATTTGTTAGTGGATAAAGCAACGAAAAAAGGAAATTCCTATTAATTGTAAGATCGGACTTCTATAATCCCCGTCCTTCCAAAGGGCGGGGTACTTAACTCGTGCTTTTCCACTATCTGGGAAGAAAAATTATTCTTCCTCTTCCTCATCTTCGGGGGTAGGATAAACAAAGGTAGAACGTCCTGTCAGAATTGACTTGCCTAGAGAAAGAGCTTTTTCTGCTTCAAATGAAGCCTTACGCCTCCAGTTGGCTCGACGTTGATCTCGTTTGGTTTTGGATGTTTTCTTCTTTGGAACTGCCATCTCTGTTAATACCGCAATTTTTTGACAACCTTCTTATTCTAAGGCATTGAGTTTGAAGCGACTTATTCAGTTATCAATGATTCCTGTTTTCTGCTTTCCATCCTCTATTGTTTGTGGTTCATTCTCTACAAATTTAGAATTGTCAACACTGCTGAGATTGCCTTGAAAATACAAAAGTGCTTTTGCAGCTTTAAAATATTTTGCCCAACGCTGTGGGTCAGGGTTATTTCGCCATCGTGGGCGACTTACATCTAACTCTAAAATCGGTGCAATTGCGCCTTGGTGCTGGACGGATATAATTACTGACACATCTGTAACTAATATATCTCTGTCAAAATTGCGTTGAACTGCTGCTCTGGCCACTGCTTCTGCTCTACGCAAAATAGTATTGTAATTTTCTCCTACTAATGTGTTTATCCCTAAATCAACTCTTGCTGTGTATGCTTTTGTCAAAGAGGGAGTAAGCATTTCTATAGTAAACCACAATGGTATACCAGCAACTAAACCCAGCAAAATACGAGCAATTCCAATTTTGTTACTTAACCATGACATCAAACATGTCCTACTTTGGAAAGATATGTCCCTACTCATAAACATTTAGCTCCTCATAATTAATAGACGATAAAATTTCTTAAAAGTATTTTCCACAAAAAAAGGTTATAAAAAATACATAGAATTGGTCGATGAGATTACAATCGCCTAGACTATAAGACATAGGTTAGCCTTGTTTTTGTGACAAAGCCAACTACGATACATTACTTTTGCAAATAATCACTGACAAAAAACGCGATGGCAAACAATTGGGCGATCGCTATTGGCATCAATCAATATCAGTTTTTTCAACCCCTGCGTTGTGCTCAAGCCGATGCTGAAGGGCTTAAGCAAGCTTTGGTCGAACAAGGGGAATTTTTTGCGCAACAGTGTTTGCTCATAACTGATACCTCTCCACCAATTGGCGAGTACTCTACCGAACCAAGTAAAGAAAATATTCTGCTGTTATTAGAGGAATTTGCTGCTAAATTCTGGCAACCACAGGATCGTTTGTGGTTTTTCTTTAGCGGTTATGGCATCAATTACAATGGACGCGATTATTTGATGCCAAAAGAGGGAGATCCCCTGCAAGTTGAAGAAACTGGGATTGCTTTAAGAGAATTAATGCTTTTTTTGCGAGCTACTCAGCTTGAAGTGTTAATTTTACTCGATATAAACCGAGCTTTTGGTTGTCAAGGGCATTCTTTAGTTACTCAAGAAGCTCTCTGTGTTGCTCAAGAAATAGAATTACCTATTATTATTTCCTGTCAACCAGAGCAATTTTCCCATGAAAGTAGCGAGATTGGTTATGGATTTTTTAGTGCAGTTCTATTAGAAGGTTTACGTTCTGGTCATACGGACACTTTAGGCAATTTAGAAAATTACCTCAAAGTTCGCATCCCTGAATTATGTGAAGATCATTTTCGCCCAGTGCAAAATCCTGCAAGTTTTATTACTTTTAGCGAAAGGTCAATTTTGGGAGTATTACCTTTAGCCAGGATGTCAATCACAAGTCAGTTGCAAACTCCACAGAGCCAGAATGTGGGCAGTTTAACTGCAGAAAACCAGAAAATAAGAGGTCAAATTCAGCCAATATTATCAAACATTAATGGTAGTTCTGGGCAAATTTCCCAATCTTTCAACAGTTTGAATCATAATAACTTATTGCAAATCGATGAAGATATTAGAGAAGAATTAAGTTCTTTTTCTCTTTCTCCTTCTTACCCCGCTACATCAGACAGGTCTTCGAGTGCAATTGTTCGCCGCGATCAGGGAAATACCCAAGAAGGGAAAGCTACAGGAATATCACTGTGGACAAATCTACTAATGGGAAGTTGTATTGCTGTAATTTTGGGCTTTTCCATCGGTTTAATATTTTTACACTATCAAAAAACCTGGAATCGCAATGACGGCTCGTTAGTTAATAATCCCAAAACAGAGGATTCGAATTTTGTCCAAACATTACCAAATAGTTCCCTATCTCCGATTATTTCTGCATCTACGACTCCGGTCGATCTTAATACTGATCCCAAAAAGCGCAAAAAAGCACTTTTAGACCTAGAGAAAATACCCTTAGACCCCACAAAAGCTAGTGATTTGAGCAAAGCGATTGCTAAGGTGCAGCAAATAAAACCAGAGAGCATGGATTATAAGGAGGCTCAAGATAATATCCAGATTTGGAGTCAGATGATTTTGGAGATAGCCGAAAATAGCGCCCAAAAACAAGATTACGCCAAAGCTATTGCCGCTACACAATTCATTAGTGAAAACTTCCCAAATTATTCCCAAGCCCAAATAGCGATTGAAAGGTGGCGAGAAGAAGCGAAACAGTATATTAGTAATCAAACTTTATTAGATGCGGCAAATGCTTTAATCAAGACCAAACAAGCATCTACTTATAACCGCGCTATTGAAGTTGCCAAAAAAATTCCTGCGTCAGAACCCGGGTTCAAACAAGCACAAAAATCAATTAATCAGTGGAGTCAAGATATCCTCAAAATTGCCTATGCTCGCGCCGCAAAAGGAAATTTTAAAGATGCAATTGCAGCTGCTAATTTAGTTCCACCAGAAGAAACAAATACTCACAACCAAGCCCAAGCAGCAATCAAAAAATGGCAGTCAAAACAATAACTAATTGACAAATTGAAATAGCATAATTACCCAACAACAAACTCACAACTGCTTATAAAGCATAAGGGTGTATCATCAGCAATTTATTGGATATTTGCATGGGTTTGGTTCCCAAATTGAACCTTCTTCCGCTCAAAAATGTACCGAAGCATCACATAAAATACTCCAGAAATACAGGTTTTCACGTCGCATAAGCGGAGGAGAAACCCATGCAAACTACTAAGTTTCTACTTTGTTTTCTACTCCTATAACCTAGCAATATTGAGTAATATCTTCACCACATTCATCAGCGAGATAACATAATGCTCGAAAACGTAAACTTACTAATTCCTCATATAGGGGATTTAGTTTACATAGCGGTGGGATATAAAACAAAGTTTTGCCAAACAACTTAATCTTCCGTTCAAAAGGACATTGTGCCGGAATCAACTTACATATACGGCGAGCAAATTTGCGATCGCAAATTTGAATGTTATTTAGCCATTGCCGTAAAAACCTAAAAATATCACAACGGTACTTAGGAATATCGCGTTGTATAGCTGTGACATTTAATTCAGAACCTTCCGCTGGATTAACTGATACCCAGCTTGCCAAAAATAGCTTTTTTGTGGTATTATCAAATACCTTCATTTTTAACTCCTCTATTAGTTTGAGGGTATCTAATTACTCAATAAAGATTGTCCATGTTTCCAGAAGAATTATTGGGAAAATAGTTTCCATTACATGGATGTAAATCTGTATATAGGTACTGATTTGTCTCAGCCTCTGACTCTATTGCTACGTCAAGTTAAACCTAATTTCCCATAAATAGGAAGTGTAGCAATAATATCTTGTTGGTAACTTGAATCAATTGAAATTTTAGTAAAGACATCCTCCTTTTGATAGGTGTTTTTTTACATCTGTGGGAAATAATTTTATACTCTTTCTCACAGCATTTGTCAATATTATAACCGTTATTACAAAAACTTATAACTTATTTTGTGCTCTTTCCTTTGTATTCGTTGCAAATGATAAGTGTAAGCAGGCGTTGAGACGGCTTGTAAGTTCCAGCATTTCTCTAGCAAGGCGTGAATCTAGAGCAACTACTGATGTATCTATATTTCCTCAAAACAACCAAGCCAATAATAAAAAATAGGGTGGAAAGTTCTAAAACTCCACCCAGAAAATTAATTTCTAATTGTCTAAAATTCTTGATTGTATTGAATCGTTAATTGTTTTGAATTGTTAATTACCTAACCTAATTCATCTATCTATGAGGCGACTTGTGCAGTAGTCCGGGTACGACGTCTTCTACCATCTGAAACTTTTACTGGTTCTTCCGGAGTTTGTAATAATAATGTTACACTTGGCTGACATTTCAATTCTCTTCGTAGAAAACGTGCCAAATCTCTTTCAATTAATCCTTGTAAACCACTCCAGTCAACTTCTACTTTTCCACCATCAAATGTTTGGGAAAATTCTGACCAGCGCACGCCGAGAATTTCTTCTATACGCTGTTTGATACGTTTTTGTATCAGAGAACGTTCTATGCTGGTAACAACACCTCGTATGTGTATCTCTGGTTTTGCTAACAACTTGCCATTCCAATCTATTGCTGCTGCGATTGTAACTAAACCTTCTTCTGCCATGCGTTGGCGTTCTTGCAATACCCGATCGCTAACCATACCCGAACCAGAAGTATCTACTAACTCTATTCCTGATTCAACCTTACCTGCAACCTTAATAGAGTTAGTAGTTAACTCCACTATATTACCATTATTGATTATTACCATATTTTCTGCAGGAACACCCATTTTTTGTGCTGTTTCACTATGTTTGATTAGCATTCGGTGTTCGCCGTGAATTGGCAAAAAGAATTTTGGTCGAGTTAGTGCTAACATCAGTTTCTGGTCTTCTTGACACCCATGACCTGAAACGTGAATACCTTGATGACGTCCATAAATAACTTTTGCCCCCTGCATCATTAACCTGTCAATTGTATTGACAACTGCAATAGTGTTCCCAGGTATTGGATTTGCAGAGAAAACCACAGTATCTCCCTCCCGAATCTTGATGTGGGGATGTTGCTTATTGGAGATTCGAGTCAGTGCGGACATCGGTTCGCCTTGGGAACCTGTAGTCAAAATCAGAACATCTTTGTCAGGTAAATTACGAATCGAGTTCAAAGGCTGAAACAAATTATCTTCACACTTGATATAACCAAGATTCCGGGCATGGGCAATCAAATTGAGCATTGAGCGTCCGACTATACTGACGGTACGCTTATGTTTTTTTGCCAGTTGTAAAATGATATTTATGCGATGAACGCTAGAAGCAAAAGTTGTTACAAATAATCGCCCATCTGCTTGAGAGAAAACTCTGTCTAAGTTTGGATATACTGAACGTTCTGAGGGTGTAAACCCTGGTACTTCTGAATTTGTTGAATCACTCATCAAGCATAGAACACCCTTTTCTCCATGCTCGGCTAGTCTTTGCAAATCAAAGCATTCTCCATCTACTGGAGTATGATCGAATTTAAAATCGCCTGTATGGATTACAACTCCAATTGGTGTATGAATAGCTACTGTAAAACTATCTGCCATTGAGTGGGTATTACGAATGTACTCCACTAAAAAATGTTTGCCAATTCGTACAATATCTCGAGGAAGGACAGTTTTAAGTTCTGTACGATCTCGTACTCCTGCCTCTTCTAATTTTCCTTCTAGCATGGCCATTGCTAGTCTTGGTCCATGAATTACGGGAATTTCAAATTGCTTGAGATGAAACGCAATCCCGCCGATATGATCTTCATGACCATGAGTCACAATCATACCCTTAATTTTATGACGATTTTCTCGCACGTAGCTCATATCTGGCAAGACAATATTAACTCCGTGCATTCCATCTGTAGGAAATGCTAAGCCTGCATCCAACAGAATCATTTCATCTTCATATTCAAACACACAGGTGTTTTTACCAATTTCATGCAACCCACCCAAGGGAATAATCTTTAGAGCGGTATTATTTTCTTTCTTTGCCATTTCTTCCTTCTTATTGTTTTTAATTGTTAACAATTTTCTGTAAGTCATAAGTGATAAAAATACAAAGCTGACAAAAGCAAGAACTAGCAGACCTTAAAGTCAGCCTGAAAGTAATTACAAGTTTAATCAAATGTTCACTTGTTCAATAAAAATGAACTAAATGTCTCAAAAACCACTATCTATCCTTTGCTTGTTATATAGAGCGTACTTAAGCTTATGTTAATTGCAAAAATAGTAATATACTTATGTGCGTATCAAGGAACTTAGTCTAAAAATATGTACAAATAAAATCTTGAAATAATAGCTAACTAAATTAGACTAAGCTTTTGAAGTACCTCTGCTAAGGTCTCTGATGCTTTTGAGTTAGTCTCATATAATGGCAAACGAGTAAAGCCAACATCCCAACCTTGAAGTCGTAAAGCTTCTTTAATAAGAATTGGGTTTGATGTTGCAAATAGAGCTTTAAAAAGTGGGAAAAGCCGGAGATGAATTTCAGTGGCTACTCCAACTTGACCAAAGTTAAAAGCTTGAATCATCTGCTGTAGCTCGTTGCCTACCAAATGGGAAGCCACACTAACTATACCCTTAGCTCCAACTGCCAATAAGGGCAAAGTCATGTAATCGTCACCAGAGTAAATCTGAAATTCTGCTGGTGTCAAGCTACGGATTTCGCTAACCCTTTCTGTCCTTCCTGTAGATTCCTTGATACCTACAATATTTGAAATTTCCGCTAAACGAGCAACAGTTTCAACTTCTAAAGTACACCCAGTACGACCAGGTATATTGTATAACAATACTGGTAGTTCTGAAGCCTGAGATATAGTTTGAAAATGTTTGTACAGACCAGCCTGTGGGGGTTTATTGTAATAAGGAACTACTTGTAAGGTTCCATGAACGCCCAATTTTTCAGCCTTTTGGGTTGCAACAATTGCTTCTTTTGTTGAATTGGAACCACAGCCTGCCATTACTAAAGCTTTACCAGCTACTGCTTCTAATACTGTGGAAAATAATTGATATTCTTCATCTAAATTTAAAGTCGGTGATTCACCTGTTGTACCGCAAACCACTACTGTTTCAGTACCGTTCTCCACTAAATACTTTGCCAATGAAGCTGCTACATCATAATTAACACTACCATCTGGATTCAAAGGTGTAACCATGGCGGTTAGAACCTTACCAAAATCTACCACCATATTTTTACTCCCGATTACCTAATTGATTGTCTACACCTTCTTGCTTTTTCTGCTTCATAATTTATTCACTGTAATAATTACTATTACAAATAGGATTAGTATTCCTGATTAATTTTGATTTTTCAACAAAAAACTTAGAAATTTTTCGATATTAGACTTTTAAGTCAATGATATTTGACTTGACACTAAACATATCTAGATGAAATGAGATATAATTTGTCTATCCAAAATATTTTAGGTCGCTAATTGTGCTCTAACGGGCTGCGTTAGATTCTTTTCCACTAATAACTCAGCTATTTGTACCGCATTCAAAGCTGCACCTTTACGGATTTGGTCGCCACATAACCACAAATCTAAACCACATTGATGAGAAATATCTTGACGAATTCTCCCAATTAAAACTTCATCTTGACCGCTAGCCTCAATTGGCATTGGGAAATAGTTTGCCTGCCAATCTTCCACTATTTTGACGCCGGGAGCTAGTTTTAAAATATCTTTTGCCTCGTCTGGCTTTATAGGAGTGTAGAATTCTAGGTTAATTGCTTCCGAATGAGCCCGCAATACAGGAACTCGGATACAAGTGGCATTTACCCTCAAAGCGCGATCATCGAATATTTTCCGAGTCTCGTTGACCATCTTCATTTCTTCTTCACAGTAGCCAAAGCTATTCAATGGGGAATTATGTGGAAATAAATTAAATGCCAACGGATAAGGAAAAATTTCTGTTACTGGTTCTTTACCTGCTAATATATCCTGGCTCTGGATTTTAACTTCTTCCATAGCCCTTGCACCAGCACCACTCGCAGACTGATAAGTTGCAACTACGATTCTTTTAACTGGTTTAACTTTATGCAAAGGATATACAGCGACAGCCATTAGAATTGTCGTGCAATTAGGATTAGAAATAATACCCTTGTGTAATTCTAACGCCTGTGGATTTACCTCTGGTACTACTAAAGGTACATCCTCATCCATCCGAAAAGCGCTGGAATTATCAATAACTGTAGCTCCTGCCTCTACAGCTTTAGGTGCACATATTTTAGATGTGGAACCACCTGCACTTGCTAAAACTAAATCCACATCATCAAAAACACCATCTTTTACTGGCTCTACTGCAAACTTTTCTCCTTTGAAAGTCATTTCCTTGCCAGCACTACGAGGTGATGCCAATAACTTTAGCTCGGCAACTGGAAAATTACGGTTTTCTAGCAAATGTAACAATTCTGTGCCTACAGCACCAGTCGCTCCCAAAATGGCTACTCGATAGTCTTTAGACACACTGGTCTCCTCCTTAATATTATAAGATTATCCTTGGCTTAAAATTTATACATATTTAAGTTTTACGATCTTGATAAATCAAATAAGTTTGAATAATTTTGATGTTTATAATAGTTAGGCTTATATCTAAATATCGAAAATATATCTAAATTTTCCTCTCGTTCCTCTTGAGTTGGTTTTAATTTAGTAATGCTGCAGTTTACAACAATTCATTATTCAATTCAAACAGATAAACAATTTTAAATAATATATTATATAACACATTAATATTTAAGAAAGAATCTGTCTGTACGTACATTTGCTATATATATCATCTATAAATAACAGAATCGGCATACTTTACGTTGTATCCAGCACAAATATATGTACTATGATTCAAATGGATTAAATATGTTCTGGAGTAAATCCCAATTTAGCAGAATAAATTAGTGAAGCCAACGCCGATGGGATTAGCCGGCTTATTCAGTTACTCAGATGTAATTTAAATTTAACTTAAATTGTGCTAATTAGATGAGAACAAGAATATCACGGTCTTAAACCCGTAATGGTAACAATTTGAAAAGGAGCTTGAATTATTGAGCTAGTTGCAGCCTCGTTATTAGGTATTTTAACGATTATGCTCAACCAATACATTTAATTTTGAATAAAATTAATTTTTTGCCTTTGCCCACTTTAGTGAATTCTACTTGGCAAAAAAATTAAATTAATTTTAAATAAGATGTCATGTGAGGAAACTCGCGAAGGCTGACTTGTCAGCTTTCACAGAGTTTTAAGTTTAACAGCAGAGCCTGCGGCGACGGCATAGTCTCTCGCTGCGCTTACGCTTCTATAAGCGCATCACATAAAAGACTTTTGTCGGTTGCAACCGCAAAGTTACCGAAAAACACACAATATTGAAACAGAGATAAAGCATGAAAGTCACCCAGGAGAAACTTCCCGCTAGCCAGATTGGTTTAGAAATAGAAATTACACCCGAACAAACAAAAAAAACCTATGAGGAAGTTGTAAAAAATTTTGCCCGTACCGTAAATATTCCAGGGTTTCGCAAAGGTAAAGTTCCGCGCCCGATCTTGCTTCAAAGTTTAGGTTCAACTAGGGTTAAGGCAACAGCATTAGAAGAATTGATTCAAGATGGAATAAGCAAAGCAATCGAACAAGAAGACATTCCTGCAATTGGACAGCCACAACTGCGTTCTTCCTTTGACGAATTGGTAAACGCTTATGAGCCAGGTAAGCCTCTTACTTTTAATGCTGCTGTGGATGTGGAGCCAGAGGTTAAATTAAGTGATTACCAAGGTCTACAGTTCAAAGCTGAAGAAATAAAATATGACCCTAAGCGTGTTGATGAAGTTTTAGAACAAGAACGTCAACAAATGGCGACACTAATTCCTGTAGAAGGAAGAGCGACACAAATTGGTGATGTTGCAGTTGTAGACTTTAAGGGTGTACTGGTAAAAGCTGAAGGTGAAGAAGGAGAAGCCGAACCCATTCCTGGAGGTGAGGGTACTGATTTTCAAGTAGAACTACAACAGGATCAATTTATTCCAGGATTTGTAGATGGAATTGTAGGAATGAATCCGGGTGAAACTAAAGAAATCTCTGCTCAATTTCCAGAACCATATGCTAATGAAGAGTTAGCAGGAAAGCCGGCATTATTTACTGTCACCCTCAAAGAAATTAAAGAGAAAGAACTGCCCGAATTAGATGATGATTTTGCCAAAGAAGCGAGTGAATTTGAAACTCTAACGGAGTTACGCAATTCTTTGGAAGAACGTTTTCAAAAAGAAGCTGAAGAAAAGACAAAAAATAACAAACAAGAAGCTTTACTTGATGAATTGCTAACCAAAGCAGAAGTTGACTTACCTGAAACGATGATCGACCAGGAAGTTGATGCAATGTTGACACAAACTGCAATTCGACTTTCACAACAGGGATTAGATGTTAAAAAATTATTTACTAAAGATGTTATCCCTCGATTGCGGGAACAATCTCGTTCGGAAGCAATTGAACGGATTAAGCGCTCGGTGACACTTCAGAAAATAGCTTCCCAAGAATCCATTAAAACTTCAGAAGAAGAAATTAATGGTCGTATCCAAGAACTAATCCAAGAATATTCTGATTCCGACATCGATCCCGAAAGAGCGCGCTCGGTTGTTGAGAACGAACTACTCACAGAAAAAATTATTGATTGGCTTTTGGAAAAATCATCCATTGAATTAGTACCCGAAGGATCTTTGAGTACTGCAGAAGAAACAGAAAGTGAAACCTCCTCTGAGAGTTCCGAAAGTGAAGAACCAGAAGCGACAGTAAGCCAGGAAGGATAGTTATAAACAGGAAAGTTACAAGTTAATAACCCATCAACAGTAACCTTGCTGAGACTCATTAAATTGTAAAAAATAGGATCTGCGGGCGGAGTATTTAAGAAATCTTAAATAAAAATGGTCATCCATCACCGCCTTAGCTTGATACTCTGTTTACACAGAAAGCATATTAATGAGGCATAATGGTTAGCAAGTAGAAAAGAAAATATACAAATTTCGCCTGTCGAATTAGCAGCATAAGAGTTCGACGTTGGCATTTGTGGAAATAAAAGCCACAATTAACATATAAGCTGCACAAATCATTAAAAATTGTCAATTCTTAGTGTCAAACTTTCTTGTATGCTGGAATCGCAGTCGGGAAATTATCAAATCAGCAGTTTGAGCAAGTTGAAAATTAACTCCCAGAATAGTTCAAATTCAACAAATATATTGCCAACGGTAGTAGAACAATCAGGGATGGGAGAGCGTGCTTTCGATATCTACTCCCGCCTGCTACGAGATCGGATTATCTTTTTGGGAACCCCTGTAGACGATACAATTGCCAACGCTATTATTGCTCAGCTATTGTATTTGGATGCTGATGACTCCGAAAAAGATATTCAATTGTATATTAATTCTCCTGGGGGTTCGGTAACTGCAGGAATGGCAATTTACGACACCATTCAGCAAATTCGCCCCGATGTTGCTACGATATGTTTTGGTTTGGCAGCCAGCATGGGAGCATTTTTGTTAGCAGCAGGAACAACAGGTAAACGTATGTCTTTACCTGATTCGAGAATCATGATTCACCAACCACTTGGTGGGGCTCAAGGACAAGCTGTTGATATTGAGATCCAAGCCAAAGAAATTCTTTATCATAAGTCTAAGTTGAATCAGTTACTTGCTCATCACACGAATCAACCCTTAGAAAAAATCGAAGCTGATACAGAACGTGATTTCTTTATGTCAGCAGAAGAAGCAAAAAATTACGGATTGATCGATTTAGTGATTTCCGGGCAAAATCTTCCCTCGCAAGGGGAAAACGTCACCATTCTGAAATAAGAGGCTGGTATGTCTAAGTACGACTCCCATTTAAAATGTTCGTTTTGTGGCAAGTCACAAGAGCAGGTGCGCAAGCTAATCGCCGGACCGGGAGTCTACATCTGCGATGAATGTGTTGACTTGTGCAATGAGATATTGGATGAGGAGTTACTCGACACTAATGGTGCAACAGCCCAACCTGCGGCACCCAGGTCAGAACAACCTCAGAAACGTCGAACCCGTTCCAGTAGTCTTTCCTTTAACCAAATACCCAAGCCACGGGAAATCAAAAAGTATCTTGACGAACATGTTATTGGTCAAGATGAAGCTAAGAAAGTACTTTCAGTGGCCGTTTACAATCATTACAAACGTTTAGCACTGACACAATCAAAAGCTGGTGGTAAGGGTACTTCGGAAGACGGTATTGAACTGCAAAAGTCAAACATCCTTTTAATCGGTCCTACGGGTTGTGGAAAAACGCTTTTGGCACAAACCTTGGCTAAAATCCTAGATGTGCCATTTGCGGTGGCTGATGCTACAACCCTAACGGAAGCCGGATATGTCGGAGAAGATGTAGAAAATATATTGCTGCGATTGTTACAAGTAGCAGATTTAGATGTAGATGAAGCGCAGCGGGGGATTATTTACATCGACGAAATTGATAAAATTGCTCGTAAGAGTGAAAATCCATCGATTACGCGCGATGTTTCTGGTGAAGGTGTCCAACAGGCGCTGCTAAAGATGTTGGAAGGTACAGTTGCTAATGTACCGCCTCAAGGAGGTCGCAAGCATCCTTACCAAGACTGCATTCAAATTGATACAAAAAATATCCTATTTATCTGTGGCGGTGCATTCGTTGGTTTGGAAAAAGTTGTAGATCAGAGAATTGGTAAAAAATCAATAGGTTTTGTACAAACAGGGGAAGGACCATCAAAAGAAGCTCGAGCAGCAGATACTCTTAAGCATATGGAGCCAGGGGATTTGGTAAGGTTTGGGCTGATTCCAGAGTTCATTGGACGCATGCCAATGGTTGCCGTTGTGGAACCATTAGATGAGGAAGCTCTGATGGCTATATTGACTCAACCACGCAGTGCTTTAGTCAAGCAATATCAGAAGCTACTGAAAATGGATAATGTTCAGCTAGACTTTAAACAAGAAGCTTTATTGGCGATCGCTCGTGAAGCCTATAGGCGCAAGACCGGTGCCAGAGCCCTCAGGGGTATTGTAGAGGAATTGATGCTCGATGTGATGTATGAAGTTCCATCTCGTAAAGATGTTGTGAACTTTACGGTAACTCAGGAAATGGTAGAAAAACGTTCTACAGCTGAATTGCTGATGCATCCGTCTTCTCTACCGAAACCAGAATCAGCATAATTTTAGTAAAGAGTCATGGGTCATTGGCTTAATGACTCGTGACATAAAGTAAAGAAGAAATGCCCTACATCAATGTTCGCGGCGTAGCTCATTATTATGAGTGGATAGAAAAACCATTGTCTGGTTATAGTAAACCAGTAATGGTTTTCATTCATGGATGGGCTGGTTCTGCTAGGTACTGGCGAACTACAGCCAAAGCTTTATCAGAAAAATTTCATTGTTTATTATATGACTTAAGAGGATTTGGTCGCTCCCGAAGTCAAGTAACTAATATTTCCAATGATTCCTTGAGCGATTTGAGTTACGAACTTGAAGAGTATGCTCGTGACTTGGGAAGCTTGCTCGAAGAGTTAAATATCCAGCAGGTTTATATCATGGCTCATTCAATGGGAGCTTCTATCGGTACCTTATTTCTCAATCTTTATCCCCAGAAGGTAAATAAGGCAGTACTAGCTTGCAGTGGTATCTTTGAATATGACGAAAAAGCTTTTAGTGCCTTTCACAAATTTGGTGGTTATGTAGTTAAATTCCGTCCTAAATGGTTAGCTAAAATCCCATTAGTCGACAGAATATTTATGGCACGTTTTCTGGCTCGTTCGATCGCTGCTAAGGAACGTCAGGCTTTTCTAGCTGATTTTTTACAAGCAGACTATGATGCAGCTTTAGGAACAATATTTACCTCTGTAAGTAAAAAACAAGCAGAAATAATGCCCTCCGAGTTTTCTCGGTTAACAGTACCGACACTAATAATATCCGGAGAGTATGACAAAATTATTCCGGCAGAACTAGGACAACAAGCAGCAGCACTCAATAAGGTTGTAAAATTCAAAGCCATTGAGAACACGGGTCATTTCCCCATGTTGGAAGATGCTGCTAGTTATTTGCTTTGTGTTAGAGAATTTTTAGAGTAGTTACAAGTTACAACTTGAAAATTTTAATTTTTAACTTATTACAACTACAAAATTACAACTAAAAATTTATTACAAATCATTAACCCAAACCCAATTCTCTTTTAAGCAAATTAATTGATTTAGTCCCTATATAATTTCCTGCTCGCACCAGTTTAGGTAAGCGAATTAGATCGTCTACACATGTTTGAACGGCTACTTGAGTAGCAGAAAAACTTGGTTGATCGCTACAAAATATCATTTGTGCTCGTTTGACAATTGCTTGAAGCTTGTAAGCATCTTTGGGTTGGGAAGTCATTACTAGTAATTCATCTCCACGCATTCCATGGAGAATTACTTCCGCAGCCCGAAGAATTCCAGGACTTAGGCTGACCATACCTATACAGCTATCTCTGGACAACCCTTTTACCATTTCAAACTCCTTAGCATAATCGTATATATCAAGGGGAATTACCCGAACAGCCTTAGGAGCAGCAATAGCTTCGGCATCAGCAATAAAATATCTACTAGTAACGACTGTGCCAGAAGGTGTTTGATCCAATACAGTACTCAAGTCTTCCATGGATACTAACTGTATGGGGATTTGCAAAGATTCTTCCAATTCATACACCATTAGTTGACCGGCACCTATATCAGTTTCAGGTACAGCTACTAGAACTCTTGCACTACACCGTAACCGCCAATCCATTTCTGCTAAAAACATTTCACGAGCCTGATTAAGAGAACAACCCTGAGATAGTAATTCATCCAATGCATGTTGTACTACTTTATATGCTTTTGGGTGTTCCTTAAGGATTGGCGACTGTAACCTGCTACCACCTTCATGACCTTGGGCACGGACATAAATTCCCGAACCAGCTAAACTTTCTACAAATCCATCTTCTTCTAACTGACGATAAACTTTGCTAATAGTATTGCGATGTAGTCCAGTTTGCATCGCCAACGCTCGAGTAGAAGGCAATTTATAACCCGGTGGATATTGCCGAGAAGCAATTGCAAAGCGAATTTGATTGAAAAGTTGATTGGATGCGGGTATTTCACTATCTGGTTGAATCCTGAATTGAATCATTACCTTGCAGTCCTAAGTAATAATAGGGATGAAGAAGAAGCTATATTCGCTACTTTTAAAAGATTGTATTTATAGTTTGAATTTTTAAGGGTAAAAATTTCTCATGCATAGACTGGTAGTAGTAGATAATTTATTCGGAGATAGCTTTGAAATACTCGCATAGCTATATCTAATCATCACACAGCATTGGTAAAAATGATTATGACAGAGCGGGCAATAGATACAGCAATAGTTCAACTACCTCAAAAAAATTTAGATATTCCTGCTTATTTGGCAAAGCCCAAAACTCAAGGTATTTACCCCGGGATTATTGTATTGCAGGAAATTTTTGGAGTAAATGCTCATATTCGCGAAGTTACAGAACGTATTGCTCGCGAGGGCTATGTTGCGATCGCACCTGCTCTTTATCAACGACTTACTCCTGGTTTTGAAACAGGCTATACCCCAGAAGATATTGAAATTGGCAGACAATACAAAAACCAAACAAAAGCCTCTGAATTATTAAGTGATATTCAAGTAGCAATTAATTACTTAAAGAATCTAGAGGGTGTAAAAAATACTGAATTTGGTTGTATCGGTTTCTGCTTTGGGGGTCATGTTGCTTATCTTGCAGCAACCTTAGCTGATATAAAAGCTGTTGCTTCGTTTTATGGAGCGGGTATTACCACTACCACTCCTGGAGGTGGTGAACCGACCATCACCCTTACTCACTCTTTTAAAGGAACTCTATACGCGTTCTTTGGGATGGAAGATACAAGTATTCCACACGAACAAGTAGAACAAATAGAATCAGAGCTAGGGAAATATCATCATTCTCATCGTGTATTCCGCTACGATGGAGCAGACCATGGATTTTTCTGCGATCATCGCGCTAGCTATAATCCAAAGGCTGCAGCTGATGCTTGGGAGAAAGTAAAACAGTTGTTTGAACAATTACAGACAGCTTAAGACTGTCTTCCCATACTTAATTTTTATTTTCAGAGTCTTTTCCTGTAAAGGTAAAGCTCTAGCATTGGCCATAAGCATGTATTAATATATTCTCGAAAGTCATGAGTTCGCAAGCACAAAATTCTCAACAAGCTTCATCATTCACAATGGAAGACTTTGCTCAGGCATTAGAGCAACACGACTACCAATTTCAAAAAGGACATAAGGTTCGCGGTAGAGTCTTTCAATTAGATTCTGACGGAGCTTATGTAGATATCGGTGGCAAATCCTCCGCTTTTATACCTCGGAATGAGGCTTCCTTGAAAACTGTTATTGATTTATCAGAAGTTCTACCCCTCAACGAAGAACTAGAGTTTTTGATTATCACAGAACAAAATGCCGAAGGTCAAGTGACCCTTTCGCGACGACAACTAGAAATTCGTAACATCTGGGAAAAACTAGCTTTGATGCAAGAAAATTCCCAGAATATAGAAGTAAAAGTCATGAATGTTAATAAAGGTGGAGTCACTGTTGATGTTCGAGGTTTACGGGGATTTATTCCGCGCTCGCACTTATTAGAGCGAAACAATTTAAATGCTCTAATCGGAAAGAATTTGACTGTCAGTTTTCTAGAAGTAAACCAGAGTAACCGAAAACTTGTACTTTCCCAGCGCGTGGCAATTAGTTCTGCAAGTTTCAGTATATTGGAAGTAGGTCAACTTGTAGAAGGTAAGGTAACTGGGATTAAGCCTTTTGGAGTATTTATAGATTTGGATGGTTTGAGTGCTTTATTGCACATCAAACAAATAAGTCAAAAATTTATTGACAATCTAGAAAATGTATTTGAAGTTGGTCAATCTATCAAAGCTGTAATAATTGATTTAGATGAAGGTAAAAGTAGAGTGGCACTTTCGACGAAAATCTTGGAAAATTTTCCTGGGGAAATGCTGGAAAACAGAGATGAAATTATGAATTCAGCAGCAGCCAGAGCAGAAAGAGCTAAAAACAAAGTATCTTAACTGGGTAATTTATGAAGACTGCAGGCGTCTTGGGAAGACGTCTGCGCTGATTTATTTTTTATACCCCACTTTTAGCAGTTGACTCATAACTGTCTCTCAATTGTTTTAAAGTTGCTTCATTAAAAGCAAATTCAACAGAATTGAGCAATTCATCCCAGTTATTTAGCATTGGCGGGGAAAAAGTATTCCACAATTCCTGCTGTAAGAATTCTGCCCACCATATGGGTGCTTGCTTGCGAGCAGAAGGCTCCTGTTGTCGTCGCCAACGTCGTCGCCATTTGATAATATCAACTTTGCTTGGTGGAGCAACCCCCACAATTGGGGGAAAGTCAGCATAACTCACAAATTTACTTACGCCCTTAGCATGGACGTAAACTATATATCGCCAACATTCCACAACGTAAATATCTTCGGGTTGGATATTAAACATTAAGCATACAGCTTCTTCTGTAACAAATCTGGCTAACCTGTGGAGAACTGGCGACTTGTGTGTAAGTTTTGATTCGAGTATATTTATTTCTTTTGATTTGGCTAATAAAAGCATAGTAGACACATCCCTCCGTGAAGGGAATTCGAAAATAATGAATATGCAAGTGTTTTTAGGACAGCCGTTTACTTTACTCAAACGCGATGCGAACGAGCATTATTCCTAAAATATTTTTGGGTAAAAAATGCGATAGTTTTTTAGAACACAAATATTAAAGGACTGATTTAAGTTGGTTGTCAAGTATAGAAATGGGAATAATTTAGGTTTAAATTTGATATCTTGTCAGGAATATTATGTCGAAATATTAAATTGATTTCAGAAGCCTAGTGGAGTAGTATACATCACTCTGCGAATTTATGCGCGATTAGTTCAAAATTTAGGAGCCACAATAATGAAGGAAAGCGACCTCATTCTATCTGTAATTTTTGACTTGACTGCAAAATTATAACTTTAGGGGGAAGACAGCTTTCACTTTTGTACAGCTATAGTGTAGGCCTATTGGTTAAGAGTGAAACTGTCTGAGCCATATAATAATTTTCATTATGGCTTGTATAGAAATCCAGTTTGATTCTTGGGGGAAATTAGGTATTTGTAGGGTGGACTATGTACTTGTGCCCTTTGCAGCAAAGTCTTATCAATGGTGCATTACGCTGTCGCTAATGCACCCTACTGGACTGACACAGCTAAAATAGTGCATTAGCAAAATCCAAAAATCATTAATTGAAATAAATTTTAGGACAAATCTATTGCATCATTTTAGGCGTGTCAGTCCACTACGTGTGTTTTTATTAATCTTCTTCCCCAATATCGCGCTTAGGTGGACGTTTGTAAGTGAAAGTAAACCTATTCCCACTGGAAATGACTTGTTTCATTTCAGTATACATGGGATAGTCGCCCACACCACTAAGACTTGCCCAACCCCTGGTTCTAGTCAAACTGACAAATAACTGATTGCGACAATTAAGATCGCTTTCATTGCGAGCTACACAATCAAATCCAACTACATAAACCATGTCAGCTTCATGTCCCTTAGCACGATTGACCCGAGAAACTGTTACTCCACCGTCATGCCAAAATTTATCGGGGTTATTGTTAGGATATTCAGCATATAAATCATTAAGTTTTAATGCTGTTGGTAAATAAATATCTATGTTTTGATCTATTAAGAAATCAGCAACTTCTTTCTCTAGTTCTATTGCTTCAGTAGTGGAACCTAAAACTACAACCAAAATATCGCGACTAGGATTTAAACCATCATGGACAATGTTATGCATGATATTTTCAGCTAACGCCATCAATTCTTCTTGACGAGAACTGTAAGTTTCAAATTCTAGTAAAGGTTCCCCCCACAATTCGGATATTGGATTTGGTGAATATTCTGGAGGTCTTTCGATAGTTATTGATTTTCCGACACGTCGGAAATCTCCTTGAACTTGGTAACCAATTTTGTCCCAATCTTTTTTATTGGTAATACCAGAGAGCATTCCTTCTGGACGAAGCAAACCCATCCCAATTGCGTGGGCTGCGGTAAGAATCGATCCAGGGGTACGATAACAACGACGCATTACTTCCGAACGTTTTATTCCCCCTGAGTATTGGGGTTGTTTATTTAAAAGATTTGCTAATTCTTCACCAAATATTTCTTTAGTTTTTGGCACTGCAAGACTATCAAGACTTTGGGCTTCATCATAAGCCCAAATTAAACGCTTTTCTTCTGGTTTATCTTCATTAACTTTTCTTAAGCTTTGATAGGCTAACCAGTAAATAGCTTGCTTATCTTGATATTTTAAATCATCGGATGCAACTAAATCTTGACCTTCATCAATCAAAATTGCATCAAACATCGGCTCAACTACAATCTCTTCTTGAAGTCGCTTACACAATTCAGCTAAACCCCTATTAGGCTGTTTTTCTTTCGCATCTGTGACTGTACCCCGCCTTTTGCCATGATAGTCACAAATTGTGCTATAGAAACCAGGCTGTTCTTTTGCACCCCAAGCATGGAGGACCCTTAGTTTATAGTTGTTTTGGGGGTCATACTGCAATTCGCCACCGCTAAAGCGACGTATCCACTGATCCAGCAGTCGAATAATTGGATCGTACAAGGAGCGAGTAAAAAATACCAAAGCAATATCCCACTCCGGATGTTTCAAATGCATGTGTGCAGCTTTTTGACACAACAGTACTGTTTTACCGGAACCAGCTATTCCACGAATTCGTTGAGGACCAGGGGGGATTTCTTTACCGATATGTTCTTGCTGCAAATCAATTTCATAGAGTCTTTGACGCAAAACATCCATGATGCTGGAACGAGTTTTACCTGTATGCGAAACCGTAGCGCGCAGTGGTTTACGGAATATGGGTGTCCCAGCAATTACACTAAGTAGTAGTTCCCAGTCTTTATCTTCTAAATTTTCTCCTGAAACTACTGTAGAAGCTTGTTGAATTTTTTCCAGTAATCCAGTTTTATTCAATTGCTCCTGGAAAATAATATTCTGACTATTAACTAATTCCTCAAAACCTTTTTGTTGCCATTGTTCTTGAGTAATTAAAGGTAATGCAATGATTGCTCGACCTGTTACTTTACGCCAAATAGCACTTTCACGATCAGCATAAGCAATTAGAGCGCGTAATTGATGTTCTGCGCGTTGGGTAGGGTTACTTTGAGCAATATTAAAGTTCTGGAATTGCCAATTACCATCATCAATAGCAGTAATTTGTTCGATAGTAACTGGTATTACTTCAATAACAATTAAGCCATTATCTCGATCTGCAATAAGGATATCTGGCTCTTTACGAATTTCCCCAACTTTAGAAAAAATTGGATAGCGCCAGTAACCTATACAATTTCGTTCTGTAAAGGTAGCTTTTACAGTATCCCAAACTTTCTGTTGATTGTTTTCCGAATTGGCTTTTATCGGTTCGGTAGTGATAAATTTGCTGGTAGCTTCTTCAATCCCTGGTATCATTTATTTACCCTGCGTACAGTAATCATGTTTGGTACACAGCAACCCTGATAATATATTTCCAGAATATTTCCAGATTTACATTTCTAGATTTATTACGGTTTTTAATTGTTTTAATGCAATAGGAATATCGCCTTATCTTTAATCATTTTTCCAAATTGGAGAAGACTCTCAAAAGGAAGAAACGATGCAAGATAGGGCTTTGCTTGCATTTTTCATGTGATCTATAATTGGGGTATTTTATTTATTTTGTTTAACTAAAAACCTTGAGATTTGCACCTTGAGATCTGGAAAGTTTTAAAAATTGGTTTTTGATTGAATTTTTCTAGGAAAATATTTCAATCAGATTTAAACTCAATTTATTTTTGAACTATTTATGTAGTAAATCTAGCACTTAAGTTATTTGATTTGATACTGTACATACACGTAGAAGCTATAATGATTCCCCATGTTTAAATCAGAGAATACGCGGATGTATAAGCTTAAAAAATAGTGATATTTTACTCAAAGCACGTTCCTCTGCTCCTACGGGCGGTAGAATCTCGCCCCAAGAGCATTTCTCTTCGCTGTTATTAGAATCAGAGAGATAAATTCCCTAATCAGCAAATCATTACTTTTCACTTAGATTTTAATAGACATATGATTTGAAAATTAAAAACCCTAATTTCAAGGTTTTTAATAGATTTACGAAATCAGTCCTTTGTTTATTGGCAAAAAACTTCAGTAATTTGAACTGCTAATTTAAATAAAATTATTAGTAACGGAGAGGGTGGGATTCGAACCCACGGATGCTTTCACATCACTCGATTTCAAGTCGAGCGCATTCGACCACTCTGCCACCTCTCCAGTAAAGCTGTCAGCAATAAGCTTTCAGCTATCTGTTTTATTCTAACTGACCAGTTATACAATATAACTCATCTTTATGCAAGTCGCACTATTTGTTGTTGGGGATTTTGATAAAGGATTTCTTCTGATTGGATTGAGTTATCTCTACCTACCCAAACTAAGGATGCTTGACAAACAGATCCATTGTCAAGGATGACGATGGAGAAGTTACGAAGCTTCTGAGCGCGATCTTCGACGATTCTGGGTACAGAAGCAGCATTTAGATAAACTATGCCTTCAGGACTCTTAAACACCCGTTTGCGTGGCTCTTTTTTGGTGTGTCGCAGAGTATGGTGCATGTGACCAAAGGTAACTAAGGGAATATGTTTACCGCGTGTAATTGTTTGGGATATTGCTTCAGCTAAGTCTGGGTCGCCATAATCACCACCTATAGGATGCCAATCTTTTCCACAGGGATCTTCTGGGCGATCGCCTAATCCAGAAGGACCGTTATGACCCAGAAAAATAATTGTTTCACAAGCGGCGTTATCCACAGATGAGATTATCCGTTCTGTAGATTGTTCAAGAGAACTCACACCGTAGCGATTTTGGCATATTTCAGTAAATCTCCACTGAGAACCACCCCAAGTAAAAGGACGACCTCCAACAACAGTTAAATTGAAATCTGGGAAATCTAATTTTCCGTAGCCCACATGAGCCTCACCAAGTAAATCTAATTGCTGTTGTACCCTATCTTCCTTAGTACGGTCATACGGGCATTTTTTCCGTCCCCACTCAGTTGCGGTATACCAAGCGTCATGATTGCCCATTACTGCTGCTTTAGGGATGTTCAGTTCTCCTATGGCTTTAACTATTTCCACAGCTTCATTGCCAAAATCTCCAACGAATAAGACCAAGTCAACCCCTAATTCCTTGAGGGCGATACCGTCTTCTTCTTCCCATTGGTCATGAATATCTCCAACTACAGCAATTTTGATGGTTTTTGAATTAGTTTTCTTACTGGTCATACCTCTTTCCTTGCCATATGTTTCCAGCATAGGCAACTCAGACTGATTGTGGCACAAATTCAGTAACCAAGATGTATAATCCCTTAATACATTTTTGGTAAAAAATACTATAATTAGATTAATAGAATCTGTTAGAAAAAATTTACAATTTAAAGCAATACTTAACTGTGTTTACAACTGTCCTTGCTCAAGAACCCAAAAACCAAACGGGTGCACTACCATTAGATTTATTTGCAGCGATTGAAGATCTAAAAAAAGAACTCAATGCAGTAATTTTGGCACATTACTATCAAGAGCCTGATATTCAGGATATTGCAGACTTTATTGGTGATTCATTGCAACTTTCCAAAGCTGCAGCAGATACAAATGCAGATGCGATTGTCTTTGCTGGCGTACACTTCATGGCAGAAACCGCAAAGATTCTCAATCCCGAAAAAATGGTTTTGCTGCCAGATTTAGACGCTGGTTGTTCTTTAGCTGATAGTTGTCCACCAGATAAATTTACAGTTTTTAAAGCACAACATCCCGATCATTTGGTAGTTTCTTACATTAACTGCTCTGCTGAAATTAAGGCGATGAGCGATATAATTTGCACCAGTTCCAATGCGGTAAAAATTGTCCAGCAGATACCCGAGGAACAGCCGATTATTTTTGCTCCTGATCGGAATTTGGGGCGGTATATAATGGAACAGACAGGTCGAAATTTATTGCTTTGGGAAGGAAGTTGTATTGTACATGAAACATTTTCTGAAAAGAAAATTGTGCAGTTAAAGATAGAACATCCAGATGCTGAGGTTATTGCTCATCCAGAATGTGAAACAACAGTGTTGCAGCATGCTAATTTTATTGGTTCGACTGCAGCTCTATTAAAATATTGCCAGCGCAGTTCGGCACAAGAATTTATTGTTGCGACAGAGCCAGGAATTATTCACCAAATGCAAAAACAAGCTCCATCAAAGCTTTTTATTCCTGCACCACCAACAAATAATTGTAATTGTAATGAATGTCCGTTTATGCGGCTGAATACCTTAGAGAAGTTGTATTTAGCAATGAAAAATCGCACTCCAGAAATCACTATGAGTCAAGAGATAAGATTTAAAGCTTTGCGCCCGATGGAGCGGATGTTGGAGATGAGTATGTAGGTAAATATTAGTAGAGACGTAATGCTACTGCGTCTCTATATATTTTCATGAATGCTATCGTCACATTCTCAAAAAACTACTTTATTTTTTATTAGGAATGTGGATTAAATAAGATCCATAATTATCCGATCTGCGGCTTAGCAGTGTAATTACACTGGGGCAAATAATCATCAAACGCAATTTCCATCTTTTGTTTAAAATCAAGAGTAACTTTACGACCCGTTTTGTATACCTGGTCTAAAACAGTTGTAAACACTTTAAGACTGGTATTAGTCCTCGCCTTTGCCATCAAACCCTTGACCATTTCCACAGAATCAAAAATCACACCCTGACAAACACGGGTCAGATGAGGAAATAGTCGATGTTCAATTGGATTGTATTTGCAGGTATAAGGGGGATAATAGGCAATGCGAATCTCAATTCCCAACTCATTGACTAAAGCTTGTAAATCTTGTTTGAACAGATATTGCCTAGAACTATTGCTACCACCGCCATCACATAGCAGTAGTATCGAACTCGCAGACCCGTAACACACTTTACCGTGTTGTTGCCACCAATAGCGAATTGAGTCACAAGCAAATTCGCTCGTATCATGGCTGGTACCGATCTGGATGTAACCAGTATTAAGTTTCAGGTCATACAAGCCATGTGGAATCGCAATCCCTTGAGCTAGAGATTTCCAATCATCGAACACCTGGATTTCTTCTTTCGTGTACATTTGTCCATGCCGATACAACTGTTCAATTAGTTCTTTTTTTTTTAGTGTCCATACTCAAAACCGGGTTAACAGCTTCGTGGTAAGAAATCTTCAACTTCTCAATATTTTCAAACTGTTGATTTCGTTGCGGATGTTTACCTGTTGCTAAGCGTTTTTGTGCTTTGCGTTTGTCTTAAAGAGATAATTTCTTAAAATGGTAATGTTGTTTATGAAAATAAGATAAGGAAAGCAATAAACCACCATGAGCAGTATCAAGGTGGCTTAATGAGTTATTAAGTTTTAGTAAAATTAACCTGGCATCGAGCTATTTTCACGGGAAGCAACCCTCCAACTATCGTCGCCGCAACAGCGTTTCACCTCTGAGTTCGGGATGGTTCAGTGTGGTTCCACCGTGCCATAGACACCAGGAAAGCTTGTAATTTCCTGAATTGATTCTCAGAAACCCTGAGGACTGCATATTCATACCAAAAGTGTGAACCAATTGATGAGGTCAAGCCCTCGGTCTGTTAGCATGGCTCAGCTTCGCATATTACTACACTTCCACTTACCACCTATGAACGGATGTTCTTTCCGTGACCTTACTGGCTTATGCCATGAGAGTACTCATCTTGAGGTGGGCTTCCCACTTAGATGCTTTCAGCGGTTATCCACTCCACACTTGGCTACCCAGCGTTTACCGTTGGCACGATAACTGGTACACCAGCGGTGCGTCCCTCCCGGTCCTCTCGTACTAAGGAG
>NZ_JASJDK010000094.1 GCF_030065675.1 Mastigocoleus sp. MO_188.B34 | reverse complement strand
TGCTGTAAGCAACACGTTAAAAATAGCTTTGCGTAAAACTGTGAAGGAATTTTTAGGACTTATTGTTTTTGCCAAGCATCGGAGAAATGGGAGTTTACACATCAACTCACCCTCGTAAATTGGCGAAGGTATTGATCAATCTAATTGATATTTATAAATTGTAAGAATTTAGAAGTTGTAAGATATTTGCAGTAAGAGCAGGATTAGGGGAAAACGACCACAGTGTTAAAAAGGCGACAGAAGTCTCTTGATATGACAGAAGAGGAATCTTTATTAAGGGTTTTCCCACGACTACCTTGGCTTACTAGTCGCCCTTAGGATGGGATGGTATTCAAGTTCAATGTCACCGACAACCTGCTTATGAATTATCAGAAGTGTCTTATCAACAACATATGATTTTAGTTGGTAAAAATACATCAGATTTGATGATTGACCGTACTATAGATACAAAACGGCGAGTTTTTCAAGTTATAGATGGAGACATTGGGGTGATTCCAGCCAATGTAACCAACAAGTGCAAATGTATTGCAGAGCGAGACTATGATTATATGACGCTGTTACTACAACCTTTTCAACTTGCTAACGTTGCTTATGAGACTATAAACTGCGATCGCCTCGAACTCATTCCTCATTTTATTAAGCCTGACCCTTTAATTAATGGTATTGCAATGGCGCTGAAGTCTGAGTTGAAATTACAACAGCAAGCAAATCAACTGTATGTTAATTCTCTGACTACATCCCTTTCAATTCATCTGATAAAAAACTATTCTACCTTCGAGCGATCGCTGCGGGAATATGAGAATGGGTTGTCCAAGTACAAATTAAGACAAGTGCTTGATTATATTAACTCACACATGGATCGAGAAATAAGACTTAGTGGACTTGCTACAATGGTGGATATGAGTAAATACTATTTTTTAAAATTATTTAAGCAATCAATGGGTATTACACCCCATCAATATGTCATCAAACAACGAATAGAAAAAGCTAAACAATTACTTAGACAAGATAAGTTATCCGTAATTGAAGTTGCTGCTGAATGTGGCTTTTCTAACCAAAGTCATTTTGCCAAAGTTTTTCATAAAAATGTAGGTATTACACCAAGAGCTTATCGAAAAAGCAGATGACTTAAATGGAGTTGTCCAACAAACTGAAATGCGATCACTCATAACCTATTATGATTTATGTATCGGCTCGATTTGCGTAGAATTGTTCGTAACTCCGGCTTATTGCGGCTTTTGGTGTAAAGTTGTTATCTGTATATTTTTCAATAAAAATTCTTCCTTTACTGTTTTATATCATGTCCGGTAAAACACTTACGATAAGGTTCGTAGTAGCGCTTGAGCGCCAATATCTTTACTATGGTGCTAAAGCGCTATAGCGCTACGCGCAAGTAAAAAGTAAAAAGTAAAAAGTAAAAAGTAAAAAGCCTAATACGTATGGCTTTTAGGGTTAATACATGTCCTAACGTAACTTCGTAGTGCTATACTACAAACAAACATATTTTTCATAAGTAATTAAGCGGACATGATATCACTGTGTCATAGTGGGGCTAAATATTTAAATCGCTGAAGGGAGCATCTAGCTACATTACTAATACCAATTTCATTTAGTTAGGCTACACTTACAAAATTTAATTACAGGATATGATTTTCACCTCATGCATTATCTGTAGCTTGAATTTAGGAAATTGGTATAATCCCTCTTTTGTTCCTTTAGGAAGTAGTTTGCAAATTACTCCCTAAATCTGGAATCAACTATCAAGCAGCAGAATTTTACTTTCTAGTATACCGATGCTTAACCCCAACAGGGAAGTAATCCCGATCACCCGTAGGAAGTAATGTAATTTGCGGTGTTTGATATTCCACAGGAACATAGTTTGCAAATTCACTATTAAGGCGTTTGAGTTGGGTCAAGATAGAAGATGCAATGGTTGTTTCCTTATCTTCACTTGCTTCTACACCCGAAGCTAATTCTACCGCAATAAATAAAAACCGGTTTTTATCTGCATCTTCTCGTACTTGCATGACAAATTTACCAGTTACCCATTCTCTAATTACCGGTTGTTCCAAACCAACGGTGACATTTTCCGGGTAGATATTAGCTCCAAAATAGGAAACTGTAAAATTGGAACGTCCAAACACATAGACGAAAGGTAAATGACGAATTCCCCTTACATCGGGGTCTTTACTAATATCTTTTAACTCTGCAATGGGATCGAAATTCCATTGAGCTAAAAATTCCAACATTTCTTCATAACTAATTATGCCGCCAGTATCCAAAATGTTATAGCGAATCAAAGGAATTCCATTATCCCCAGAAAATAATAGGGTTCTATCTTCAACTTCAAAAAAGCGACTTCTCGGATCGTACTGTACCAAAGTCGGTAAACGAGATTCGCCAAATAAAGCCTTAGCTGCATCGGGATTATTAGCTAAAAAGCGGCGAATACAAATACTTAATGGAGTTTCATTACCCAAAACACCAGCATCAGCCGTACCGTAAAGAGATGCACTATCATAACAGATGTTATCATTACCCAGGCGATCGCCAATTAAACTTCGCCATTCTTCACTAAATACTTCCCCAGCCATTACCAATTTTATTTGATATTGTTGCCAGCTAATACCCTCACTAATACCTGTATCAATTACATTTTTGAGAAATGGTGGATATCCCAATAACACAACCTGTTCGAACTGTGGAGCGAGTTCTTTTACCACCCGCAGAATTTCCTGTTTGTTGCTACCAGGGGTAATTACAGTAATTGGATAACCCTTACTCGCAAGATAGCGACAACAACTAGCACTATACATACCTCCGACCCAAGTACCCAAAGCAAAGCAAACAACCGCTAAGGTGCGTTTAGTATCTGCGTAAAAACTGTCATGGAATATTTGCTCAAACCGGACAGCAATTTCTAATTCGTCTGCAAAAAATCGTCCCCAAAAAGTTGGTTGTCCTGTGGAACCAGAAGAAACCGCGATCATATCACAGCTTTCTAACTTTCCACCGCGACATAATTGAGCTAAAGGATAACGACGCAGATAATTTTCCTTTGTCAGTAGGGGTAAGTTGTAAAAATCTTCAATACCTTGGATCGTTGCAGGATCGATTCCATGTTCCCTTAACAATTCTTTGTAAGCAGGAACACTTGCAACTACATCATGAAATAAATCTAAAATTATCCTATTTGTATTATTTTGGGAATAACCTGCAAGCAATTTTTCTAAAGGAGATTGTAAAAAATTGGTCAATGCTCCAATAGCCCGCTGCTGTTTGTTTTCGTAACTCATAACTCTTGTGACTGTAATAAATTCCGATTACTATCCATTTATATATACAGTTATCAGTTATCAGTTAACAGTTACCAGTTTATGGCTAACGCCACGCCCTTACGGGCTACAGTTATCAGTTCCAGTTACTCCTTACTTCTTACTTCTTACTTCTTACTTCTTACTCCTTACTCCTTACTTCTTACTCCTTACTCCTTACTCCTTACTCCTTACTCCTTACTCCTTACTCCTTACTCCTTACTCATTCCCAAATTACGTAATCATAGCTTTAGCTCGTGTAGCAAATAATAAAAACCATTAATACCTTAACGCCATGCACGTATATTGCAGCAAACAACATCCGAACCAGAAAAATCATCGCTTTTGCACTACGTGCGGAGAACCTTTACCGTTAAATTCAGGGGAAATTCTTGTTAATCGTTACCGAATTATCTCACAATTGGGTCAAGGTGGTTTTGGACGTACTTACCTTGCTGAAGATTTAATACATTCCCATCAAAAGTGTGTGGTTAAAGAATTTGCTCCCCAAGTAGAAAAAGCAGAAGAATTAGAAAAAGCTAAAGAACTATTTGATCGAGAAGCAGATGTTCTCCGACAACTCAAACATCCACAAATCCCCGGTTTTCACTCTTCATTACAACCAAAGCTGGGAACCAAAGATTTTTTCTTTCTGGTTCAGGACTATGTAGATGGTGATACTTACTTTGATCTATCAGTTAAAAAGCAAGCACAGGGAGAAAAATTTACTGAAGCAGAAGTTATTGAATTATTAAAAAATATTTTACCCGTTCTGTCTTATATTCATGCTAAAGATGTGATTCACCGTGACATCTCTCCCGATAACTTAATGTTGCGACGCAGCGATAATTTACCGGTACTAATTGATTTTGGTGCAGTCAAGCAGTTACCTGCATCTAAAGGTTTTTGGTTTACCCAATTAGCTGCTAACCGCACGATTTTGGGAAAGAAAGGTTATGCACCAGAAGAACAGTTACGTCAAGGTAAAGTTTTTCCTTCCAGTGACTTATATTCTTTAGCAGTGACAGCGTTGGTCTTGGTAACAGGTAAAGAACCACAAAAGTTGTATGACAGTTATCAGGGTAATTGGCGTTGGGGAGAAATCAAAATTAGCCCCCAATTTGCATCCATCCTCAAAAAGATGCTTTCCTATAAACCTAGCGATCGCTATCCATTAGCTGAGCAAGTACTGAAAGATTTAGAAGTAGCTGCAAACACCAAAGTTACCAATCCTCAAATTAGTAAGATTAGAACAATGGTTGCAGCTCCCCACCGGAAAAAAGTTAGTGCAATTGCAACTCAGTTTAATAATAAAACCCAAGCTGTAGTCCACGCTTTACCTTTACCTATATGGTTGCGTCCTTTTGCTATTAGCTTAATTACAACTACCGCCATTCTCTTGGTTTTCGCTGGTGTTTGGGCTGTAGTTAACGGGGTAATTAATGCAGTAACTTCAATTTCTTTACCTTCAATTTCACTTCCAAGTTTAGAGTTACCCAAACTACCAGGTGCGGGGAATTCATCAGATGAGGGGTCGAATAATCAAAATACATCCCTAGTTAATCGAGTTCTCAGTCGTCGCGAACAATTAGAAATTCCAGATGGTTTTTTCTATGCAACTGTCAATCAGATTTTTTATACAGAAAACCCAGAAGCAGAAGGACGCAGCTTAACTTCTTCTGCAGAGGATGCTAAATTGCGTGAAAAATGGTTTGAGAGCGCCCAAGAGTTGTTACAAAAACTTGAACAAGCTAACTTGAGTGTCGCCACCCGTCGTAAACTAGGGAACTATAGTGGCAAAGATTACGAAAATTGGAGGAGACAAATTGAAACAGGTAGATTAGGTAACTATACGACTAACAGACTGGATCGGGACACTAACAATAAGTTTTATCGCTTATTTCCCAATCAATCGCGCGAACGACTCGACCAAAAAACATTTGGTCAAATTTGGTACGCAATTGCTGCAGATAAAGTTAGTCAACTAGAATCTGGAAATTAGAGTCTGGAAACTAAAATCTAGAAACTAGAACCTGGAAACTAGAATCTAGAAACTAGAACCTAGAAACTAAAATCTAGAAACTAGAACCTGGAAACTAAAATCTAATAATTTAGATATTTAAAATCTATAAATTAAAATTATTAGTCACTTGTCAATACTAGCTAGTTAAAAAGTATACAAGCAATCCGAACCTTGGGAACTTACATTAGATGTTGTGTGTGTTTACAATGCACATGACAAATGACAAATGACACAATATTAATTAGTATCTTATAAATGAACCCTAAATATTGCTCTAAAGGACATGAAAATCCCTCTGGAAGCCACTTTTGTCTCCAATGTGGCGAAGCATTGACAAATACACCGGTAAATCAAAGTATCCAACCGAGACAAACTTTAGACGGTCGCTATTTAATCATTCGTCAATTGGGTCAGGGTGGTTTTGGTAAAACTTACTTAGCTGAGAATATCAACCGCTTTAATGAAGCATGCGTGCTCAAAGAATTTTCTCCCCAAATTCAAACTGACTACGTTTTGCAAAAAGCTGAAGAGTTATTTCAAAGGGAAGCGAGTGTTCTCTACAAGCTAGAACATCCCCAAATTCCCCGTTTTCGCGAACTTTTACGCACTAATTACCATAATAAAAAGTATTTATTCTTAGTTCAGGATTACGTAGAAGGAAAAACTTATAATTCTTTATTACAGACAAAATTAGAGCAAGGGTTACGCTTTTCCGAAGCGGAAATAATTCAACTTTTACAACAAATATTGCCAGTATTAGATTATATTCATTCCCTAGGTGTTATCCACCGCGATATTTCTCCAGATAACCTAATTTTACGTTCAAGAGACCAATTACCAGTCTTAATTGACTTTGGTGGGGTAAAACAAGTTGCAGCGGAAGTTGCATCCCAATACTATCAACCAGGTGTGGGTGTATCTTTACCCCAACCGACTGTTTTAGGTAAAGCTGGATATGCTCCCCCAGAACAAATGCAGACTGGTTTGGTCGCACCCCACAGCGATCTATATGCTTTAGCTGCAACAGCACTTGTTTTATTAACAGGTAAGCAGCCAACATCGCTAATCGATACATATACTTTAAACTGGCAATGGCGACAAGAAGTGACTATAAGTCCTGCTTTGGGACAGATTTTAGATCGAATGCTCCTTGCTTCACCGACACAACGCTACCAAAGTGCTACGGAAGTACTGCAAGCATTAAATAATTTAAACTTATCAAGTATCGATCCAACTCAACCACCAACCGTTACACCGCAAACAACACCCACAGAAGCAACAGTAGCCGTATCTCCTGCAGTTAATTTTCCAGTTAAGAAGTCGTCTCCAACAAATTCAACTTCTCCTCCTCCCAATTTTCCTCCACCTCCATCAAATCCTAACAAGGGAATATCACTAGGTATATTAGGAAAAATTATACCTTTTATGGTTATCATCGGTGCGGTGGGTATAGGTGTTTGGGCTGCAAATAATTTTTCTGGCGGTGATAATGTTGTCACACCAACTGAGGAAGAACAAAGAAAAGAACAATTAAATACACGTCGCAATCAACTTGGAATTGATGCAAATTTCTTCACAGCCCTTGTTAACCAAGAATTTAAACGTGAAAATCCTAACTTCCAAGGGAAAAATCTCAACAACATAGAAGACCCCAGTCTCAGAACAAAAAGAGATAAAATTGCCAGTGAATTATTAGATAAACTATCCACACTGAGTTCCGATGCTCGGCGCAGACTTGGTTTTTATCGCAAAGCAGATCGCGATCGCTGGAAAGTAAGGGTTAATAATATTAATGTTGGTAGTCGTTCCTTATACGACCTAGGGGATGCAGCATTTTTTCAAAAATTTAAATATTTTCCTGAACAACAAGGAAACAGTTTTATAGAAACTCCTATGGGGCAAGTATGGCATGGATTTGTTGCCGATAAACTTAATGCAATCCTCGCTCGCAGTGCTTATCAAAAAATTACCTTTGATGTTAATGCTACAAGTAAAACTGTAAGTGGTAATTTTAGACCGGGACAAGGTAAGGTTTTTATTGCTGACTTGCGAAAAGAACAATTAATGAATCTGAAGCTTGATGCGAGTTCGCGTATCTTGCTATCAGTTTATTCCCCTTCTGGCAAAATTAAGTTTCTACAAGATTCTACTCGACGTAACTTATCACTAAAACTTCCAGAAAACGGTTTTTACGAATTTGTCCTTGCTTCCATATCCTCCGAATCCCAAAACTATCAACTCCGCTTGAACGTAGAAACACCTCCAGAACCAACTCCAGACCCAACTCCAACGGAAACACCAACTCCAGACCCAACTCCAACAGAAACACCAACCCCAGATCCAACACCAACAGAAACACCAACCCCAGATCCAACCCCAGATCCAACCCCAGACCCAACACCAACAGAAACACCAACACCCACCCCAACCCCAACAAAAACAGTCAACCCCGATCCCCAATTACCAATTACCAATCCTTAATATCTAATCCCTACTTCTCAAACGTTATGTTTTATTGGGATTTGAATGAGAAATTCTGTTCCTTGTCCCAATTGAGATTTAAATTGGATTTGACCTTTGTGCTTCTCAACAACAATTTGATGGGAAATCGATAGTCCTAACCCTGCTCCTTGACCCACATCTTTAGTGGTAAAGAAGGGTTCAAAAACACGTTTGCTAACAAATTCTGGCATTCCCAAACCATTATCAGTAATTTTAATCAAAACACTGTCATCAATAACTTGGGTAACAATGCAGATAGATAGAGGAATTTCTGGACATTCATTACCAGTATTTAAATGCTTTTGTTTAACGTTGGCAAACTTTTGTTCTAAAGTATCGATGCTATTTGCAAGGATATTCATAAAAACCTGATTGAGTTGAGCAATATAGCATTCAACCAGTGGTAAGCGATCGTATTTTCTGGTTACCTCAATTCCTGGATATTTACCATTAGGTTTTAATCGATGCCCTAAAATCATTAAAGTATTATCCAATCCTTCGTGGATATTTACTGCTTTTAACTTGGATTCATCTGCGCGAGCAAAATTACGCAACGAAAGCATAATTTGATTGATACGTTTTGCTCCAATTTCCATGGAATAGAGCATTTTTGGTAAGTCTTCATTAATGAAGTCCAAACCAAGTCCTTCCACTTGTTCCTGAATGCTGGATAGTGTATCGGGAGAATTTGCGCGGTAAATATTTATTGTTTGTAATAACTGTTGCGCGTATCTCCTCATATGAGTGAGGTTACCAAGAATAAAGTTAACAGGATTATTAATTTCATAGGCGATACCCGCAAGTAATTCTCCTAAACTTGCCATTTTTTCACCCTGAATTAAATAATCTTGGGTTTGTTTGATTTCTTTTAAAGCTTCCTCAAGCTTTGTTGCTTGGTCTTTTGTTTGTTGGAGTAATTCTCCTTGTTGAATTGCAACTCCTAATTGCACCCCGACTTGAGCAAGTAAATCCACCTCTTCATCTTTCCAAATCCTTGGATGGGAAGTTTGATAAGCAACTAATAGACCCCACAATTTGTCACCTTGGGATATGGGAACGAAAGTTTCGTTACGTGGTAGATTATTGTCGTCTGTATCAGACATTGCTGGCATTATTAATGGTTGCACAATAGCTGAAGGTTCCCAACCATCTTTAAATGAATCTGCAACGAATTTCCCCCTCCAATTGGAATCAAAGCGATAAATTGCGACTCGATCTACTTTAAGTAACTCTCTTACTGCTTGAGTTGTAGCTTTAAAAATTGTTTTAATGTCAAGGGATTGACGGATTTTATCTACTGTTACAGCTAACAATTTCTGCCGTTCCATCGCCTTAGTGCGTTCTCTAGCTTGTGCTAGTTCAACTGCTTGAGTTTGGACTTGCTGCAAATATGTGTCTTGTTTTAAGGCTACTCCCAATTGTTCGGCAATTTGATAAGCAAATTCAATTTCGGAAGCTTCCCAGTCACGAGGTCTACTACATTGATGAATGCACAGTAGTCCCCATAACTCACCCTGTTTAAGTAAAGGTGCAACAATATTTGCACGAACTTGGAATCGTTCCAAAATTTGTATATAACAACTTTTAAACTCATGCTGATAAATATCAGCGATCGCATTTACCCGACCTTGACGATAAAGAGGGGCAAAGTTTTCACTGAAACAATGATCGTAAACTTTATCTCTGATGGCTGAATTAAAGCCCAAAGCTACATCCTCGTAGATAAATTCTCCTTCCCAGTTATTTTTAGGATCGAAACGGAAAATTCCTACACGATCTGCTTTGAGTAACTGACGAACTTCCAGCACAGTAGTTTGAAAGATAGTATCTAATTTCAAAGACTCTCGAATTCGGCTAATTACCCCAGTTAATGCTTTTTGCTGCTCTGCTTGATACCGAGCATTAGCTAATAATTCATGATGATATAAAGCCACACCCATTTGAGAACCCAATTGGGCTAAGAGTTGAATTTCATCAGCTTCCCATTTTCTTGGGGAAGAGTTTTGATATGCAGCAATAACTCCCCAAAGCTTATTTGCTTGGAAAATTGGAGCTGTGGTAAATGATTGAGCCTGAAACTGTTCTAATAATTCTATATGACAATGACTGAGTCCAGCTTGGTAGATATTATCAATTGTAAAAACCTCATTATTAGCGTAACGTCCTCCTTCTGTTTCTTGTAAATAAGTATCTTTTATTTCGGTATGTACCCCAACCAATGGGGTCCAAATTTTATCAAATGATTCAGCAACAAAATTACCACTCCAATCGCTATCGAAGCGGTATATAGCAACGCGATCTGCTTGAAGGATTTGTCTAGTTTCCTCAGTAGTTGTTGAAAAAATTGTATCAATATCAAGAGATTGACGTATTTTCTCAATCACCTGTCTGATTAATGTCTGGTGTTGATTTGCCTTAGTCAGTTTTATCGTTCGTAATTTTAACTGGTTAAAATATTCGGCTTGTTGAATCGCAACTGTCAAATGGTCAGCGATTATTTTCACAAATTCGATTTCAGAGGGTTTCCAGTCTCGAGTTTCACTACATTGATGAATGCACAACAATCCCCATAATTGCTTATTTTTCAGCAAAGGAAGTACTAAATTTGCTCTGACCTGAAATCTCGCTAAAATTTCTTCATGACAACGACTCAGTCCTGATGCGTAAATATCAGCAATGGCTTGTATCCTACCTTGGGAATAATGAACGGCGAATTGTTCTCCAAAACAGTGATCGTAGACTTTTTGTTCTATTGCTGAAGCCCAACCTTCTGCAACATCTTCAAAAACAAATTCTCCTTCCCAATCTTTTTCCGGGTAAAACTGGAAAACTCCAACCCTATCAGCATTAAGCAATCGGCGTACTTCTGTCGCAGTGGTTTGGAAAATCGTATCCAAATCCAATGACTCTCGAATTCGCTTAATCAATCCCGCTAAAGCTTTTTGCTGTTCTATATGATCTTGAAATTGAGCAATGGAAAAATCTAGCTGTTCTTCAGCTTCTATTATGAAATAAGGTTGCATAATTAGTTATAATTATTATTTTGCTGTTGCAAAACAACAGCAATCATCCCAAAAAAAGAAACAAAATAATTTGTTATATAAAATCATTAAAATATTTTTCAATGATTTATCAAAAATGATTTATCAAAAAACTGCTCTTCAGAGTTTATCTTTTATTTTACTAAAAAAATAATATTTTTTTAAGATTTTTTGCCACTTCTTGAAGTAGTTTATTTTGTCATCATTGAGTATTCTCCCTTAATTTATTAATAATTTTATGTATCATTTTGTTGATACATAAGAACTATGACAACTAAACTTATGTAAGTTAAATTACTTGCAATGTTAGCATTAATTTGATGGTTTAAACAAATAAGAATAGTTTCAATATCCTTTACTTTAATGATTCTTAATTGTCATTATGTTTAACTTAAAAAACAATTTTAGTAGCAAAATTTTATGTAATTCTGGGTTTTTAAATGGGGCAATGATTTTAATTCCTAATCGTGACATACCGCATCTACCAATCGATTTACCTCTGCCCAAATACAATAATTTATTGCTATAACAAATATTGAAAAAAACTGATTTTACTCTGTAGAATTAAATGAAAAAAAATACCCGGGCTTTTTTTGCAACCCGGATAAATATAAGAAAAATCAATAAATAATCTTGTCATTACTGACAAATATAATACTCTTACAGTCAAGCGGGATGCTTATCAATATCATTGGTTTTAATTAGAGAAATTAGTAATAATTGCTCATTGTTTTTTACTCGTCACTCAACTACTAATAGTCTGTTTCACAGGAATTTCAATCACAAATTCTGTTCCTTGTCTTGGCTTGGAAGAGCATATCATTTTACCATTATGCTTTTCGTTGATAATTTGGCGAGAAATTGGTAAACCCTTTTCTGTATTTTGATTCTCTGGTTCCATATTCAATGAAGAATCGAAAACATATTCGCGCAAAGATTCAGCAATCCCAAGACCATTATCAGTAATGTCAATTCTAATTTTTTCGTCTTTTTCTTGGGTTTTAATCCAAATGTATAGGGGAATTTGGGGACAATCTGTTGATAGGTTTTGATATTTCTGTTGAATTGCTCTAAACTTTTTATCTAAAGAATCAACATTATTACTAAAGATACTCATAAATACTTGATTAAGTTGGCTGGAATAGCCTTCAACTAATGGTAATTGACCATATTTTTTGATAACTTTAATACCTGGAAAATCGTCAGTTTTATTCAACCTATGTTCTAAAGTTAACAAAGTATTATCCAGTGATTGATGAATATTTAATGATGTTAATTCAGCTTCATTAGGACGACAAAAATTTCGTAACGACATCATTATTTGGCTAATACGATCCACCTCGCTTTCCATTGAGTCGAGGGTCTTGGGTAAATTGTCATTAATGAAGTCCAAATTAGACTGGACTTTCTTCAAATAAGCATCATGCTTGAATGCTACCGTCAATTGATCTGCAATTTGACCGACGAATTCAATTTCAAAGAATTCCCACTCCCGGGGTTCATTGCATTCGTGAATGCAAAGTAAACCCCACAACTCACCTTCTCTCAGTAAAGGAGCAACAATATTTGCTCGTACTTGAAATCGTTCCAAAATTTGTATGTAGCAATCTTTAAAGTCTTGTTGGTAAATATCGGCGATCGCATTTACCCGACCTTGACGATAAAGAGGTGCAAAATTTTCGCTGAAACAGTGGTCGTAAACCTTTTCTGCGATCGCTGAACTCAAACCTTCAGCAACATCTTCGTGGATAAATTCTCCTTCCCAGTTGTTGTCAGCATCAAAACGGAATATTCCTGCTCGATCGGCTTTGAGTAATTGACGTACTTCTTTGACTGTAGTTTTAAAAATACTATCTAAATCTAAAGACTGGCGAATTTGAACAATCGCACTAGTTAAGTCCTTCTGTTGTTGTGCTTGGTTCTGAGCTTCTACTAAAAGTTCGTTATGTTGCAAAGCAACTGCTAGATTATCTGCAATTTGTTTGACAGATTCAACTTCTTCTAACTCCCAATTACGCGTGTTGCTACATTGATGAATGCATAACAAACCCCACAATTTACCCTGCTTGAACAGTGGAACGAGCAAACTTGCTCTAACTTGGAGTTTACCTAAAATCTGGGCATAGCGTTCGTTGAGTTTAACCTTTCTAATGTCTACAAAGGATTCAATTTTGCCTGTATGGTGGGATTCTTCAAAACAATAATTGTAGTACTTTTCTGTAAAAACAGAATTAAAATCCTCAGCGACATTTTCGTAGATAAATTTCCCTTGGTAATCTTTTTGGGGGTCGAAGCGAAAGATTGCGACTCGATCGGCTTTCACCATCTGTCTTACTTCCGCAACAGTCACCTGAAAAATTGTATCTAAGTCTAGAGATTTACGAATGCGGACGAGTGCATTAGTTAACGCTTTTTGTTGTTCTACTTGATGTCGAGTTCGGGTCAATAGTTCGTGATGTCGTAGTGCTACACCAATTTGTGTTCCCACTTGCGCAAGTAAATCGATCTCATACTGCAACCATAATCTTGAAGAGGTATTTTGATAAGCTGCAATTATTCCCCAAAGTTTATCTCCCTGAAAAATCGGAGCAGTGGAAAAGGCTCTAGCACCAAACTGTTCCAGTAAAGTAACATGACAATCAGTTAAGCCTGCTTGATATATATCATCAGCAGAGAATGTTTGATTACGAACGTAACGTCCCCCTTGGGTTTTTTGTAAATAAGTATCATTGACTGTAGGTTGGACACCAACTAAAGGGCTACTACCTTTCGCAAATGACTCAGCAACAAAATCCCCACTCCAGTCCGGATTAAACTTAAATATCGCTACGCGATCAGCTTGTAATAACTCTCTTATATCCTGGGTTGTAGTTTTAAAAATTGAATCAATGTCCAGTGATAGACGAATTTTTTCAATAATTTGTGCAATTACTTCATCTCTTTGAGCTCCCTGAACTAGTTTGGTTCCCTGAGATTTCACCTTGTTTAAATGCTCAGCTTGTTGAATTGCAACAGTTAAATGTTCGGCAATTAGTTTAACAAATTCGATTTCAGATTTTTTCCACTCGCGAGCATCACTACATTGATGAACGCATAGCAATCCCCATAGCTCATTTTCTCGCAGTAGAGGAACTACTAAATTTGCCCTCACCTGGAATTTAGCTAAAATTTCTGCATGACATTTGCTCAGTCCTGCGGAGTAAATATCTGCAACAGCTTGACATCTACCTTGAAAGTACTGGGCTGCGAATTGTTCTCCAAAGCAGTGATCCTGGACTTTTGCTTCGACAACCGAATCCCAACCACTTGCAACACTCTCAGAAAGAAATTCTCCTTCCCAGTTGTTTTGGGGGTAAAACCTAAAGACAGCAGTTCTATCACAATCGAGTAAATTGCGTACTTCTTTAACAGTGGTTTGAAAAATAGTATCTAAATCGAGGGATTTTCTAATTCGCTGAATTACTCTCGCTAACGCTTTTTGCTGTTCTAGTTGTTCCTTAAGTTGAGCGATGGAAAAATTTAACTTTTTTTCTACTTTTGTGGAATTGTTGGGGTAGGCTTGCATAATGTTTAAAAGGAGAAATTTTTTCTATATTGAGTTTTGTTAGAGATCGATTAATAGGGATTGAGTCAAATATTTAGATAACTGTAATGACTGCGAAATAAGCGTTATTACTTTTCTCTACAAAATAAAGTAGCATCACTCACACGAAAAAATAACATTTTCCCTTCTTGCTGAGATTCAAAGTTTCGAATTGTGAATAGCCTTTGATGGGATAAAAATTCCAAAATTCTTTATTTCCCTTGTTAAGATATAAGTATTACAATTTCTATTCTTCTAGATGATTTTTGGTACAAGATGTCAAGTAACATGCTTTCGTAAAACAAATAATCAATAAATCAGTTGTTTTTATATACAAGTTTTCTATTAACAGCATAGCTGCAGCATACACCATGTTTGATGCCATATAAATAGTAATTTCAAGTACACGAGCAGACTCGGGTACATAAAGAGATACTAGGATAACTTAAGTTACTATTTATCACGAGTAAATATATTTTAAATATACATTAACATCATTGTTAAGTATAATACTCAACTTTTATATGTGTTATTTTTTAAGCACTTATTACAGAAAACTCTACATTGACAATACACTTTATAGTGGTATTTTTTACTTGCTAAATATAGCTTTAGCTTTATTTTATCTGAAATTAATCCCTTGATTTTTCTTATTAACACAGGAAAATATATAACTTTTTAGCCGAAAGCGAACTTAAATTATAGGTCCAATTTCAATCAAGAAAGTAAAATAATTATCAACATTCATTTCAAAAATATTTATTAGCGATAACCTTACTAAGGAATAGTAAATTCGATCTGGAAATATATCCCAATAAGGATAGAAGTTAGGAAATCATATTTTTTCTTGTAGGTAAGGGCTAAAGGAGAAAATTTCCTGACCACAAAACATAGTGCTATATCCATAAACCAAATTTTGAGGACTTGAGGTTTGGATGTTTGAAAGTTAGAAAATTAAATTTAGAGAATTACAGTTAAGAAGGAGAAGAAAGAGATGTACAGTTACTACGATAATCAAAAATTTGAGGTAAATAACTTTTCTGTTATTGTTATTGGGAATAGTTAGTCCCGCAATAATGACTTCAGGAATTATGTTTAACGGGGATTTCAATTAGAAATTCTGTTCCCTGTCCTAACTGAGAAGAGCATTTAATTTGACCTTTGTGTTTTTCAACCACTATTTGACGAGAGATAGATAATCCTAATCCTGTTGCTTGACCTAATTCTTTGGTGGTGAAAAAGGGTTCAAAAATCCGTTGGCGTACAAATTCTGGCATCCCCAAACCATTATCTGTAATTTTGATCGTAACTTTGTCATCAACCAATTCGGTGATAATGCAGATAGATAAAGGAAGAACGGGATTTTCTGTATTAGATTTTGAGTATTTTTGTTTTGTGCTTATAAACTTCTGCTCCAAAGTATCAATGTTATTTGCCAAGATATTCATGAATACTAAGTTTAATTGGGCGGGATAACATTCAACTAAAGGTAGTTTGCCATAGAGTTTAATAACTTTGATTCCTGGATAACGTTCATTTTTTTTCAAACGATGCCCTAAAATAAGTAAAGTATTATCTAATCCTTCATGGATGTTGACTGTTTTTAACTCAGCTTCATCTGTTCGATAAAAGTTTCGTAGTGAAAGAACAATCTGATTGATGCGTTTTGCTCCAAGTTCCATAGAGTAAAGCATCTTCGGTAGATCTTCAGTTATAAAATCTAAATTAAGCTCTTCTACTTGCCCTTGAATATTTAATAATTTATCTGGAGAATGCTCACGGTAGTTATTTACCATCTGCAGTAGATGTTGGGCATATTTTCTCATGTGAGTGAGGTTGCTGAGAATAAAATTAATGGGATTATTAATTTCATGGGCGACACCAGCAAATAATTCCCATAAACTTGCCATTTTTTCACCCTGGATCAAATAATCCTGAGTTTGTTTAATTTCCTGCAAAGCACTAGTAAGTTGTGTGGCTTGCTCTTTGGTTTGTTGGAGCAGTTCTCCCTGCTGAATCGCAATTCCTAACTGCACACCGACTTGAGCTAGTAAATCGACTTCTTCATTTTTCCAAACACGAGGTTGAGAAGTTTGATTGGCGACTAGCAAACCCCATAACTTATCACCTTGGGATATGGGAACAAAAATTTCGTTGCGGGGAAGGTTTTCATTGTCCACATCTAAAAAAGTTGGCATCATTAATGATTGCGAGTTTGATGAGGGTTCCCAACCATCCTGAAAAGAATCTGCAACAAATTTTCCTCTCCAATTCGAATCAAAGCGGTAGATTGCAACTCTCTCTACTTTGAGTAATTCTCTGACTGCTTGAGTCGTAGCTGTAAAAATAGTTTCAATGTCAAGTGACTGACGGATTTTATCCACAGTCATAGCTAACAACTTCTGCCTTTCCATGGCTTTGTCGCGTTCTTTGGCTTCTGCTAGCTGAACTGCTTGTGCTTTGACTTTTTTCAAGTAAGAATCTTGTTTTAAAGCGACTCCCAATTGTTCGGCAATTTGATAGACAAATTCAATTTCACTATTTTTCCACTCTCTGGGTCTACTGCATTGATGAATGCACAGGAGTCCCCATAACTCACCTTCTTTAAGTAGGGGTGTAACAATGTTTGCACGGACTTGAAATCGTTCTAGGATTTTTATGTAGCATTCTTTGAAATCATGTTGATAAATGTCAGCGATCGCATTTACTCGACCTTGGCGATAAAGTGGTGCAAAGTTTTCACTAAAACAGCGATCGTAAACTTTCTCCGTAATTGCTGAGCTAAAACCCAAGCCTACATCTTCATGGATGATTTCTCCTTCCCAATCGTTGTCTGGGTTGAAACGAAAGATTGCGACCCTATCTACTTGAAGCAACTGACGTACTTCTACAACAGTAGTTCGAAAAATGGTGTTGAACTTAAGAGATTCCCGAATACGAGTAATTACCGTAGTTAATGCTTTCTGTTGCTCTGTTTGGTACTCAGCTTTTGCTAGCAATTCATGATGACTTAAAGCCACACCCAACTGAGAACCAACCTGGGCTAGTAAATCAACTTCATCAGCTTGCCAGGCTCTAGGACCTGTATTTTGGTATGCACCAATAATCCCCCAGAGTTTATCGCCTTGTAAGATTGGAGCAGTAGTAAATGCTTGAGCTTGAAATTGTTCTAGCAAAGCTATATGACACTCATTAAGCCCAGCTTCATATATATTATTAACAGTTAAAGTCTGATTGTTAGCATAACGCCCTCCCTTTGTCTCTTGTAGGTAAGTGTCATTTATTACTGGATATGCCCCAACTAAAGATATCCAGTGTTCATCAAATGATTCTGCAACAAAATTACCACTCCAATCAGAGTTAAAACGGAATATAACAACGCGATCAACTTGGAGAATATGTCTTACTTCTTGTGTAGTTGTTGAAAAAATGACTTCTATATCAAGTGACTGACGGATTTTTTCAACTATTTTAGATATGACTTTCTGGTGTTGAGCAGCTTGAGTAAGTTTTACTGTCTGTAACTCTACTTGTTGGAGATACTCTGCTTGTTCGATTGCAAGAGTTAAATTATTACAAATTGATTTAGCAAATTTAATCTCAGAATTTTTCCACTCGCGGGTATTATTACATTGATGAATGCACAATAGTCCCCATGCTTTCTCATCTTTGACTATAGGAACAACTAAATTCGCCCTTACTTGAAATCTACTCAGAATTTCTACATGAGAATCGCTTAACCCCGCAGCGTAAATATCTCTAATTGCTTGGGTCTCTGTTTCAAAATGGTGAAGGGCAAATTGTTCTCCGAAATTGCGATCATAGAGTTTTTCTGCTGTTACTGAACTCCAACCTGCTGCAACATCTTCACAGATAAATTCTCCTTCCCACGTTTTCTCAAGATAAAACTGAAAAACTGCGACTCTGTCAACATTTAATAATTGTCGTATTTGAGTAGTAGTAATTTGAAGTGTAGTGTTTAAATCGAGGGGTTTTCGAATTTTCCCAATTGCGTCCGTCAGAACTTTCTGCTGTTCTAACTCCTCTTGAAGTTGAGCAATGAAAGTATCTTGCTGTTTTTCTATTTCGGTTGAATATGACTGCATAGTTTCTAGCATTAGGTTTTTCTACAAGAGTTTTGAAAAGCAAGTATTTTGACTGAATATTTAGATGTTGTTGAATAAAGTTAGATCAAATATTAGAACTGTATTCTTGAATCTATTGTCTATTGGTTTAACTTAATGATGGTTATTATTTATTTGCTTTATATGTTTTATATATTTTCAGCTATACAAAAAAGCAAATAAATAATAACCATCTCATGAATTGAAGGTATTTTTATGACCTTTATTTTTTCATAAAAATTTTATTTTTTTCTTGATCTAAAATAAGGCATAAAACTAATGAATTTTGGTAAAACTCAGCTTATTATGTGAAGCTTATCGTTGTACAAATTTTATAATTTTCTTTAAAATAGATAGGATAAATTATTATTATACTCATACTTTAATGGGATATAAATAATGTAAATAAAAATTATTTATGTTTTTGAATTGCAATTTATCTGACAAATAAATAAGATTGATTGTACAAAATTATTACCGCTCCAAAATTCTTATAAAGTTGGACTTATTGATTAAATTAAATCAGGTTACTTTTTTGCACCCATACTATTTTATTGGTAAATATATACAAAAAACCTACTTATCAATAATTAAAATACATGTAACTGAATCTTAAGCTTTTATACTTAGCTATTAGGTCACTTTAAAATGAAATTTATTTAAATATGAGCATAATTCATGACCTTTAAAGCTCTATTAATATTCAATTTATGAGATTTGTTACATTAGAATTTTATTTATGTTTACTAGCTTACCTTTTTCGTAATTGATGATAGTTCGTTCTTCTCATACATAATAATATTCTTTTTATGCAATGTCATCTGAATACAGTTGAAATCTTTCAGAAATATCATAATACATCTGAATAAATTATATACAGAAGCTTAATTATCTCAGGCAATCAAATAATCACTAAAAAGTATTATAAAATACAAAAAAAATAAATATTAAATAATTACAGTCACAGGTCAGAATAAAGGTATTTCAGACTACAAAAAACATTACAATTACATGATTGCGTAAAAAAGTAAATACGTCTAATTGAATGATTTGTTTTGGTAAAGAAATATGTAACTACAAGTTTACACATTCAAATCAAGTAATTTTTATAGTTGTCTTTGGTACTTTGATAAAGAATAACTATATTTTGACTGCTCTATTTTCTTTTTACGAGCATCAGTGAATTATTGCGATCACATTGATTTATTTTTATAAAAAATAATTATCAGTCGAGTGTTATTAGGAATTCAAGATAGTGAATAATAGTAGCTTTCAGAGCCCAACTGAAATATCACAAAACACTTAATTAAAACTTCAAGAATATTTGCCAATCATCTACATTTATAAAGTTTATGGAGTTCCTGAGCTTGTAAATATCTCCATATATGTCGATCATTTATCTGGAAGGCAAATAAAAAAATATACATAAATTAGCAAAAATAATGTCATAATAGTTATTCTGTGTACTTGCAAACCACAGAATTTCAAGTAAAAGAACGAACTTGAAAGCAAAGAAATAGCCATAGTGCATTTGATGCCGAAGGTTCATACAAGCCAGGTTATTGCAATCTAAAGGTGAACTAAAAATTGAACAATCCATCTAACGCGCCAAATAATCAGCCTTTGGTTCCTGTTGGTAGCCACTGCATCCTCGAACTTTACGAATGTCCAAATCATTTGCTCAATGATTTTGAGTTTATTAGTCAAGCATTAGTAGAAGCAGTAAAAGAAGCCAAATCTACACTTCTTAAGGAAGTAACACATCAGTTTGAACCTTATGGGATAACGGCTTTAGCGCTTTTAGCGGAATCTCATATTTCCGTGCATACATGGCCCGAAATTGGTTATGTGGCGATAGATATGTTTACCTGTGGTGAACACGCACAGCCAGAAAAAGCTTGTAATTATCTAACTAAAGCTTTTCAAGCAAATAAGCACGTATTGTTGACTCTTCCAAGGGGTAGAATCTCACCAGAAATTCAAAAAGGCTTGGAAGAAAGCTTAATGGCGACACAAGCTTAGTCGAAAATTTATTACACCAATACTAGGCGATCGAGATAATGTGGGAGTTGAAATGAAAAAATATTTTCTAGCGATCAAGATTTTTCTAAACTCCCCATAGATCATAAACTGTCCCGTATCGCCTTTTCTCACGGTTTTGAAAGACCAATTTCCCAAAAGTTTTACGATATCATAAGCTGTGCTCTTGGGAGGCTCAATAGCAGTACTTATGAAAACCACAAGGATTCACCACGTAGCAATTATTTGCTCTAATTACGAACGTTCCAAGAAATTTTATACCGAAGTTTTAGGTTTTCAGATTATTAACGAAATTTTTCGCTCCGAAAGAAATTCGTATAAACTCGATCTACAGGTAGGCAATAATAGCCAAATAGAATTATTTTCTTTTCCAAATCCTCCCCAAAGAGTAGATCGACCAGAAGCATGTGGCTTGAGACATTTAGCTTTCGAGGTTGATGATATTGATCAAGCTGTTGGGGAATTAAAATCTCAGGGTGTTGAAGTGGAAAAGATTCGTGTTGATGAAATTACAGGCAAAAAATTTACTTTTTTTCAAGATCCCGATCGCTTACCATTGGAAATTTATCAGAGGTAGGGATTGGCGACTAGGGATTGGTGTTAGCACTTAGTGCCTAGCGTAGCGTACCGGATCCGTAGGTAGGTCAGCTCTAGGTATTGCGTAACGTAGTTATTGCGTGGCGTTAGCCATATAGGGATTGGGGATTGAGCTTATCTTTTTTTCTTTGCTTTCCATGTACCACCATACAAATAAAAGGGGTTGTTGGAACTCAATAAATTCCAGCATTCAGAACAAACAAACACCCAGTCCCCATCTTCTTCGTACTTTACCCGATATAAAATCGGTGCAGACTGACTGCACCAACTACAAAGTTTAGTTCTAAGCTGGCGTCCCATACTTTCATGTCAGAGCAGATGCTTGGGGTTTAGCAAAAATCATCCTTCCTGCAGAAGTTTGTAATGCACTGGTAACTACTACTCGAAGTTCTCCACCCACATAACTGCTTCCTTCTTCAACTACAACCATTGTTCCATCTTCCAAGTAACCGATACCTTGAGACGGTTCTTTACCTTCTTTAAGAATTTTGATGTCAATGTTATCACCAGGTAAATATGTGGGACGAACCGCATTTACCAAGTCATTAACATTTAAAACTGGAATTTTTTGCAGGCTGGCAACTTTAGAAAGATTGTAATCGTTGGTTAAGAGGGTACCACTAATTTCTTGAGCAAATTTGATTAGTTTTGCATCTACTGTGGCAATATCTGCATAGTTGACAGGATTAATCACAATCCGTTCGGGATAATCTGTTTTAACCCGGTTAAGAATTTCTAATCCTCGTCTTCCCCTCACCCGTTTCTGGTCTTTACTAGCATCAGCAACTTGCTGCAGTTCTTGCAAAATAAACTGGGGTACGATGATTTGACCTTCTAGAAATCCAGTTTCTAGCAATGTTTCAATACGACCATCGATAATACAGCTGGTATCAAGTACTTTAGTAGAAGCAGGTTTTAAAGTTCCTTCTACAACCATGCTTTCCAAGGTGTTGGGATTGATTAATCGTAGTAAACCTCTACCATGGGTATCAGCCAGATTCATTCCGGTATACGCCAGAATAATTGAGCCAACAACGGCTACTAATGGTTTAATAAAACTAAAATCATTGGGAATTGGAAGTAAAAACAAAGGAGCTAGCATTAAGTTTGCTAGCAATAACCCAATTACTAAACCAATTGCCCGAGTCAAAATAGCTTCTAGGGGCATTTCTCGGACTTGTGACTCCAAACGACGATAACCCGTCTGAAATCTCAGCCCAACAGCACCACCAATGATAGCTGCAAAAGTTGCAACCACTAAACGTAAAGCGTCTAAATTTGTTACTCCGTCTAAAGAACCGTCAGGCAGTAAATCAGTACTGTAGAATCCTACGCCTGCTGCTGCCAGGATAAATGAAAAAATGATAATGGCGTCAAGCATAAATTATATTGCTTTGTTACAGCGCTGTGACCCGACAAAGTGAGGTATTTTTTGTATCATCTAATTAGATGTTATTTCAGAATATTTCCACTCTGAATTCGGGTGACTTTAACAGTCTCTGCAATTATTATAACCTTCATAGTTTTATGCTTTATACTTCTCTTCTATTTATGTAAAAAGGATAGAAAAGGATAAAAAACACCAAATCATAAATATTTTCTTGCCTATTCTCTCAAACAAAAAGATGTTTGAATTTTTTTTTCAAAATGAATCAAAAAGTTACTTTTTCTCAGCAAATACCAACTTCTGTTTACGTACACATTCCTTTTTGTCGGCGACGTTGTTTTTATTGTGACTTCCCAATTTTTGTAATTGGCGATAAATTACGTGGTGAAAAATCAGGTACTATCTCCCAATATGTAGAAGTATTGTGTCAAGAAATTACTGTTGCAAGGACTTTTGAGCAACCAATAGAAACTATTTTCTTTGGTGGTGGAACTCCATCTTTATTATCTAATAAACAGTTACAAAAAATACTTAACACTATTCAGGAAAGATTTGGGATTGCTGCAAATGCTGAAATTTCTATGGAAATAGATCCAGGAACTTTTGATTTATTCCATTTGCAAGGTTATCACGATGCTGGGATCAATCGAGTAAGCTTGGGAGTGCAAAGTTTCACTGAAAATTTATTACAAGCTTGTGGTCGTTCCCATTCGGTAGATGATATTTTTGCTGCGGTTGATTTGATTCGCCAGGTGGATATCCCAGAATTTAGTATGGATTTAATTTCGGGTTTACCACATCAAACATTGGATATATGGCGCGAATCCTTGGAGAAAGCGATCGCAATTGCGCCAACTCACATATCAATATACGACCTAACTATTGAACCCCAAACTGCTTTTGGTCGTTATTATCAACCTGGTAATAAACCTTTACCGGAAGATGAAATAACTGTAAAAATGTACCGCATGGCACAAAATACTTTAACTGATGCGGGATACGAGCATTATGAAATTTCTAATTATGCCCGTTCGGGACACCAATGTCGGCATAATCGAGTTTATTGGGAAAATCGTCCTTACTATGGTTTTGGGATGGGAGCAGCTAGTTATATTGAGGGGAAACGTTTTACTCGTCCCCGTAAAACGAAAGAATATTATGCTTGGGTAGAAAATGGCTGTATTGTAGATTGTCAAGAAACTCCCATAGATGAAGCTTTGTTAGAAACTTTAATGTTGGGTTTGCGTTTGGCTGAAGGGGTAAGTATTGCAAGTCTAAAAAAATACTTTGAACAAAACAAGGTAGATAAGATCGATCAAATTTTGCAACCTTATGTTGAGAAAAATTGGGTAGAAGTTATCAAAGGAAGATTGCGCTTGACTGACCCGGAAGGATTCTTATTTTCAAATGTAATTCTAGCAAAGTTATTTGAAAAGTTAGTTTGATGTTATGAAGCATGTTAAAAATACTATTCTCAATCGGATAGTAAATACAAATTATTTTTTCTTGCGATCGAGATCGAGTGATCGCACAATACTAAGGGGAAGAGGTTCTCGACTAATAGTTTTGATATAACCATTGTCTAGGTAGCGACGATAATTAGCATTAGAATTTACGTAGGCTTGAAAAAAAGTATTACTTAATACTTGAATATAATTTTGTGCTAGTTCTGGTGAAGCACCAATTATATCTGATGGTAAGGGGACTGTTGCATCAGGTGATTCTGCAATTGTAGAAAAGTGAGTTCCACCATCAATTAAAGCTAAATATTTATTCTGTGTTTGTAACCAAGTAAAAGGTTTAATTTGTTCTGGAAGAGCAGGAGCAATTTTATCGAGACTACTAGAAATAATCATTACTGGAATCCGAATTTGGTTAAATCCATCTCGACCAAAAACGCTACTAGTAATCGGATTAATTGCAATTGCAACTTTGACTCTTGGATCGAAGAAGTTATATTCCGATTGGTTTAGATTATATGCCAAACATTGTAGTAACAAGGAAACATTGAGGGAATCTTCCAAAGAAGAGCAAGTTTTATTCATTTGCTCCACATTAATTTGGGCTCCTGCTAATGCTAAAGCAGTGTAACCACCAAAAGATTGTCCAACTACACCCACTTGTTGTATATTTAATTTTCCTTTGAATAATGTTTCTGTCTGAGATAGGGAAGTAAGTTTATCTAGTAAATACTTAATATCTAAGGGTCGATCAATAAATTCTTTCGGACTAGTGATTTTGTCCGTATTGGCAGATAATAATGCTTGTAACTGTTCGGCATTACTTCCGGGATGTTCCGGTACTGCAACAACAAAACCATGGGATGCGAGGTACTTTGCAAGATAAACAAAACTTGTGCGATCAGAACCAAGTCCGTGGGAAATTACAATTACCGGACTTTCCCGATCAACTTCTGGTAAATATATATCAGCATTAAATTTACGAGAGCGATTGGGATCGACAAGAGAAATTGTGCTTTTTTGCCAGTTATAATTGCCATATTTGCGTAAATTTGCGGCTAAAATTGCAGATATATCTGTAGCAATATTTATATTAACTTCTTTCTGGGATTCTTTATCAATCAGTTTAATTGCTTTACGTGTTTGATTGATTAGAGATCTGACTTCTAAAGCCATTTCCAAGCTGCGGGCTAAATCAATTGATATTTTATTAGAAGGAAATTTTTCTAGGATATCCAAAATGGTAAATTCCTTAGAGTCAGATGCTGCTAAAATTAGTGCGGCTCGAATCGCGTAAAAACCAGCACTGCGGGACGTACCTCTAATTTTGACTCCTCTAGATTCTCCCTGAATAATATTTTCTAACTTTTCCAATAAATTTTCTCCAATCGGTGTGTAAAGGAATTGGGAAATTTCTACATTAGTTAGAGGGATTGGAGTTATGAGAACCTGTCTTAATTCGGTTAATTTTTCTTGAGGTGCATATTGAAAATATGTTTTCAATTCATTGTTTAGCTTGCCAGTACGTGCATAAAATGCTAAAGATTCAATGGAAATAGATCTTTGAATAATCCCAAAAGAAAGACTCAGTCTTTTTGCAGCTAAGGTCTGAGAATTTAGAGATACAAGTAAAATTGTTAGATTTAAAGTACACCATACCCATTTTTGCCATAAGGAAAATTTGGGTCTAGAACGTAAATTAGAAAAGGAACCCTTGATAGAAGTCAACAATGAACTAAAAAATAAGTAATTCATACAATAATCTTGAATCTTTAGTCTTGAAAGTTTAACTGTGAAACTTTAAGTTTGGGACTTTATTTTAGAAATTTTACTTCACGAGGATTTATATAATTTTTCCAAAATACTAATGGTATGAATCAACTTCTTTAGTTACTCCTCAGCAGCTTGATGTATGGCGTTCCTAAATAATTAATGAAAATCAATTTTGTGTCAGCTTCCAAAGGTAGTAATGGGTATACAACGCAATCGGAAGTTTTTTAGCGAAGTTTTGGACTCGCAAATAAAATATGACCCCTATAGAATATAAACCATTTTTCTTAATTAAGCTCAAACATATTCAATTTATTCTACACTTAAGAAAATCATTATATATAACGAAAAATACATATTACAAATATTTTATTCACTTCTATCTTTATAAATTCATATTCAAGGATAGCTGTAAAACAATATAACCAATTGAAAACTGTATTCTATTATTCCATTTACATATTGAACAATTAATATTTAGTATTCAATAAGTGAAATTAGATCGTACTGAAAAAAAATATCAAACTCAATTGGGTATGGATGGTAGGAGTGATATTAGTACCCGATAAGAAAAGGTATTGTAATTCTTTCTTCGTAAAGCAAGACTGATTGCAGATTTGTGAGAATTTTTGCCAAGCTAGTTCTCTTTTAATACCCTAAATTCCTTGCTCCGTCATCATCTAACAAGATAAACAAGCATAAAAGTTATCAGCAAGCTAGATATTCTTTTGAGCTTGCTGCGTGGGTTACATAAAAAATATCTAAACCTGAATAAATTATTAAAAGTGTAGATTTGTAAACTTGTCCTCTTAGTAAGTACTTCTGGTTATTGCTTCAGAATAAATGTCCAGGAGAAGCCTATGCTTGATTATTTTCCGTTTTTGAATGACCACAATTTACCATACCCCGACACGATTCACCCGATTGTGGTACATTTCGTAATCGCGATGGTCTTATTTGCTGTTGTTTGTGATGTTATTGGCTACTTTAGCGGTAACGAACGTTTGCATGAGGTAAGTTGGTGGAATATATTTATCGCTACGATTTCCATCTTCGTTGCTATTATTTTCGGTCAGTTTGAAGCAGGTTTGGCGCAGCCTTATGAACAGGCGCAATCAGTTTTGAGCTTACATACCCTAATTGGTTGGTCTTTATCAGGAGTTCTGGCTGCAGTTACAGCTTGGCGCTATGTTCTTAGACGACGTAACCCGAAGAAAATTCCATTTTCATTTTTGGGAATGGGTTTAGTGCTAACGGCTGTAGTATTTGTGCAGGTGTATTTAGGAGATAAATTGGTGTGGGTTTACGGGCTTCACACCGTACCAGTAGTTGAAGCGATTAAGGAGGGGGTTTTACGATGAACTCCGAACTTATAGAGCAGGTGGGAGGACAATTAGGTGCAAACGGATTACCCTACTCGATTCCGATTCATCCTAATTTAGTTCATTTAACCATAGGTTTATTCATTATCGGCATCACGTTTGATATTTTGGGAGTTCTCTATCCCCTACAAAAGTGGGTATTTAAATATTTAGAAATTCCTGTAAGTCGCTCCAACTTTTTTGATGTCGGTTGGTACAACATGGTGGCTGCAAGCATCATTACCTTTTTTACTGTAGCAGCCGGTTTTTACGAAATTATGCTGGCACAGCCACCCACAGAACTCGAAAGTGCTTGGGGGCTGCAAGCAATGGAAACAATGCTTTGGCATGGAGTGGGGGGCGTTATTTTATTTGCGCTGATTGTTGGTATGACTGTTTGGCGGGGCGTTCAGCGTTTTATTTTGCGTTGTAATGCTGAAAATCAAGTGCAGTGGAGTTATTTAGCTTTAGGTGCTGTAATTATGTTCGTCATGTATGTACACGGAACTTTAGGAGCACAACTTGCTGCAGAATTTGGCGTTCACAATACAGCCGATCGCTTGTTACGTTTAGGCGAAAATCTCAATGCAATGTTGAAGTGAACAAATATAGAGAACGGGGAGCAGGGAGTAGAGAAGAGGATTAGAGGAGAAAGGGAGCAGGGAGGAAAGGAGTAGTAATAATTTATCAATCATTACCCAATCCCTGGTCGCTAATCCCCAGTCACAAATCCCCAACCCCCAACAAAGGAAATGAAAAATGAACATCTGGAATTTTTTCAGAAGAATTCTGATACTGATCGCGAGTGCGATCGCTTTGACGGTTACGAGTTTATGGGTAGGTCAGCAGGCTTATTCCTGGTTACCACCACAAGGTGCAGCTGAGTCTGTATTAATTGATAATTTAATCAGTTTTTTGGTCACCCTGGGAGCTTTTATATTTTTAGGAGTCACGGGCGTTGTTGTATATTCCCTGATCTTCCATCGTGCTGCTCCCGATGATACTAGTGATGGACCCCCAATAGAGGGAAATCTAACTTTAGAAATTGTCTGGACAGTAATTCCAGTGATGTTGGTATTTTGGATTGCCGGTTACAGCTATCAAATTTATCAACAAATGGGAGTTCAAGGTTCAGATGAGTTGATGAAGTTACAGGTACCTGGAATTGAATCAGCCTACGCTGCGACCATAGAATATCCAAATCAAACAGTTACAGATATTGATGTTACTGCTAAACAGTGGGCTTGGATATTTCATTATCCTGAAAGAAATGTAACTAGCACTGAATTACATTTACCGGCGAATCAACACGTGCGGTTAGCTTTACAGTCAGAAGATGTGATTCACGGGTTTTATATTCCTGGATTCCGACTCAAGCAAGATATTATCCCCAACACTACTATTGACTTTGAATTTACTCCAGTACGCGAGGGTAAATATCGGTTAACTGATTCCCAGTATAGCGGGACTTATTTTGCCACCATGGAAGCGAATGTAATTGTTGAATCCCCAGAAGAGTATCACAAATGGTTGAAAGCTGCGGCGAGAACTCAGTTATCTCCAGCAAAAAATCAAGCGGCTTTGGAATACGCTCAAGCTTCTGAGTCTGGATTTCCTAACGGCTGGGCTACTGTTGCTCCCGCACAACCTCCTCTGGTTAATTATTCCGGTGGAAAGGAAGATAAAAAATGACAAACATTTCCGTCGATACAGACATTAAAATTTTTGGCGAGACATCCTATTCCGAACCGCCAACACATTGGAAGGAATATTTTAGTTTCAGTACCGATCACAAAGTAATCGGCATTCAATACCTTGTCACCTCTTTTATTTTCTTTTTGGTGGGTGGTATTTTTGCGATGATTCTTCGGGGTGAATTAATGACTCCCGAAGCTGACTTGGTTGACCGTACTATTTATAACGGTATGTTCACCATGCATGGAACAGTGATGCTGTTCTTGTGGACATTCCCATCTTTGGTTGGTCTTGCGAACTATCTCGTTCCATTGATGATTGGCGCGCGAGATATGGCGTTCCCTCGTCTAAATGCTGCGGCTTTTTGGATGGTACCTGTCGTCGGTGTTTTACTGATGGTTAGTTTTGCCGTTCCTGGGGGTCCAGCACAAGCAGGTTGGTGGTCTTATCCGCCCGTAAGCGTGCAAAATCCAACAGGTAGCTTGATTAATGGTGAGGTTGTGTGGTTGTTGGCTGTTGCCATATCGGGGGTATCTTCGATTATGGGCGCAGTCAATTTTGTCACAACTATAGTCAAAATGCGGGCTCCAGGCATGACATTTTTCCGCATGCCGATTTTTGTCTGGGCTGTATTCAGTGCTCAAATTATCCAACTTTTCGGGTTGCCTGCATTGACTGCAGGTGCCGTAATGCTACTGTTTGATCTCACTGCTGGTACTAGCTTTTTCAACCCAGCAGGTGGCGGTAATCCAGTGATGTTCCAGCACTTTTTCTGGTTCTATTCCCACCCTGCAGTTTACGTAATTATTCTGCCTGTTTTTGGTATCTTTTCCGAGATATTTCCTGTCTATGCTCGTAAACCCCTGTTTGGTTACAAAGTAGTCGCTATCTCATCGATGGTGATTGCTGGGGTGAGTGGTTTGGTGTGGGTACACCATATGTATGTCAGCGGAACCCCCGGTTGGATGCGGATGATTTTCATGCTTTCGACTATGTGCGTTTCCGTACCTACAGGAATTAAAGTATTTGCTTGGGTTGCAACTATTTGGAAGGGTAAAATCAAACTAAATACAGCCATGCTATTCGCCTTGGGTGGATTAGTTATGTTTGTATTTGCTGGTATTACTGGGATTATGCTGTCCTCAGTACCCGTGGACGTTCATGTCAACAATACTTATTTTGTTGTCGGTCACTTTCATTACGTACTTTACGGAACGGTAACAATGGGGATGTACGCAGCCATCTACCATTGGTTCCCGAAAATGACCGGAAGAATGTATTACGAAGGTTGGGGTCAATTACACTTTGCTTTAGCATTCATCGGTACTAACCTTAACTTTTTACCTATGCATCCCTTAGGATTGCACGGTATGTTACGTCGAGTCTCTTCCTATGCTCCAGAATATACATTTTGGAACGTAGTTGCTAGCCTCGGAGCCTTTTTGTTGGGTATGTCCAGTTTACCTTTCATTTTCAACATGATAGCTTCTTGGATGCAAGGCGAGAAAGCACCTGATAATCCTTGGCGAGCAATTGGTTTGGAATGGGAAGTTGCTTCACCACCTCCAGTAGAAAACTTCGAAGAGATTCCAGTGGTCATTTCAGAACCCTATGGTTATGGTAAATCTGAACCCTTAACACTGAAAACAGTCGAAAAAATTTCTGTATTCGCCAACGAAATATCAGAGGAAGAAGAATTTAAAGCAGAAGAATTTGAACCAGAAGAATCTGGCGCAGAAGAATCAGAAATATTGTCAGCAGATGGACTCGAACGCGAGTAATTTGATTGATGATTTGGTTTGATTGATGATTTGTTTTGATTGATGATTTGTAATTGGTCGCTGGTAATTGGTAATGAAATTATAATCTCTTTCCCAATCCCCAGTCACCAATACCCAGTTCCCACTACAGGAGAATAACCAATGACAGGGTCTATAATTTCCGAAGAGTATCAACAGCCTATATATCAAACAGGTGGAGAACACCACCATGATGAAGAAGCAAACAGCATGTTTGGCTTTATCGTCTTCTTACTCTCAGAAAGCATTATTTTCTTGAGTTTTTTTGTTGGATATATAGTTTACAAAACCACAGTACCTGATTGGTTACCCCCAGGAGTATCTGGACTAGAGGTTCGCGAACCCGCAATTAATACAGTAGTACTTGTTACTAGTAGCTTTGTAATTTATCTAGCAGAACAAGAACTTGCTCGCAACAACTTAAATAAATTTCGCCTGTTTTTAGTCTTGACAATGTTGATGGGAAGTTATTTTCTCATTGGTCAGGGAATTGAGTGGAGTAACCTTGAGTTTGGTTTTACCTCTGGGATATATGGAGGAATGTTCTATTTACTAACAGGGTTTCACGGTTTGCATGTTTTTACCGGAATTTTACTTCAGGGAATTATGTTAACTCGTTCTTTCACTCCAGGAAACTACGATAAGGGTCACTTTGGGATCAATGCAACCTCATTATTTTGGCATTTTGTTGACATCATTTGGATTGTTTTATTTGCCTTAATTTATCTGTGGCAATAATTTTGCGAAAAACAGAAAAGATAGTAGCATTTCTTGGCTTATTGCTATCAAGTTACAGTTATTTTCAGGTCAAAAATTTATGCACAGACAACGTCATTACAGTCACTGCAACACAAAGAATCAATTTCAGATACCTGAATGTTTATAACAAGTGCGTAAGCTATAAAGTGAATATATCTTTTGTAGAGACGGGTCAATCGTAATGTCGTGTGTGGCTTTGCTATTGATTTGTTTCTACATTCTGTAATAGACATGATAAAACATAATGTAGTTTTTGATTGAAACTTCAAGTTTTTAATCAGTTTATAATCATAAATTGGAGATATAACCTATCGCCTGAGCGGAAGTTTAGCAAACTATCAGACCCGCAGACTAAACGAAACAGTAATCAAACGTGATTTAATCGCCAAACATGTTGAAATTGTTACTCGAGAAGACTATCCCTTCTGGTTCCGTCAAAGGATCCTATGCTATGGTTCTAACGCCCAAGTACTAACACCTGATTGGTTTGTTGAAGAAATTAGAAAAGAATATCAAAAAGGTAATAGAAATTATGGAAAAAAATTTGTTTTCTTAAAAGGTTACAGGGAACAAGGAATATGAAACAGAAAACACAGAACAGCTAAAAAATATTAGAACATTATTATTGCTAAGAGTAACAGGAAAATAGGGAACACTAGACAGGAGATGAATAACAAACAATGTCCTAAACTAAATATGCAATCCTAATATTTGGGATCGCTGAGGTGCAAAAGCTAAAGTTAAATTGTAAAGTCTGTATCTTCTACAAGAGAAGCATCTAGTACGGAAGGAAAATCGAATAAAGGTGGCTCAATCCGTAAATATTTATCTCCTTTCAAATCTTCTGGATTAATTAAACTTGTTCCCGTACTTAGCTTTGCTGCTTGAAGTTCTGCCCATCTAACAATTTCTTTACGTTCTTGAGGACTGGTTTTACTGGAAATAATTTTTAATGCTTTAATAATAGACTCATCTTCAACAATGTCTTGAATCCATAAAGCATCACTGCATATACCCAGGGGTTTATCTTCACCAACAGGAGGAGGAGAAATACGTTTTATAATTTCTCTCAGCTCTTCTATATTTTTATAAAGAACCAGATTTTTAATTTCTGGAAGAATGATTGTCAAAATTGCCGGTGGAGCCACTCGTTTTTCATCATAATCAAAGTTTTGACAAGCTCGATCTAAAACATAGGACCAAGCATTCATCGACCAATGAATTTCTTTGTATAAAAAATGCCTGATAATCCAATGTTCTAACTCAACAGCAACATTATGCCCCAAAAGAGCCGCTAATTCTTGTAACGCCGACTTAACTACTTTTTGCCAAGGTAAAGGTTGATTGATCCCTTCAAATATTTCAAGCTCTGGTTGTTTAATTTTAGATCGTCTGTGATATTCAAATTCAATGCTGGGATAAATAGATTTCCATACTTGTAGATTATCCA
>NZ_JASJDK010000093.1 GCF_030065675.1 Mastigocoleus sp. MO_188.B34 | reverse complement strand
CAAAATGCTTATCATATCTTTATGTAATGGGGATTGGGGGTCAGAGTCGAATGGCACCCTCGTTAAGGCTCATTCGCACGTAGCGTGCGTGAACAAACCTTGAGTGTGGAAAGTGTGGGAGGTAGCTTTATACAACAAGTTGCGTTAATTAAACTCCCCTCCCTTTTCTACCACTTCTCCCCACACTTCCCTTAAGCGCAAGGATTACATCTTCTCTTAGTGCCATTCAGGTCAGAGTCATTTATCTTCTCTATCTGAATCATGTTTTTCTGAATCATTTTCATCGCTGGGATTTTTTAATTCTTCTTTGAATCCCCGCAGTGTCTTTCCTAAAGAACTTCCTAACTGTGGAAGTTTCTTCGGTCCAAAAATCAAAACAGCCACTAGAGCTATAATTCCAAGTTCTGGTAAACCCAGTCCAAACATAACTTTCTCCGTTCGCCTTTCTCAGTTAATGATAATGGGGATTGGGGATTAGGGTGAGCCCGCGCCTAACGGCGTTAGCGGTAGCGTGGCGTATGACTGGCGTCACGCTCCCCTAAGAGCCATAAGCACTGCGTGCCGCTCGCTGCCTGTGCTAATGCACCGCTAGAGCCTGCGGCGTCGGCAAAGCCTCTGACTAACGTCACGCTTCGCTAATGCTAACGCGCAAGCGCGCTCATAGCGGCATAGAGCCTGCGGCGTCGGCGGAGCCTCTGGGGATTGGCGATTCGTTACTCATTACTCCTTACTCATTACTTCCTTAATTCTCACTGTGTCGGTTACGTAAATCCTGAATCGGTAAATCAAACCATTCACTTAGCTCAGAAGCTAACCACTCAATTTCTGGGTCAGATTGTACTGTTCCGGCATCACCACCAATTTGATACTTATGAACTCCCGCCCAAATAATTAAAGATGAGGAAACTTTAATTGGATATCCGGTATTACCTTTCTTGGCTAAATGTCCAGGGACATAGACGATTTTATTTACATTTTTAGTTAGTGCTGGTGGAGTGACATTAAATTTAAGTCCTAAAATTTCTTTTTGTAACCAAATCTTCTGTTGATTTATATATAACCGGACACGCCCACATAAAGGAGAAAGAAATTGAGACGCGATCGCAGCACCAACACCCCAAAAAGGAACGGAAAACAAAGCCATTAATGGTAAAGGACTATGTAAAGCAGCAATAGTCCAAAAGAAGAGAAATGAGTTCCAAGCGGTCGCAAATAAACCAACTAACATTAGCGATCCATTAAAACCCGTTGGCGGAATAACAACTTCAAGGCTGTTCTTATTTTTTTTGAGTTTAATTTTACTACTTGATGGTTGGGCAATATTCAAGTTGGAAATCTTTGCACTGCGATTCTTGTGTCGATTCCTGAGAGTAGAATTTGAACGCGAATGATCTCGTAATTTGTGAAGATTTTTTGTAACCCAATCATTCCGATCCCAATTCCAAGTTGTTTCTGGCGAATTGGAAACTGGAGGTACAGTTAAATCTGATTTTTCTAGTTCTGATCGTGGTTCTAATTCTGATATTAGTGAATTTTCTAAAGCCTTTAATGCTTGATGTGCAAAGCCTAAACGTGCTTCTAAAGTTGGTTCTATGAGCCAATTTAACCACTCAATAAATCCAGAACTCAAGGTAGTTAAATGGTCGAACTGAATTCGGAAATTATTCTGGGGTAAATCTGCTGGATGACAACCTGTGATCAGATAAATTAAAGTTGCACCCAAACTATAAAGGTCAGAAGCCGGAACAGTGCGATCGCCAAATTGTTCTGGAGGCATATAACCGTAGGTTCCGACCACTGTCCGAGTTGCGCCTTCACTTGCAACGGCGGTTTGTACGGAACCAAAATCTACTAAATATACTTCTCCGACATTATTACCGGAGCGATCGCCCAATAAAATATTGCTGGGCTTGAGATCGCGATGAATGACAGGTGGATTTTGTTTTTGGAGATAAATGAGAATTTCTAAAAGTTTTTTGGCTATTGCTTTGACTTCTGATTCTGTAAACGTACGTCCGGATTTGAGAATTTGCTCTAAATTTTTTGCTGGAATATAGGTTTGAACTAAAGCAAATCCTTTGATTTTTGGCGAATTTACTTCAAAATAATCTAGATAATTAGGAATTGCTGGATATTGAAGTTTTTTTAATATTTCTGCTTCACGTTCAAAAAGTTTCAAATCATCCCATTCAAAGTCACTGTATAAAGAAAGCAATTTTATGACAACTAATTCTTGGGAATGTAAATCCCTCGCTAGTAGAGTTCGTCTTCCAGACTTTTTACTTAACTGCTGCTGAATTACGTAGCGTGAACCAGCAGAGTCGTTTCCCCAAAAATCGCTGTACTCTAAACTAGCCATATCAAATTGGTTTAAGCAAGTGATATTGCTAATTTAACGTACCCAAGAGTACAAGTACTGGACTAGATAAAATTTACTTCGACTTCGTTAACAAATCTTATATTTTTGGGATTATTGCTGAAATGAGATTAACCAGTGATTGGTAATCAGTAATTTATAACACACTGCTGTGAATAAATACTGGAAATAGAGAACAGGATCGGCGGTGCGGAAAAGTATATTTGTTACTCAATGCATTAGTAGCAAATTATTACTTGTTGGTATTACCTCTATTTTTGTTCGCTTGAAATTAACTCTAATAGTACTAAATATATGATTTTAGATTATTATCACTAATAGTCTAATTTGATATTAATATCTCTTGATGTGTGGCTAAAAACAGCCTAAAACAAATAATTTTAAATTAAAGATACGACCACACAAATCTAATTATAAATATTATTTTCAATAACTGTAAATAGGAATACGTTTAAAAAAATAATATTTCTGATAAAAGATAAGTAAACAATTAAATTTTAATTTTTATTTACTTAAGAGATTTAGGAGTCACATAAATCATGAAATATGTTGATATAAATCTGTTGGAAGTTATTTGGCAAGTCTTAGCTAGAAGCATAGGTTATGAGGATATGATTAACATTTGCCAAAATCTTATTACAGATACAAGAATAGATGGTAGATTCAGCCAAAATTTGATTTTTTTATTTAATAAATCTTTCTATGAAGCACAAAAAAAAATTGCCTCTAGATGCCGGGAAGAAGTTATAAAACAATCTATTATGACTTTATATCGTGGAGTAATAACCTACCAACCACCACAAAATGATTATGAAATAAAAAATATAGAAAATAAAATACAATCTTTGAATATTCAGTTAAAAGATATTGAAAAAATCAGACAAAATGGCAGGCAGAAGTTTGCTCATAACATTATTGAAGAATTATTGACACAATTATTTAAATTAAACGATAGGTCTTCTCTGAAGACTCAAGAGTATATAGATAAATTAATAGAACAAGCAGAAAAAGACTGTGATGCTAAATTTTACAAAAATACTCTTCGAGATAAAGAATTTGGTTTGCGCAAAGAGTTATACGATATTTTTTTCACAGAGATAGAAGAAAATCAAGAACTTAACAATATCTTCGGTAAAGATTTACTTCCCCTTAGGGATATGACAACCATTAGAATTAATAATTTGCCTACACGTCATGTCATAAAAAAACTAGATGGAAAACTTTTTAGTGCCCCAGTAAAACCAATTCCAGTTAGACCTGGTACTTCTTGGAGAAGATTAAGATATGGTAAAAAAACTGTGGATAATATTCAAGATAATGCAAATTTTACCGAAGCACAGAGAGAATTAAAATCAAATTTGTCCCCAAAAGTGTTAGAGAAATCTTTACAAGATGCTTGCAATCTTGAATCTGATTTATGGCGAGCGAAGAAAATTGGAGAATTGGCACCAAATTTACCTCCAAAACTGTTAAAGCAGGCTTTGGAAACTGTCTTTGAGATGAAATCTGAATTATGGCGTGCTAATGCTTTAGGAGATTTAGCACCATACCTCTCAACAAAATTATTAGAGCAAGCTTTTGATACTATCAGTAATATTAAGTCTGAGTTATGGCGTGTGAAAGCAATGAGCAAATTAGCACCCCATTTAACACCAAAATTGTTAGAAAAAGCTTTGAAATTAGCTAACGGAATTAAATCTGAATATAATCGCACAAGAGCATTGGAAGAATTGGCACCATATCTTCCGCCTGAGGAATAGGTTTAGGAAGTGTGGGAAGTGTGGGAAGTGTGGGGAACTTAAGAAAATTCAGGTTTTATTTTGATATGGATTAGTTTAATTTTTCAGAACTAAATAAATAGCCCAAATAGCCATAGCCCTTAAGTAGGTACAAGCACGAAAAGTTCCAACAGCAGTAATTGCTTCTGGAGTACGAAATTGCAGACCATTTTCATAAATTTGTTTGACTACAGCTTCTGTCATTTTAAATGCTTCGTCTTTCATTCCCATTTGCACCAGAAAAGCTGCTAACCCAAAATTAATTCCCGTCCAAACTTCTAATGGATGTGTTGCATCAGGATTTTCAGGAGAACCATCGGGTCGTAAACCGTTAGCTGCACCAAACTCACCGTTGTGAAATTTGAGAAAACAAGCTTGATAAACGGTTTTAAGAGCAGACTTAGCACGGTTAGTTGGTACGACATCAGGTAAACCTAGCAGACTCGCGTAAAATTGTCCACATAGCTGATCCGCCATTACTACATCCGAACCACTTTCGCTATCAAGTCGATAATATTTACCATTCCATAGTTTTTCTTGGTATACAGGGGCTGACTTAGTTAACCAGGTTTCGTAGGTTTTTATATTCTCTTTCAAAGAAGCGATATTTGGCTTTTCTACCGGGTTCTCAATTAAAATCTTGCCGATCGCGATCGCGGCTTCTAAAGCAGCTAACCACAAACCACCACAGTAAGCGCTTACACCCCTCAACCGCCAATCATCAAAGGTTTGATCGGGTGCACCAGAGTTTTCCGGAATCCCATCGCCATCTAAATCGAAACCTTTTAAGTAATCTAGGGTTTGAACAATAGCATCCCAACATTCCGCTAAGAACTCTAGATCATTAGCACCGGTGAGCAAAAAATCTCGGTAAACCTGTAATACAAAATCACTACCTAAATCTTTCCACAGATTGCAATCTTGATAACTCGTATAATTTGTTTTTTCCCAAACATGTTCGTTTGGCGCACCTAAATCATGGGGTGTAGCCCCTGCAATTTTCCGAGCAGCCATCGGACTTTCTGCTCCAATGGTATGATAATAACCAATTACACGGGTTTTTTCATCGCTAGCAGGGATTGCTCTAGCAAAAGCGCGAATAACTGATTTTTCCAGTTCGGGAAATAGCATTAATAGTCCAAAAGAACCATACAAACGCACATCTAGGCTTTCATACCAGCGGTAATCTAAACATTCCAAAACAGCAAACTGACCAAAGGGATCCTGCTGTGTTGCTGCACTCCACAATGTACCACCGCTCGTCAGGTCATAAAGCTCGTTAAATAATGCCATTTTGAACCAGCTTGGCAAATTTTCATCCTCTAGAATTGGTTTTTGCCAAGTTTCAATTTGCGATCGCCAATTTTGATATTCTTCTAAAGCTGTATGGGCAATTTTCCAAGCATTATTAGCGTTGCGATCAAAGAAATCAGTATATCTACGATAGTAGCGAACCCCAGCAGTAAACTCAGTAATGGGCAAATCCCAACTTAAAGCAAAGGGAATTTCTAAGGTTTCTCCTGGTTGTAAGGTAAATCTTACTGTTAATGCAGTTCCTACCCTTTCCCCTTCCATTGCCAGGGTTTCATCTTCATAATTAGGTAAAGAACCATCTTTTGCAAAACTTTGCCAAACATCCTGACCATTTCCTGTTGGGTGAGTACGAGCATGATAAAAAATTTCCACTAGGGGATGTTTAGGAGTCGCAATACACCACTGTCCTTCACCTTCATCGATAGGTTCAGTCATACCCAAACGACCTAAAATAATCCCAACTGAATCAGTATTTTCGATTAATTGGTTGAAATTATATTGGCTATCACCTAATTTGGACTGATATTCATATACTGGGCTACCATCATCCCGTATTTTGACTTCTGGTGATTTCAAAGCATTGGTAAACCAACCCACCATATTTTCCCAGGAGAGCATAATGCTCAGAGTCAAAGGTCGATCAGTTGGATTCTTTGCAGTCCAAAGAAATATTGCTACCGGATAACTACTTTCCTGATAATTATTAGCCCAAACAGGAGAAAATTGCTCGCAAGTTAAGGTACTTTGAAATACATTTTCGTAAACAAACCAGCTACGGGGATATAGGGCGTGATAGGTTCCTGTGGTAATTGTATCTGTAGATTTTGGATACCATTGCCAAGATTTTAAACTTTTATCTTCCGGTGCTTCTGCAGACAAAGCATAAGCCTGTGAAGATGAACCATCTGACTCAAAGACACTGAACTGACAAGCAGGAATATTTTTGAAGAGATGCTCCCCACCATCAATGTGCCATAAATTAAAATCTCCCCGTGAAGAACGACCAATACAGCCAGCACCAAATCCACCCAAAGGCATTCCATGCCAGGGACCATCATCAATATTACTAGCATAACGGACAGTATAGGGATTATCCCAACCTAAACCAATGGAACGACTCCAAGCACAAAAAGGAATTACCGAGGGGGGCTGATGTGTCATCGCGTCAATTTTGCAGCATTCACTTATGACAATGAAGCCTAACCCGATGTGCAATTTTTCTCAAGTCTATATGGCGCTATGTGCAAGTTAAAAGTTCAAAGTAAAAAGTCAAACTATGTTCTGCAAACACGTTTTGCTAACAAAACAGACCACCCTTATGAGGAGCAAAATTTTACTGCTCATTGCTCTCAACATTTATTAAGGCTCTACCTAATTATGTAGTGCAATATACTGAATAATAATTTATTTTCTCCAATCAATATCTACTTTACCAGTTAGCTATAAATCGTTTGGGAAAATTTCTTTTGCAGTGAAGCGTGACATATTCATTTGTAAATCTTCATAGCTCATATCGACTGTTTCTAAGTTGTTATTGCTACTCATTTCATCATCCAAATTAAACTCCATATCATTGATTACATCTAAAACCTGTGCGAGGAACAAATCTTGTTCTTGGATTGATTCTTTATGAGAAGCTAGTTGAATTTTTTCTATTGCTAAGCCCATAAGATGAGCCAAATCATACATTTTAGAATTTAGTAGTGACTCTTTAACTTTTTGAAAAGAGACAGCAATCATTTTTAGTGCATGTTTTCTTTCTATTTCTGTAAAAGCTGTGGCTGCGATCAATAAATCTTGAAAAACATCTTTCAGAGAAAACGATGGTTTATCTACAACTTCTGCATCTCTACTTTGATCGATAGTGCATCTATTATTTGAATCGTTTTCCTGTAAAAATACTGCTAATTGAGTCATTATAAAATTAGGTATTACTACTTTTGATAAATTATTACTTTCTAAAAAGTTAGGGTTTATACCTAATAGCTTATTTGCTTTTGTAAAATACAAATTTTGCTTGTTGGAATATGTCATCAATTAATCTGATTATTGTTATGAAGTAATTGATAAGTATTACACAAAAATCTGGTCAATAAAATGTCATATCCACGCAAAACCTTAAAAATTACCAGGAATTTACATATATACTAAAGAAAAATAATCTTTTTCAAAAAAACTGTAAATGTAGTAATTAGAAATTGACATTTTGCCAATTTATTGAAATCATGTTAAGCCTTTCTCTAAGAGAATATTTGGAAAGGTATATTTATTATTTATTTACCTAAGATATCTTGGTTTCCCCTAAATCCCCCGCTGAGTTGGGGGACTTTTGCCCCCTTAAAAAGGGGGTTGGGGGATCTCAATAATGACTTTGGTAATAAACAATACTTTTCAAGCATCCCCTAAAGAGGAGTCAGGAGACAGAAGTAGAATAAATATTTCATAAAAAAAGGTAGGTAAATTACCTACCCCACCAAAATATTCGTTTAAAGTACGAAATTATTGAAATCAATCGATCTGAATTTAATCAAATCCAAATTAAGCAATCCTTAGGTTCCAGAAGTCCAGGAATTGATGTACTCAATTTGTTCAGCAGTTAGACTATCAATCTGAATACCCATTGCTTGCAACTTCAAGCGAGCAATATCTTGGTCTACTTCTGTAGGAATGGAATATAAACCGGGTTCTAACTTACCCTTGTTTTTAACTAAATATTCACAACCCAAAGCTTGGTTTGCAAAGCTCATATCCATTACTGCGCTGGGGTGACCTTCCGCAGCAGCCAAGTTAATCAAACGCCCTTCTCCTAGAACTACCACTGATTTACCACTGGGTAGCTTATATTCCTGGGTGAAGGGACGAACATCTTTAACTTCAGATGCTTTTGCTCCCAAAGACTTGAGGTCAATTTCAATATCAAAGTGACCGGAGTTACACACAATTGCGCCGTCTTTCATCACTTCGAAGTGCTCGGGGCGAATTACGTGCTTGTTACCAGTTACGGTTATAAACAAGTCAGCTAAAGGTGCAGCTTCAGCCATTGGCATAACGCGGAAGCCATCCATTACTGCTTCAATTGCTTTAATGGGGTCAATTTCGGTGACAATTACATTTGCACCAAGTCCGCGAGCGCGCATCGCGGTACCTTTACCACACCAACCATAACCAGCAACCACTGTGGTTTTACCTGCTAACAAAACATTAGTAGCACGGATAATACCATCAAGGGTAGATTGTCCGGTACCGTAACGGTTATCAAAGAAGTGCTTGGTGTCGGCGTCGTTAACATTCATTGCAGGGAAGCTGAGAACGCCATCGTTCAACATAGCCCGCAAGCGAACGATTCCGGTTGTGGTTTCTTCTGTAGTACCAATGATGTCAGAAAGTTGTTCTTTCCGTTCCTTCACCAAGGTAGCAACTACGTCAGAACCATCATCAATAATAATATTTGGACGATGATCTAAAGCGATTTGAACGTGGCGGTTGTAAGTTTCGTTATCTTCGCCTTTAATTGCAAAAACAGGAATTCCGTAATCAGCAACCAAACAAGCAGCTACGTCATCTTGAGTAGATAGGGGGTTGCTAGCAATCAAAATTGAGTCTGCACCACCGGCTTTCAAGGCGATCGCCAAGTGAGCGGTTTCAGTGGTGACGTGACAGCAAGCTACGATGCGAATTCCTTCAAAAGGTTTTTCCTTAGCAAAGCGATCGCGAATTTGTTTGAGAACTGGCATTTCGCGCCCAGCCCATTCGATCCGCTGATTTCCCAAAGGAGCTAGGGCGAGGTCTTTAACCTCGTGCTGTAATTGGGGAGCTGCAGTTGCAGTCATTTAAATATTTCCTCTGTATACAAAAGGTATAGGTACACAAAATGAAAAATCATTTTTGCATCCCTCCATAGATTATGGCACGAGTCGCGATCTGAAAAGGGGGAATTTGGGGATTGGCGATATGCCGTAGGCATCTGCTTTGCAATCAGGGATTGGCGACTGGGAATTTGGAATTGGTATATTTCAAAAAACTAATTCAAAAATAATATTCCGTCATTGCGACGTAAGGTTAGCGAGCTAGCGCAGCGTACCGTAGGTATTGCGTTTCAGTAAGGAAATAGCAATCTCATCCCATTTTATTGTGACGTAATAGTTGTGCAATACCTTTTTGAAAAACGAATGGTACATATAGCTATGCATGAATTCGCTGCTGCAGCTTCTTCAGAACCAAATCCCAAATTTAATGAAATTCTTGCCATGCCTAAGTTACAAAAATTATCAGAAAAAATTTGTGAAGTGGTTATACCTGATGGAACAGGAAAGATCGAAAATATTAACAACCCCCAATGAAACAGTTAACAAAGCAAAATGAATTTCCAATTTGTCAAGCCAGTACGGCTCTTGTTCTTTTGTATCGCATTCTGTTTTGTTGTAGTTCCAAGTTTTCGATTACGTCAGGAGATATTTCGCCTTTCGATGAATGCCCGTTGGCACCAGCTAATCAAAGATAAGGACCCTGAAACACAGATTTTGAAACAATTCATAACTCAATTGCAGGAAGGAATTCATAAAGAGTATGAACGAAACTTAAAAAGACACAATAGTAGAAATTCTCCTCTTTCACAATGTGATAACAAGTATGATTCTATGTGGTACACGGCAAAGACAGAAACCAGGATAGATATCAATTATAGCTGTTTATACCTTATTGATTTTTATACACAAAAAGAAATAGACAGAGAAGAACAAGAATCTAGCATTGCTTCTTATCAAACAACAGGGGAAGAAAGGAAGAAGAAACGGGAAAACCAAAAAGATAACATTGTTTTTCGTCATTTTGACAAGTTGCGTAGTAATCATCTAGTGCCAAAACTAGGTTCTTTAAAAGCTGGGGAAGATAGCCGTATAGCGCATACTCGATCAATCTTTTCTTCTTTCGTCGGAAAGGATGATATTTTGAAATATCTTCCCGGACTCAGAGTTGACACTGTATATATATTTCATGAAAAGAGCCAAGTTATGGCTATTTATCCACATAGTCATAATGAAGATTACGAGAACAAGGAACTCAATTACAAAACAAGACCATGGTATAGGTCAACGGAGAATCGTTATGATACAGTTTACTTCAACAAGGATTTTGGTCAGAACAAATCAGGACTAACGGGAATTTTCATTGATATATCGGATGATGATAAGCCAAATACTGTACGGACACTCTGGTATAGTTTTAAAGGTGCCGATCAGCAAGACTATATTTTTGCAATAGGTCTATTCCTAGATAAATCTGGTGCTTTTTCAGGTGGAAATAGCTGGTTTTCCTTATTTTGGCTTTCAAATCCCTTGGAATGGATCGTTTTAGTACTCATTGCACTGCCTTCATCATTTTTACTCAGTTTGTTATATGAAAAGTTAGCAAAAAGATTTACGCCAGACACAAATTCTTTCACTAGCTTGTCCGGGATAAAATTTAATCTTATAAAAGAATATTATGCTACCTTGAATGATGAGAGCATTTCATTCAGTGATAATAATGTGAAGATGAGTCTTGCTTCTGTACAAACATCTTCTGGAGTGAAGTTCTCCCTTCAAGGAACAGGTATTGAAGGTAACATTGAGCGGCTCGCACAGCGGAACCTTCAGGAAGAAAAGGTTTATAGCTATAACTTTGCTCACCAATACAATTTGAAAGTTGGTCCCGTCAGACCAACCCATAAAGCTGTACAAATTTGGCAAGCTGAGCGGAAAACTAGCCTAGGTAAATCACAGATTGTCGGTCATATGGTTGCAGATTGGAAAACTAACAATACAGTGAATTTATGGGGAGAGTTGTCAATCAAGTCTATTTTTTGGAATAAAAAGGACGAGATATACCTTCCTTCTTTCCAACGTCAGCTAAGAGATCATCTCCTTGCTGGTGAGACTGGAGAACTTGCTTTGGTTCCTAACAAGCAATATCAAAAAAGGCAAAGTATTCCAGCTTTGTTGAGCGATATCGATCCTGACAAACTCGAAACAGTTCCTGAACTAAAACAAGTTATTGATAATAGCTTCGATCTTGAGCAGGGGCGCTTTTTTGTTTCAGAACTGGATACGATTGAAACGCTTTATGCATTAGGTCATGTCAGGGCTATATATTCCATTTCTTTTATCCAAAGAATTATAAGCAAGGGACAGCATGATTTCTTCAGGAAAACAGCAATGGATACCGACAAAGACGAATTTCGTTTTGTACTTGAGCATGAAGCTCATCATTTTAAAAATAAGATATACGATCGTCTCAATCCATCTATCCAAGATGACTGGAAAAACGAATCACCATTCCAGATCCTGGTACATCAGCGAAGTAACACAGAAAACGTCATTCTCGAGCAAGAGGGATTTTCTCTCATTTACATCGATAACGTATTACGCTTTGTGTTGTACTCTTTATCTGATGATAGATATTCAGGAATTGGCTGGGTTAGCTGGCGCAAGGTCGATCTTGAATTTTTCAAAACGCTTTACGAGTATCAGTTTTCAAAACGTCATTCTGTCAAAACTGTAAAAAACTATATTGATGGACATTGACAATTACTACATCCATCAAAGATGGGAATTTTGTTTAATACAAAACGAAACTTTAAAAAGTAACGAATTTTACTGTTTTCCCAAAAAGTAGAAGAAAAAAAGCTAGGCTGTAATTAAATATCTTATCAGTGGTAACCCCGCAACTATCAGAAAATATTATGATTTCTTCTCCTTCATTACCCTTAGAAACTCCAACTCCCGCCCACATATGTCCCTTTGACCAAGCTTGTAGCTACTTAGACCAAGCCGGGAAAGAATTAAAGTTAGAAGCAGGTCTATTAGAAATATTGAGTAATCCCCGCAAAGTTGTTACTGTATCTATTCCCATCAAGCGAGATAACGGCGACATCCAAGTTTTAGCGGGACATCGGGTGCAACATTGCGATATTTTAGGTCCATATAAAGGTGGTATTCGCTATCATCCTGCAGTAAGTCTGCGGGAAGTTTCGGCATTAGCAATGCTGATGACTTGGAAATGTGCACTTGTAGGTATTCCCTATGGTGGAGCCAAGGGAGGAATTGCAATTAATCCCAAAACTTACAGCGTTGGTGAATTAGAACGGATATCTCGACGTTACATCAGCGAATTAATTAAAGATATTGGTCCAGAAGTAGATATTCCCGCACCAGACATGGGTACATCTGCGCGAGAAATGGCGTGGATGATGGATACATATTCTGTCAACATGGGTCATGCTGTTCCCGGAGTCGTCACAGGTAAACCCATATCTGTCGGTGGCTCCCGAGGACGAGAAATGGCGACGGGACGCGGCGTAATGATTACTGTCCGGGAAGCCCTTGCAGATCGGGGTCAATCCCTCAAAGATGCAAAAATTGCTATTCAAGGTTTCGGTAATGTCGGTGGTGCTGCAGCTTTCTTGTTACATCAAGCGGGAGCAAAAATTATTGCAGTTTCTACCGGTTCTGGTGGTGTTTATTCAGAACTAGGTCTGGATATTCCTGCTTTACTTACCTATGCAAAAGAAAACCGTCGTAACCTAGTTGGTTTTCCCGAAGCTAAACCCATTAGTAATCCAGACTTACTAGCTTTACCCTGTGATGTCTTAATTCCTGCAGCCTTAGAAAATCAAATTACCGATGAGAATGTCGATCGCATAAAAGCGGATATTATCGCCGAAGCTGCGAATGGACCAGTAACTCTTCAAGCAGACCAAACATTAACAGCGCGAGGAGTCACTATATTACCAGACATTCTAGCTAACGCTGGTGGTGTGGTCGTCAGTTATTTAGAGTGGGTGCAAGGTCTTTCCTTCCTATTTTGGGACGAGCAACGCGTCAACCAAGAAATGGAAGAACTGATGGTGCGAGCATATCGTGAAGTGATCGCACAATCAAAACAAAGAAAAATTCCTTTAAGATTAGCTGCTTATGTTTTAGGTGTGGGAAGAGTAGCGCAAGCATTACGCGATCGCGGTCTGTATCCTTAGAATTATCAGTGAATGGGGAACGGGGAACAAGGGAATGGGAAACAGGGAATGGGAAATAAGTAATGCGATTGCATAGGGAAGATGTAAAGAATTAGGGAAGATGTAAAAAATTTTGGATCTATCACCAATTACCAATTACCCATTACCCATTACCAATTACCAATTACCTATCTCTGAATTCAGTACCACTCCCACTAAAACCTTGTTCCTGCAAACGAACGTTACCATTATTGCGATCGCTAATAATGAAATCGATTTCGCCAAAAGGAATAAATCTTACGTAATACGCAAATCGGTCTTGATGTGCGATGTAGCTGATTGATTCATCATCATGATAGATTTGGGGAATTCTTGCAACAGCTATTCCGCTGGGGTCTGTAACCTGCGATCGGTTATCGTAGACGTTCATGTAAACTTGTCCGTCTTCTTCGTAAATCCTCACAGCCTTACTGTCGGTTTTGAAAAATAACCGAGTATCTGTATCGGAAGGATTGGAATTGCTGTCCAAGTTCACCCTAATTACATCTTCCCGTACCCAACCAATATCACTGGATCCCGAACCAAACTTTATTTGATACCAGGCGTAGGTATCGCCAGCAGGCTGACTTTTACTAAAGATTTCAACTTTATCTCCCTCTCTTCCTTGGGTGATTATGTCATCATTTAATGATGGACCCAAACGAATATTTACCCTATTCTCTGTTTGTGAATTAGTTCTGAGAACACCGGTACCGCTTAAAGCAACTTCTTGTCCGTTCATAATTTTAAGAGTTCATCATATCTAGCACTATTTTTCCCTACAAGACTTCAGAGTGAGATTTTAGAAATATTTGAAAATAAAGAAATATTTGACAAGAATATTTATAGATTTGAGGAATAAATTTGAGAAATCCAAGCAATCTTACAAGTCTGCTCGAAAAATCTTGATGAGATTTTTGGCGTTGCTGATTTATGATATGAATTTTCTTATTTACACAATTGAGATCCTTGTAGAGACGCGATATATCGCGTCTCTACAGTCATGATTCATACTTTCATTCAGCAACGCCAGATTTTTAATAAAAAAATGAAATAACTAATCAAGAATATAGCAATCCTAAATCATTTGTGTTAGCCGCATCAAAGATGTTTGCACCCACCTGCGGTGTTCAGCGGAAGCTGCGTCCAAACACGTAAGCGTACCATGGGCAAAAATCAATATTGTAGAGACGCGACATGATGACCTAACGGTCACGCTTCGCTAACGCGTCTCTACAGAGTCATCTGTTTACGAATCAAATTAGATGAATGCTAAAAATCAGAAAATCTTGATATTTAAGATTATTTACTAAAAATCAGTGATTTCCCTGAAAGAAATTGCTTTTGCTTACAGTTATGATATTTCCCCCGATCTGGAAATTATATTTTGTGTTTTGTAGACCATTAAAGAGGCGTGAAGTTTCTCGTCTCTACAGTAGGGATGAGTGTATTTATGATGCACTCCTTATATTACCTGGGTTAGGGAAACGGTGAAAATACGTAACCCAACCCTTTTTTTTGAGACTTTCTACAAGTATCAATTGTTTCCTAAAAAAATAAAATAGCAGTCAGCGATCGCGAACTAAAAGCAAAATTAATTTCCCAGTCGCTAATCGCCAATCGCCAGAGGCTAGAGGCTACGCCGACGCCGAAGGCTCTGACTATAGCTACGCTACCCACGGAGCCGTCACCTGCGGATCTGCCGACGCCGCAGGCTCCAGGCTCCATGCCGCAAGGCGCGCGCGGCACGCACGCAGTGCTATCGCCATATGACGCTGTCGCGTCACGCTATGACTAACGTCACGCTTCGCTAATGCTAACGCCATCGCCAATTGCCATATGCCGCTTGCAGGGGCACGCAGTGCTATCGCCAATCGCCAATCGCCAGTCGCCAATCCCCAATCCCCAATCCCCAATCCCAATTAAAATTAATCTAACTAACACTTGTAAGATATCAATCTAACCGTGCTGCAGCCAGATTTATTAGGCTTAGAAATTTCTAAAGGGGAATTAAGACACTTAAGTGGATTTGACCCTGATGATATTTTTCGACCTTCTATTTTTAAAAATCGCCAAAAGCGACTGAATTTTTTTATTAATGAATTAATTGTGGCGCTAGCCCTAACTCCAATAATTATTGGATTTATTTATGCATTTATTGTTTTACCAATAATTGGTTCTTCAATTAAAGTAGCAATTCTATTGTTAATTGTCGTTCCCGCATTAGTTTTTCTTGGAAGATGGTTGTGGCGACGCAAGGTTTCTCCACAAAGTCTGGCAAAACTTTTAGATGAAGTTGATGAATATCATAAACTAATCGAAGCCATAGATATTAATGACCAATTAGCGAGTTCGGGAAATTTACAAAGTAATCTCGAAGATCGAGAAAAAGTCATCGCTGCTTTACAACTAATTAGAGAAGATTTAGTTCTGGCTTTGAAAACCGAGCGAATTTTACGGGATAATAAAAAGTTAATTGCTCAGAAGCATGAATTATTAATTGATAATTTGTCTAATCTGCAAGCCTTACAAGCTAGTTCAGAAGCTAGCGAATACGCTCAACTTTTGAATCAATCTTTGCAGATAGCTCTTGACGTGCAAGACCAAATTAGAAAGTTACGAAAAATGTAAGCGGACAGTTTCCGTGGAGTCAATCTCCATAAATTAATCTGTTTCGAAGAATGCATATTTTTCGAATAATTCATATTTTTCAAAAACTTAATCTTTCTCGAAAACCCCATCTTTTTAGAATTGCAGTCGCGCCATTAACTCTTAGCCGTTGACTTTAACATGAATTCCAAACCAAAAATAATTGTTTTAGATGACGATCCCACAGGTTCGCAAACAGTTCATAGTTGTTTGTTGCTCATGCGTTGGGATGTGGAAACTTTATGTCGGGGACTCAGGGATGATGCGCCGATTTTCTTTATTTTAACTAATACAAGGTCTTTGACCCCAGAACAAGCAGCCTCTGTCACTAAGGAAGTTTGCCAAAATTTAAAACAAGCATTGGAAGAAACCCAAACTAAAGATTTTCTGGTTGTTAGTCGCTCTGATTCAACTTTGCGGGGACATTATCCCATCGAAACTGATGCGATCGCTGAAGAACTGGGATCCTTCGACGCCCATTTTCTAGTACCAGCTTTTTTTGAAGGCGGGCGGGTAACTCGTGATAGCATACATTATTTAATCATTGATGGCGTGCCCACACCAGTACATGAGACTGAATTTGCCCGAGATTCTGTATTTGGCTATCACTATAGCTATTTACCAAAATATGTCGAAGAAAAAACCACTGGAAAAATTAATTCATACTCAGTAGAAAGATTTTTATTAGAAGATATTCGTACTGGAAGTCTGGAACGCTTAATGAGTTTAAGCGACAATCAATGTGCTGTAGTTGACGGTGAAACCCAAGCAGATCTGAATTTATTTGCTCAAGATTTGCTCAGTGCTGCAAGTCAAGGAAAACGTTTTTTGTTTCGTTCGGCAGCAAGTATCTTGACAGCATTAGCCGCTTTACCTTCCCAACCAACCGCTCCTGAAAATATGTCTGATTATGTCAGAGATGGTAATCCTGGGGCTGTAATTGTTGGTTCACATGTAAAAAAGACAACTCAACAATTAGAAGTACTGTTGCAAACTGCTGGCACTGCCGGTATAGAAGTGAATGTATCCCGCTTAGCTAATGATGCTGTTAATACATCTGCTACACTGCTAAGCGAAATTCTCGAAAAAGTGAACGCAGCATATCAATCTGGAAAAACACCAGTAGTATATACTAGCCGCGAAGAACTTACTTTTGAGAATGTCACAACAAGGTTGCAGTTTGGAGAAAAAGTTTCCAACTTGTTAATGGATATTGTTCGCGGTTTACCATCTGATATAGGATTTTTAATCAGCAAAGGGGGAATTACTTCTAATGATGTACTTAGCAAAGGTTTAAATTTGACTTGGGCGCGTTTGCTCGGTCAAATTTTACCTGGTTGTTCAATAATTTTAACAACTGCGGAGCATCCTCAGTTTCCGAATTTACCTGTGGTACTTTTCCCGGGTAATGTTGGTGATGCTGATGCTCTAAGCCTGACTTATAGAAGACTCAGGAAACCAAATACCTAGGAAATAAAAGACTTAGGAAACCAAAACTCAGAGTAGATTAGTGTAAATATTTTAACAAATAAGTCATTATGGTTGCTCTGGGATAATTGATCGTCGTTCATAATTACTAGGTTACTACCTCTGTTTTGGCTGGTGTTGCATGACTTCCGATTCCGTCATTCCCGATTTAGATTCTAATTCTGCCGTCCCTGATGTAGAGTCACATAGTAATGTGTCTGATATAAAGCCAAAATCTAAAGCTGCTGTTGATGGAGAATCAAAATCCACTGTTTCTAGTCTCGAGTTAAAAGCTAACAACACAGATGTTAAATCTTCCATTCCCAGGCTAAAACCTGAAACTTCTGAAGATGAATCAAAATCTAATGAATCAAAATCTAATAATTTGAAACCCAATAACGCCATCTCTGAATCTCAAGAAGGCGAAACAGACACCGAGGCTAATAGTATACAACTATACGATACAGCGCTGCAAGAAAACAGTCTGAAAAATGATGTCCAAGTTCAGTTTAAAACTGAAGGTGGGAGACTGTTACTAATTTTGCCTACCCAATCAGAACTCAGTAATGCGGAACATCATTGGTTAGAAATTTGGCAACAAATTAAGGTGCGATTGAATGCCAGCGATCGCTTACGAACGCCAAATACCAACTTACATCTGGTAGCAGGCGATCGCCTTTTAGATGGCAGACAACTACAACAGTTAGCAGAGACTTTAAGTGAATTCCAAATCCAACTAAAATCAGTATCTACTAATCGTCGTCAAACAGCAATTGCTGCAGTTTCTGCAGGTTATTCGGTGGAACAAATGCAAGCACCCAAGCCTTTAAGTTCCGAGCCGAAACATGCAACCGCTCCAGGTGCTGCACTCTATATGCAGATGACAGTCCGTTCTGGGATTGAAATTCGTCATCCTGGAACAATAGTTGTTTTGGGTGATGTCAACCCAGGAGGTATCGTAATTGCTGATGGCGATATTTTAGTTTGGGGTCGTTTACGTGGTATTGCTCATGCTGGGGCTAAGGGTAACCGCGAATGCCAAATTATGGCACTGCAAATGGAACCAACCCAGTTAAGAATTGCAGATGCTGTAGCCAGAGCGCCAGAAAAATCTCTGACGCAGTTTTATCCGGAAGTGGCTTATGTCACTCTACAAGGGATACGTGTAGCTAGGGCTACTGATTTTACCAGGACGCAGTTACCCAAAACCGATTTGGAGCTGTAAATCTTTTATTCTATATATTGCTAATTCCTTATCGAGCGTGCTCATATCATGACCCGTATTATTGTCATTACCTCCGGTAAAGGGGGGGTAGGTAAAACGACTGTTACAGCGAATCTGGGTATGGCGTTAGCCAAAATCGGAAGTCAAGTGGCTTTGGTTGATGCTGATTTTGGCTTGCGTAATTTAGATTTGTTGTTAGGTTTGGAAAACCGCATTGTTTACACTGCTGTGGAAGTTTTAGCTAGAGAATGCCGTTTGGAGCAGGCTCTAGTAAAAGATAAACGACAACCAAATTTAGTTCTACTTCCAGCGTCTCAAAATCGTACTAAAGATGCAGTTTCTCCCGAACAGATGAAATTGCTTGTTAATGCTTTAGCACAAAGATATAAATATGTTTTAATTGATAGTCCTGCAGGTATTGAAAACGGCTTTAAAAACGCAACTGCTCCGGCAAAAGAAGCCTTAATTGTAACAACTCCAGAAATTGCAGCCGTTCGCGATGCTGATAGGGTAGTTGGGTTATTAGAAGCACAAGGTATTAAGCGTATACACTTAATCGTGAATCGGATCAGACCTGCAATGGTCCGAGTCGATGATATGATGTCAGTGGAGGACGTTCAGGAACTTTTAGCGATTCCTCTAATTGGAATTATCCCTGACGATGAACGTGTAATCGTTTCAACCAACCGCGGTGAACCATTAGTGTTATCATCGGAGAATTCTTCTTTAGCTACTGTAGCTTTTGAAAATATTGCCCGCAGATTGGAAGGAGAAACGGTTGAATTTCTCGATCTTGATTCCCCCAACGACAACATCTTCTCCCGTCTCCGAAGATTGTTGTGGACAAAGATACTGTAATATTTAAACACTTGTGCTTAAGCACTAATGGCTACAATGATTCTCGAACTTCTTGAACGACTTCTGTTTCGCACTAGTGGAAACAGTCGCGATCATGTCAAACGTCGCCTACAATTGGTGATTGCTCATGATCGCGCCGATTTAAGTCCTGAAATGTTAAACCAAATGCGGCAAGAAATCCTGCAAATTGTTTGTCGCTATGTGGAAGTAGAGTCGGATGGTTTGGAATTTTCGTTAGAAAGTAACGATCGCACTTCTGCTTTAATTGCTAACGTACCGATACGCAGAGTTAAGGAAGCTGATAGCCAGGTTAATAGCCAGGGTAATACTAGCGAAGCTTCCCAATAAATTCTCTAATTGGTACTTGTATTTTTTCCTGTGTTGAAATTATCACAATGTAACTTTAATTAACAAATCAAAGTTAGACAGTATATCAAATTTAGAGAAAATTCTAGGGATCTTGCAATGCAAAATCTCGGTAGAAAGTGATGAATAATATTACTTTACTCATGAGTTGAAATATAGCACTACGTAACAAGGCTAGAAGATTAGTAAATCCTGTTTTTCCTACGGATCCGCTAATGACTTTTACTTTTGACTTGCACACAGCGCTATAGATACCCAAAAAAATACCCGTTATTGCTGTTTGTCAAGCATAACGGGAAATTATTGATATTTGATTATTTATCAACTTTTTTATCTGTAAGCAACCTCTGGTCGTTCCCAAACATCGGACACTTTATTACCAAATGTAATTGGTCGGTCTAATTTTTCTGCCGCAAATGTTTGGCCATCATGAGATACTGCAACTAAAGGCCATTCCTCTTCACCTAGTTCGCCAGCGCGGAAGAGAACATTATCAGGTTGAGATTGACTCCAACCCAACATCACCGCTACTTGCTCGTGGGAATCTTTTTTGTTTGCTGGAGATATTTCATCAACGTTATTTTTTTGTCGGTTCCAAATAACTGCACTATCTGAACCGTCTGATGTTTGAAATTTAGATACAAAAGAACGAGCTAAGAAGCGATCTCCTTGCTTTGACCAGCTCACAGGAACTAACACCCCTAAAGTTCCTTGACCGTTTGGATCTGCTTCGTCATGCTTTACTTTCAGTAAGACATCTGTATTCCGAGAGGTTGAAGATATTACCCGCAACTGTTTCGTTTTTCTATCTTCAATAAATAAAACGCTGCTCACACGACTTTTATGTAATTCGGGTTCAACTTCTAGCTGTACGCGACTATAAACAGCATATCTACCATCTGGAGAAACTACAGGTACACTGCGGTAGTAGCGAACCCCTGAACCACCTTTAACACTCATTTTCTGTTGAGTATCCATAATCCATTTCCAAGGAATAGGATGGGGACTTGCTAAAGGATCTTGTTGTTGTGCTGCTAAGCTTTCTGGGTCTGGCTCTTCTTGAACAGGTATCTGCTTTACTTCAGACTCTATATCTTTTGTCCAAGGAGCAACTGAATCTCTATCTAAAGATTCAACCCTCACCAAGGTCTGGACCTTGTGTGATTTTAAGCGAGCAACTAATTTGCGGTGACTGGAAAGTACCCCACTTGACCATGAGTTAGCATCTGCATTGATTGATGGTGCTAATTCAACAGCCGCTAATAATTCATTCTCAGTTGTGTTTTCCGTTTGGTCACTATTTTCAGCTTCTGCTAAAAAATCAATAGCATCCGCTTGAATAAGTCTTGGTTTACCAATTGCAGCAATAGAAATTGGTACTGAATTAAATTGATTGAACGTGGAGTCAATTTGGGAAACTAAAGGATCTTGATTAAGATCTGTATCCCCAGAAACAAGTGTAGATAATAACTCAGGTTTTAAATTCTCTCGATCTGAGTGAATACTACTAACCAGTTGTGATTGTTTTGCTGAACTAGAGCTACCTGATGCAGCCACTAGGGGAGCAATCAGAACAACAACTAGAACATATTTTAGGAACGGTTGCACGCGGAACCATCCTGATAATAAAAGGGATTTAAGCATCTAACTTTGACTCTTTAAAAGGGGTTGCGGTGTGAGGTTCAAGACTTAGGGGGGACCACAGGGAACACTATAAATACTTGTATAACAAAGAACTTAGATATTTATAGCTATAGTTTACTCAATTTACATAGATTTCGCACATTTTTGGGAAATTATGTATTATGAACTACTGCATGTCAGGTTACGATGCTGATAACAAATCAATCTCCCAGTAATCGTTCGAATGCTAACTAGCTTGGGAATTAATACGTTGCAGAAGTTTTGCCCCCGACAAAACTAGGACTTACACCTTTATCAACGCAGTACCCAATTATCGATACTTGAAGATTCCTATCCTCCCGATACCCCCGATTTATTGGAAGACTCATGTAAATCATTAAACTTAACTGATAGGTCAGCCAAGCTTTAGTTCTATTAAGTTTGTATTTATTACGAGCATCTAGTTGAATTTTCAAACGTGGCAAGCAACTAGTGAGTCTGAACGCTGGATTTGGATTTGGTTGCTAAAAGTAGAATCTATTTCTTTATGGAATTACCAGGTTCGCAGAACACATGTTTGGTAAGAGCACCAGTTGATTTAAACTATGGAAAATATACAGCCTGATCGCGCTTAAGATTTACTGAAATATCACTTTGAAAATTGTCACCTGCTATTTGACTTAAAATAGCTTTCACAAGGGAAACAACTGATTCACGCGTCAATTGTGAAACCGAACCAAGCTCAAGTACGATATTTCTACTTTATGATATTTATACTTAGCGACAGGCTTCAATCGTCTTATGACCTTGATATATATTCAAGGAACGCAATTAGGTGATTTACTTATCAAGAGTAGATGCATTAGAAGCTCATATTATTTTTCGCTTCTCCCCCGTAATCATATCAAAATATGCTTTGTTCGGCAACAACGAAACTAAATCTTTATTTACTTCACAAAGTAGTTTTAAATGTAATTTTTTCTAGGCTATAAAAATATATATTTCGTAAAAACAACTATATAATTACTTAGTATCTACTGCTATTAACAGCTTTTTGAAATTGAAATTACTATTTTTATAACTGCGATTTCTTAGAGGTATTATTTCTTAATTATTTAAAGAAGATAACACAGGAGTAATATTTTAAATAGACATGCTTGGAGTTAAAGAATTGTGATGATGGCTTGGATGAAATATTTTATTTGCTAATATTTGATTCTTCAGACTGGAGGTAGAAAATCTTTACTTAACAAAGGTTTTGTATTTGGAAATCATAAAGATATACTTAGTTTTTCCCCACTCCCTTGGCTCTAGATTTAACTGCTGATTTTAGCATTACAGAGTATGATAAAAATTTATTTTGCGTTTATTTTATATTGTATTTATAGTTTTCCTGATTTTTTAATCTATTGGTGAACTAATCAAATATAATCATATAAGCCTAGTAATTAACCCATAAAGAATTGATGAAGATGGTGATAAGTTTTACTTAGGGTTTTATTTCTATAACTATTTATACTTTAAAATGGGCTGCAAATTTAGATAATTACAACTTTATAACGTTGCCAAAAAGTATTTTTCAAAAATCTCATTCCCTAATTGTACTGTTGACTATTAGCTATTTATCCCTAATGATTAACTATTAATTATTTAGTTTTCATTAAGATGAGAGTAGTATTTTTTGGTACTCCCGATTTTGCCGTACCAACGCTGTTACATTTATTAGATAGATCGGAATTTGAAGTTGTAGCAGTTGTCACCCAACCCGACAAACGTCGTCGCAGAGGTAATAAAGTAACCCCTTCACCAGTAAAAGAAGTTGCCTGCGATCATAACTTACCCGTACTACAACCTCAAAAAATCAAAAAAGATTCTGAAGTTTTAGCGCAACTGCGTCAGTTTGAAGCCGATGTATTTGTGGTAGTTGCTTACGGACAAATTCTATCTCAAGAAATATTAGATATACCTTCACAAGGATGTATTAACGTACACGGGTCGATACTACCAAAATATCGTGGGGCTGCACCCATTCAATGGTGTTTGTACAATGGCGAGTCAGAAACTGGTATTACCACAATGCTAATGGATGCTGGAATGGACACTGGAGCCATGCTCATGAAAACTACAACACCAATCGGTTTACTTGACAATACACAGGATTTAGTACAGAAACTAGCTGCGAGTGGTGCGGATTTATTAGTAGAAACTTTGTTAAAACTGGAAAATCAAGAAATTCAAGCAATAAACCAAAATGATTCTGAAGCAACCTATGCACCTTTAATAAAGAAAGAAAATTATCAGTTAGATTGGTCAGTGGGTGCTTTGCAATTGCACAATCAGATCCGGGCTTTTTATCCCAATTGCAACACTATTTTTCGCGAACAGCCCCTCAAAGTTACCGCTACAATTCCTTTTTGTAGTAATTTTGATGGTGAAATTCCACCTGAAATGGAAGAAATTCAGCAGAGGTTACCCAAGTTACCGGAAATATCCCCTAAACCGGGGGAAGTTTCTAGCATTATTAAAGGAAAAGGTCCAGTAGTACAGACCGGTGACGGTTTATTGCTTTTACGTCAGGTTCAACTTCCGGGTAAACGACCCCAATCTGGATGGGATTTTGTTAATGGTTTTCGCTTAAAGGTCGGAGAAGTTTTGGGACTTAATTCCTAGGAATTATTCAAATTTATCTACCCTAGGGTAGATAAGTCGGAGAAATTTCACTTACAGAAACTTCAGCATACTAAGCTAAATCCAGATAAATTTTTCTGCTGTTATTTTTCTCACAATTTTAACAACCAAAAAATTAAGTTGATTGTTAAAAATTTTAGTTTATTGATTATTTTTTTATTACTGGGTTGGGAATTTGTTCTGCACTTTCTGTTTTGTATCTTATATTTTTTAGATTCTAAATTTGACCTAGATTCTAAAAGTAAATATGGATACAGTTGTCAGGACTTTTCGTAATAGTTACAAGATTTACAAGGACCATTAGGATTGACAGCACAACGGATAATTTCAGAATGAGCATTATAAGAACAACTTGCATCGCCAATGACCCAACGTCCATCAATCCAACTCTTCTCATCTGGTCTTGTTGCAGATTGTACATAAAGAGCAACCTGATGTAATTGGTAACGCCCTGTCTTCAATTGATAGCGATGACGGCGTTCCAATACAGTGTAAGTCTGACCATAAAATTCAAGGTAGTTTCCTGGTTGTGGCATCCAATCAAGTTTTACTTTGCCTAAAGTCTGATGTGGATGTATCAGAATTATCTCCGTTTGTAAAGAATCTGCTTCCATAGCTACTTGTAAAAATAGAAGGATAATAACGCAGCAACTTGTAATACCTTAACGATTTTATGTTACGTTTAGCAATTTTTTAAGTTTCAGTTAAATTACAGTAATGCATTTATCCTAAGAACGGTTTCTATAAAATTTATACAATTTATTTTGTCCTAAAAGTAACAATTATTTCTTGAGAAATGAATGTATAAAAGTAAAAAAACGAAAAGGTTATTTATGATTGTTGCTTTATTTTCCTCGCTCGGATACTAGTAAGTTCGAGTAATAAAAATAACTATTAGTGTGATCTGTTTGTTCTTAATGGGTAAATTAATAATCAGATAGCACTAGGACTTTAGATAATATGTCTTGATTTTAAAATTTTGCCTAAGATTCTGGATTATTTAATATTTTCTATCCTTTGATACAGTCGTAAAGTTTTTTTTGGTGAAAGGATAGATATAGTTTTTGACTAGATATTCGTAGTAATATCAATTATTTTTTCTACTAATTATGTTTTTTCAGAAATAAGGGTGTAATACTATTTTAAATACATAACACTTACAGGTCATATATATGAAGCATATTCTTTGTAACTTTTAGAAATTTGTATAGAATATTCTTCTCGTAGGTATATTGCTGAATTCAGACAAAATAAAAATGAATAATTTCCACTAAAAAATATTAAAAAATTTATGATATCTAATTTTTATGTAAATTAGCAGACTTGAAAATTATCGATCGCGAAGATTTAATCACGATATGTATCAAGTTTTTGATTAATAGATATACAGCACATTAGTATTTTTATATACTTTAATTTACAGGAATGTGATTACTGTTTGATTTAAATCATGGCGATTGTAAAACATACAGATACTCAACTGAGAATTCGGTTTATACCGAAATTGATTTCGATGCTCTTTGGTTTTTGTACTTTGCTGCTGATTCCTCAATTAACCAAAGCCCTATCTCCTTTAACAAGAGCACATATCCTGAGTTGTCAAAGACTTACAGGAAATGAGGGGAACTGTAAGTTATTAGAGTCAGAGTTTTTCAAAACGGAATTGAGAAAAATTCCTTTAGCACAAATGCGAAAAGCTCAAATTATCAAAATTCCAGTGAATAATAGTGAGTCAGTATACCAGCAAATTGTTTTGCTCACACAAAAAGGTGGTGTACCGCTTCATTTCATTCATACGGATAAATCTAACTTAAAAACGACAGAACTAAATGTGATCGCGCTCAAAATCAATAATTTTATCAACGACAAAAAGCAAAATTCTTTGCTTGTTCACCAAGGTACGCCATTTATTGACTGGGTTTTTGCTGGGATAATTTTACTGAATATTATTTGGTTAGTTGCTTCTAGCGAAGTTGCTACTTGGGATTTCGATTCTACTCGAGATTCTATGATCTACAAAAGGCGATGGTTAATATTTTTTAGTACTACTGTGGAACATTCATTAACTGATATTGTTAGTGTTGATTTTGAAGAAAAATTAAGTCAAGGGCTAAAAGCCTACCGAGTAAAGTTACTAATTGCTAAGAATCAGACATTACCACTAAAAATATGTTATGGAAGTTATTTTTTGAGACAAGAAAATACCAAAAAAGTTAGAGAAGTAATTGCAAATTTTATTAAGAAAAGACAAATAGTATCTCATACAAGTTAGTATCCTGATTCTCTATCCTAATTCTCGCCAGTGTTTTTAGTAATGTATTTATAGCGGTTTGCATGCTTTGGCGAATGTATTTACTAAGATTAAAAATTTACTACGGGTTTATATTTTCTTAAATCTTTTATTTGTCAGCATTGATTCATAAGCATTTTTGATATAGTGCCATGTAAATAATTAGAGATTATAGATTGAAGATAAACTAGTATTTCCTCTTACAATTTAATAGAAAGTAGTCACTGTTGTCCTAAAGGCGTAAAGTCAACCAGTATTGTAAAGGTCTTTTTCGAAGATTTTTTCATGGTGGTTGAAATCGGATCTATGACATTTTAATTTGGATCTTGTTACATTCTTTAAAGTTATGTAGCTGAATTATTACGCCGACTAGTGCGCTGCGGTAGACTAAGCCTTGATTACGGATCTCTTCACAGAGAAGAACACTTAAAAAAGGAGCCTGTTTTTAATGTCTCATACCGTAAAAATCTACGATACCTGTATTGGCTGCACGCAGTGCGTTCGGGCTTGTCCTACCGACGTATTGGAAATGGTTCCCTGGGATGGTTGTAAAGCTGCTCAAATAGCTTCCTCCCCACGTACCGAAGATTGTGTAGGCTGTAAGCGTTGCGAAACTGCTTGTCCTACCGACTTTTTGAGCATTCGGGTTTATCTCGGAGCTGAAACCACCCGCAGCATGGGTCTAGCTTATTAAGAAATTCATTTAAGAAGAAGTCAGAATACAGAAGTCAGGAGACATGAAGAGCAATTATATTAGGGATTTAAATTCTAATAATTCTAAACTAATTGCGAACATCATAGAGATGCAGAACTTGTCCTAACGGATGAGTATATTATTCTGCTTACTTCTCCGTGGTGAATTTTGACTCCCGACTACTGAATCCTGACTTTTATCACAATTCGGTGATTGAGTTTCTGAGCTACGGGATTTACGCATAGCCTTATAATTAATTCGGGTTGGAGGTACTTTTAACATTTATTAATGTTAAGTATTAATATCAAGTTTAAAGAACCTCAGTTTTGCGTAAATCCCTATAAAAGTTAACAATTAATTTTCAAATAATAAGTAGTTTTACAGCTTAAATGTAAAAATTTACTCGCTATCTTACTAGGATGGTGAGTATTTCTTTATTTGATTAAGAGGGAAAAGGTGATAGGGAACAGAGAGTAGAGGAGTGGTAGGAATTTATCATTCCCAATCCCCAATCCCCAATCCCCAATCCCCAATTCCTAATCCCAATATCAATGATTTTCCGGAAAGCATCCAAATAATGCTGTTGAAGATTTCTATATAACAATTTGCCTTCAGGGTAGAAACTATACTTGTTAATAAATACTTGTATTCTTAAACGGTGTGAGTAAATGTGCGGAATAGTTGGGTATATTGGTACGCAAGCGGCTACAGAGATTTTATTGGCAGGCTTGGAAAAGTTAGAGTATCGAGGCTATGATTCTGCAGGATTAGCTACAATCTGGGAGGGTGAAGTTAATTGTGTCCGTGCAAAAGGAAAGTTACATAATTTACGTTCTAAGGTTGAACATTTAGAAACACCAGCCCCCATCGGGATTGGACATACGCGTTGGGCGACTCATGGGAAACCAGAGGAATATAACGCCCATCCCCATATGAATACTGCAATGGGAGTTGCAGTGGTGCAAAATGGGATTGTGGAAAATTACCGGGAGCTAAGGGAAGAACTCAAGTCTCAAGGTTATGAGTTTCTTTCAGATACAGATACAGAAGTTATTCCCCATCTAATTGCTCAATTTCTCAAAGAAGAAAAGGCTTTGGGAGGAGAATCATTTAATTTTGATTCCCCCTTCTTTGAGGCGGTAAGAAAAGCTGTTAATCAACTGACAGGAGCTTTTGCTCTTGCTGTTGTTTGTGCAGATTATCCCGATGAATTAATTGTGGTTCGTCAGCAAGCACCATTAGTAATTGGTTTTGGTCAAGGTGAATTTTTCTGTGCTTCTGATACTCCAGCGATTTTATCTCACACTCGAGCTGTTCTTCCTCTGGAAAATGGAGAAATTGCTCGCCTGACTCCTTTGGGTGTTGAGGTTTATGATTTTAATGCTCGGAGGTTAAAAAAACACCCCCGAATGCTGAATATGAATCCCATGATGGTTGAAAAGCAGGGATTCAAGCATTTCATGCTTAAAGAGATTTACGAACAACCGGGAGTGGTTAGAGATTGTTTAGAAGCATACTTTAACAGTGATTGGATTGCAACTGATTCTACTACTGCGCCAATTAATCTGGGCTTACCTCCAGAGATTTATAATGATATAGAACAAATTCAAATAGTTGCTTGCGGTACTAGTTGGCATGCAGCATTAATAGGTAAATATTTACTCGAACATCTTGCTCAAATTCCTACTCAAGTTCATTATGCTTCGGAATTCCGCTATGCACCATCGCCATTAACTGCAAATACATTAATTATTGGTGTTACCCAATCTGGGGAAACAGCAGATACGCTTGCAGCTTTGGAAATGGAGAAGGAACGACGTAAAGAACAGGAACCGAAGTTCCAAGCCCGACTTTTGGGGATTACCAACCGTCCTGAAAGTAGTTTAGGTCGAATGGTACCCAATATTATCAATACTTTAGCGGGAATTGAAATTGGTGTGGCGGCGACTAAAACTTTTGTCGCTCAAGTGATGGCGTTCTATGCTTTGGCTTTAGATTTGGCATATCTGCGTAAAACAGTTTCTCCTGCTAAATTACAAGAAATCATTAATGGGTTGCGTCAGATACCAGGAGAAATTGAAGGATTATTAGAAACTCAAGAAAAATATATCGAAGAATTAGTCCATGAGTTCAACGAAACCAAAGACTTCATCTTTTTAGGTAGGGGAATTAACTTCCCGATCGCTTTGGAAGGAGCATTAAAATTAAAGGAAATTAGCTATATTCACGCCGAAGGTTATCCCGCAGGGGAAATGAAACATGGTCCCATTGCACTATTGGATGAGAAAGTTCCAGTAGTTGCGATCGCAATGCCTGGTACTGTTTACGAAAAGGTAATTTCTAATGCCCAGGAAGCCAAAGCTCGGGATTCTCGATTAATTGGGGTGACACCAATTAGAGATGGAGAAGCTGGAGATATCTTTAACGATTTGATTCCGGTTCCTGCTGTGGATGAATTACTTTCTCCCATACTTGCAGTGATACCTCTGCAATTGTTGGCTTATCATATTGCTGCTCGTCGTGGTTTGGATGTCGATCAACCTAGAAATTTAGCGAAGAGTGTGACGGTAGAGTAGTTGATATTATGTCCGCTTATGTGTTGTGGAAAGACAATAAAGTTGTACAACAGACAATAAAGTTGTACAAAAGACAATAAAGTTGTAAAATTTTGTCCTATAAGTGAGTCAGCTTATAGGAAATTTTATTTGTGGCTAAAGGCAAGCGAGAGTGGACCAAAGCCAAGTTTGAGCGCTATATGAAGGAAGGTCGAGGTGTATTGGCCAATGATTTGGAAGCTATAATTGTACTTATAATGGAGTCAATTATCAGTGAAACTAATTTATTCATAATTATTGATAAGCATTTGAGGGGGTCAGCCAACGGCTAGAACCCGCATTCTTACGTTGACCCCCACAAATGGCTTACCAGACAAGGGTTTGAGGGCGGTTAACAGTGGGTTTATTGAGAGTAATTCCTAATAATTTGGGCAAAAACTTGACCCCCTCAAATCAAGGGGTGTACAATCGGCTCGTGGTAAGGCTTCTGGAAGCCTAGCCTTTTAACTTCCTCGGAAGTTTAACTAATGGAAACATTGTGCTTACTTTGTTGCATCTTGCTGCAACAAAAGCTTTTAACTTCCTCGGAAGTTTAACTAATGGAAACATATTGATCAAAAAAGGATATAGTATCTATACTCACTTCTTTTAACTTCCTCGGAAGTTTAACTAATGGAAACAGTAAATCTTCTTTTTTCTCTCTAGGTTTGAAAAGAAAGACTTTTAACTTCCTCGGAAGTTTAACTAATGGAAACCGATCACACTACTGACCGTTCCCGAAATTTCAACTATCGCTTTTAACTTCCTCGGAAGTTTAACTAATGGAAACAGTGTAGCTGGAAAATTTCTCAAGTATATAGTTAGTCTTTTAACTTCCTCGGAAGTTTAACTAATGGAAACGAAATTCTTGCAAGCCGACCGGCGGCAATAACTCTGCTTTTAACTTCCTCGGAAGTTTAACTAATGGAAACCAATATGGTCCCTCGTGCGGAGAAACCAAAGCAACTTCTTTTAACTTCCTCGGAAGTTTAACTAATGGAAACTGTTGCTACTTGCTCTTCCTTTTCTATCTTTGGATACTTTTAACTTCTTCGGAAGTTTAACTAATGGAAACCATCAGACGATAAACCAAAGCCTTAAAAATATCGTCTTCTTTTAACTTCTTCGGAAGTTTAACTAATGGAAACTTAAAATACCAACAACTAGACCGAGAAAAATCAGTAATACTCTTTTAACTTCTTCGGAAGTTTAACTAATGGAAACTTCTTCTTTCGTCGTGAACGGTAATGGATACCGCTACGACTTTTAACTTCTTCGGAAGTTTAACTAATGGAAACTAGCAATGACTATAAAGCCAAAGGCAATATAGTCATCTTTTAACTTCTTCGGAAGTTTAACTAATGGAAACCTCAGCTGGAGTTAACTGATACATTCCACATATTTCTTTTAACTTCTTCGGAAGTTTAACTAATGGAAACTATAAGCATAAGGGAGCACCGCGTTTCTAACCATTGACTTTTAACTTCTTCGGAAGTTTAACTAATGGAAACGCTGTTGAAGCTGCGTGCGATAATATTTAACTGTCTTTTAACTTCTTCGGAAGTTTAACTAATGGAAACCGTACTGCCTTCCGAGGAAATGAATTGCCTCAGAAATCTTTTAACTTCTTCGGAAGTTTAACTAATGGAAACTTGTCCATGGCCAGTAGGATCACAGTCTAAGATCTGCTTTTAACTTCTTCGGAAGTTTAACTAATGGAAACCAATATCGAAGAATCTTGTTCTCGTGATAATGCAAACTTTTAACTTCTTCGGAAGTTTAACTAATGGAAACTAGGTGTTCGAAGATGAACGGAGTGCATGAATCTCGTTAAGCTTTTAACTTCTTTAGCACGTAGTGCTACGCTTCGCTAACGGAAGTTTAACTAATGGAAACTAATTGAATAAAACGAAAAGAGTCGGAGACAATCTCCGACTTTTTTAATGCATTTTTACAAACTCATATAACTCATATACAAAGTCATATATCCTAGCAATTTAAACATATAGGTACTCATATAAGGCTTTGAGAACATAGGAATAAGTCAACAAAGTAAAAAGTTAAAAGATAAAAGTAAAAATAATTTTCTGGGTCTTTAAGATAACAACTTGAGGATGACAGTAATAGTTCAAAGTTCCATCTTTTACCTTTTAACTTTTTACCTTTGACTTTCATAACCTTTGAGTTAATAAAGCTATGTCCACAATTTACATAACCGACAATAAAGTATCCTTCAAGGTACAAACTAAATATTTACAGGTATTTCATCAATCCAAAAAACGATTCTTCATTCGCATTAGCAACATTAGTCAATTCATTGTGTTTGGTAACATCAAACTACCAAAAGATGTAATGCAAATAGTGCGTTTAAATCAAATTCCTGTCTTATACCTAACTCGTGCAGGTGAATATATCGGACGTTTAGAAAATCCCTCCACAGCCCGAGCAAAATATCTCAATTACCAGCGTCAAAACTTACGTAATATTGAATTTAATCGCGCTACTGCAGAAAGTATAATTTGGGCAAAGATATACAACCAATATACTTTTCTCCAAAGTTGGACTTCTAACTATACCGACTACAACATCCACCGCGCTTTAAATTATTTGACCCTACTGATGGTTGACACTCCCCCCACTAGAAGTAGGGGGATTCTTCCGGATTAGGCTAAATATCCGAAATATCCTCAAACAGACTAAGCTGTTTAGCCGGGTTCCCAGGCACCCGCCGTCTGCCCTTGCGGGC
>NZ_JASJDK010000214.1 GCF_030065675.1 Mastigocoleus sp. MO_188.B34 | reverse complement strand
TGTGGATTGTTAGGTTATTTCATAATGCAATTGAAACCATTTCCCTCATCTTCAGGAGAAGGAACAGCTCCACTACCTACTGCTACAACATCTCCAGAACCGGAATTGAAAAAAAATGTAGTAACAACCCTTCCAACCCAGAATTTAGATTTACCAGTAAGTTCGGAATTTACAACGAGAGAAAAACTGGAGTTTAGCAAACAACTACCACTCGATACTTCCATAACTGATGATAATTTTTCACCTGTAATGTTGCCCAAGGGAACAGTCTTGCAAGTTATTAGCAAAGAACCTGCTTTAAGAGATGGTGAATCTGTAAATTCAGGTTCGGATGAAATTTGGTTGAAATTACGGGTTTGTAAGATCGGTGAAAATATAGGTAGCGATGAAAATACAGTTTCATCCTCTAAGAATTCACTTACAGGTGCTTTACCTGAAGAAACTTTGTCTCCTGAGAGTCCAATTGTACCCGCTTTACCTGAAGAAACTTTATCACCCGAGAGTCCAATTGTACCTGCTTTACCTGAAGAAAATTTATCTCCTGATACTTTTGGGGACGCTTTTCCTAAAGAAACTCCCCTAGCTGAGATTTCACCAGTAGAAACTACTGCTCCCAATTTTACTGGTGATTCATCTTCTTCCATCAAACCCGATGAAGAAGTATGGATTAAGTCTGGGAAAATTACTCGTAAATCTGTTAGCATCTCAAAGTCGGAAAACATTGAAGATTCCAATCACAGCCCGTGTTTCAAACTCAAAAACAGAGATATGCCGGAAGGTAAATCTCTACCGGAAAATGAAACATTGCCAACAAAATCGAGGGAATCAAGAACAACTCAACCACTAATAATTCCATCAGATACGCAATCGCCATCTCAGACGCAAGCACCAGTGATTGGAAATGACAACGTCACTTCACCAAAAAGTAGATAAACTGGTATGGGAAGCTGAAAATATATGAGTAAGATTCTCAATTGCTAATCTCAAAGGTGAAAAATATTACCTTTTAGGTTTTTATTTAAGATTATCTGTTAAATTTATTTGTTTTAACTTATTTTCTTTGAATTTATCTGTTTGAATTTATCCGAAGCATTTTTGTTTTGACCAATCCATGCCATCTTTAATCTTGGCGATTTCCCGTCTTCAAAATACCGGTACAGATAACTTCGCCATTTGGGTGGTTAACGCCCCCTACCCGAGTGGTAACGTTCTTCGTGACTGTGTATGGCCTACAAGTTTAAATGAGGTTTGGGGAGAGTGGTGCCAGATGTTTTCTGGGCACAGCCGTCTAGATCTTCCGCGCGGTTTATCTTCTCAAAATCCCGATGCGAACCCCGAGCCAATACTTCCTCGCGGACAAAGAGGTAGTTATAGCAGCCGCTTGATGCAGCACTTAGGTATCAGTTTGTGGCGTTGGGTATTTGAAGGGAATATTCTGGCTAGCCTGGAACACAGTCGCGGTATTGCTAACGGTAAAAATACCCGTTTGCGCTTTCGTTTGGAAATTCGCGACCCCGATTTAATTGCTCTTCCCTGGGAGACTATGCAGCGAGAAGCAGGTCGTTCCCCAATGTCAATGTCCCAAAATATATTATTCAGTCGCACAACTTGCAACGTTGAACCCCTGCCAATTTTGCGAAAAGATCCGGGGTTAAACATTTTGTTGGTTTTGGGAGAAGATGACGATTTGCAGTTGGAAGAAGAGGCGAAAATTCTCAGCCAAACTCTTGCAGAAGGAAATACATTAGGTGGAAACCTTTCGTATATTAATGCTCCCTGTATGGTGAAATCACTGGTACAGCCAACACCCCAAGAGTTAATTTCTGAACTAAAAACCGGAGCATACAATGTATTTTTCTATGCTGGTCATGGATTACCAGACCCAGATGGAGGTCTACTCTTGTTAGGACCAGATTCCACTTTCAATGGGATGGAATTAGCTCAAGCTTTAAGTCGCACGGGGGTAAAACTTGCTGTATTCAATGCTTGCTGGGGTGCGCAACCGGCAGCAATAGATCGCCAAGCAGTGCCTTACAGTAGTTTGGCAGAGGTGATGATTAGACAGGGCGTCCCTGCCGTTTTAGGCATGCGGGATAAAATTGCAGATCATGAATCACACACCTTTATCCAAGCATTTTCTCAAGCAATTCGGGCACGCAAACCCATTGATGAAGCAGTTGCAGATGCAAGAAAACAATTGCTGACTATTTATAAGTTCAATCAACCCGCTTGGACTTTACCCGTACTTTACTTGCATCCAGATTTTAACGGCGAACTAATTCAAACATTTGAAGAAGGAAATACAGAACTACCCGAAACTTCCCTCCCTGGTTTCGCTTCCCAATCTCATGTAGCTTGTTTGCGCCCTACGTCTGGCAATGGTAAAACTTGGAAATTGCGTCCTGTTATTACCCGCATAGGTCGTACAATCGAAAATGACATAGTCATCCCAGCGCCTTCTGTATCCAAACATCATGCTGAAATTTTATGCAGAAATATTTTTAATGGATCTCAACCTGTGCGGACTTACTATTTACAGGAAAAATCTACCTACGGTACAACCTGGATATTACGCTCTAGTGGCTGGCAACAAATCCATCGTCAGGAAGTCACTTTGGAACCTGGCACACAATTAAAATTTGGTAGTACTCGTTCTCACCCTTGGGAATTTGTGATTGAAGATTCATAAAAATGACCTTGATTGATTAGATATTGTTTTTATATTTTCATATTGCTCAAATTATTCTTATTTATTAGAAAATTCTTTTCTCTTTACGGAAATCAAGTTCGCGCAGCTGTAGCTGTCAATACCCCAAATTAAACCACCTAGGAGATCGCAGATGATTAACAACAATAACAATTCCAAGTCCTTTAGGCATTCACTACCTTCACCCATAGATTTAGAATTACTTTCCACTTTGTTAGAAACTGAAGATAATGCATATCCTTGGAATCCAGCAGATGAAAACTCAGAAGAATATTTTTGCGAAATTGAAAAACAGTTTGCAATGCAAGATGTTCTAGACGAAGAAATTACTGAACGTTCCCGTAGTTTTTATGACCAGCTAGACAATCTTTGGTCACAAAACTTCAATACCTCGTATTACAAGTGTAATACTAAATCTTCAGTTGTGATCAATCTTAAAGAAAGTTTACTTTCAGCATTCGCGGCACAGGTACCCCAAGAATGGCTAGAAAAAATAGCACTAGAAGCAACAAATACATTTAAGTCAAGAGAATCTTTGGGAGAACAACTTGTTAAGTGCGTTCAAGCAGTGCTACCCCAATGGGCTACAGAAGATTTAAATGTAATGGCACGTCCCTACGCTTTCGCAATGAGAGATGGTGAAACTCCTTTAACGAAATCTGCACTTAACTCTTTGAATGAACGTAAGTGGTCTGCTTTGTCAGAGGTTGAGCAAGCTAGAGTAAGTTTAATGGTTGCTTATCAGGCGCTGCAAGAGCTAAAAGATTCTGATTCTCCAGAATAAAAGAATAAACTTTTTATATTTACTTATCTAGGTAATTCCGACAGGATAATAATGCCTGCAAGAGGCATTTATCTTTTTTGAGGCGTAGGTTGGCAATAGTGTGTTATTGACCGTATCTTACAGCCAGACTTAAAGGAGGATAAAATACTGATATTATCAATATGGGATCTGAGATAAAAGCTGTTAACTTAAGTAACTTTAGTAATAATTTTAGTTTCTTATAGGCGTAAATGCTAAGTCATAGACACCTATGAAAAGACTGAATTATTTAGAATTAAAAAAACGAGTGGCAAAGTTTTTCGATCTATTTGGAGAAAGAACTCGGGCTTTAAGGATTGCAGCCATTAAAAATGCATAGGATAAAACCCCTACGATTACCAATAATACCCAGCCAAACAAAGCTCCTGTTGTATTCCACAAGGCATGTAATCCAGATGCAGTAAAGTAACCAACTAATAAAATTTGCCAACTTTTGCTTGGTTTAAGTACGGCTAAGCCCACAAAATAACCTAAATATCCACTATAAGCCATATGTCCAGCAACAGAACCTAGTATGCGAGCTATTAGTAACTGGAAAGCAGCTAACTGTCCAGCTTCTGTGCCAAATTCTGCTTGTACAGATTGAGCTATTTGTGGTACGTACTGTCCTAAAGTTTCTACCAGAGTAAAACCCAAGGCTGAAGCAGTCCCCAGCAATATACCGTCTAAGGGTTCCCACACACCAATTCGTTCTCGCCAAGGAGATGGTAATCCCCTACCGATCAAATAAGCAGCTAAAACTGGTAAAGCTTTGAGTAATTCTTCCATCAAGCCAGCACCAAAAAACATTCGCACCAGCAATTCTGTAAAAGTGATTGACTCTTGATCCGAGGGTAAGCTACCAGGTAAGCGCTCTCTAAATATGTGAATAAATCCTGGCAAAATAGGGCTGCGTAAAATCAGCATCGTCAGAAATACGCAGATTAATAATTCCCACCAAGGTTTATCTTTGCCGCATAAGCGATAAATGAAGTAATAAGCAGCAAAGGCAATGTAAATTGCAACAATTATCTGATTTGTCTGTTCTTGACCAACAGTCGCAAACATTAAGACTACAAATATTACCGTGATAATTCCAGGTAGTAAATAAGCTTTGCTAGTTAAATCTTTACCTGTAGAAATAATAGGGAAAAGCTGGGTAAAGCTAACTGAATCATTATTTTTGGTAGAAGTTTGATAACTTGTTGAGAAATAGGAAGGTGTAACAGCTTCTTGAATAGTTACCCCTGGTTGCTCTTCTGGAAATTCGTAATCAAAAATTAATTGTGGTCCATCATGACCTAAAGTAATACGATCGCCAGGTTGTAATTGTTGAGAGCCTTGAAGTTGTCTTTTATTCAAATAAGTACCATTCGCGCTATTTAAGTCACAAATGACCCAATCACATTGACCATCGGGCGACAAAGGGAGTGGGCGAATGATTGCATGACGGCGGGAGACGGTGCGATACTTAAGGGCATCCAATACAAAATGGCAGCTTGGGTCTCGTCCAATTACTACCTCTTCATGATTAAGTAGCGAATAATGAGATTCTGATTCAACAGTCACTCCATTCCCAGACACTAGCCGCAGAAATGCATTCTGTCTTGCGTTTTTGCCTGTCATTGAGTTAGAGGGCATTTCTAAACAATTACTGAAAATTTTTGGTACTGGGATTTAGCACCGACCAGATTTGTGGCAGCATTACTTCCTACACTATAACTTCACTCATTGCTTACAAATTAAAAATTCTAAATAAAAATAAAAAGTCTTTGTTGTTTATGATTGTGACTTAACCAATAATCGACCTATAAATATTATCAGCTTTAACTTTATTGACAATAGGTAGTACTAATTGGAAAAATTTTCAAGTTATTTATCCAATCAAAACTCTTCAATAAGTTTGACAGCAATTAATCGTCAATTCAGTTAATTGCCAATTAATCAAATATCTGTGTTCAGAGAAATAATTAGTTTTAGAGGTTTACAGATGCTCAATTTGAGTACCTAGTAGCTTTAGGAACTCTGCTAACCCAAGCAGGTGCTGTGACTAAATCGCCATCAACTACAGCTTTGTCAATAGGCACATTGATATATTTACCACCTGCAAGATTTATTTCTGGAGCACAAGCAGGATATCCAGTACATCTTTTATTTTGCAGTAAATCTGCGGCAGCTAGTAGTTATAATCCATGACAAATAGCAGCGATTGGTTTATTTGCTTGGGCAAATGCACGAGTAATTTCAATAACTTGTGATTTACAGCGAATATACTCTGGAGTTCTGCCTCCAGGTATAACTAATGCATCGTAATTTTGCGTTTATATTTCAGCAAAGGTTGCATTCAAAATGAAATCGTGACCTGGTTTTTCACTGTAGGTTTGGTCGCCCTCAAAATCATGAACGGCAGTTCTTATCTTCTCACCTGCTTTCTTGTCGGGACAAACAGCATCGACCGATTGTCCTACCATTTGTAATGCTTGGAAAGGTACCATTATTTCATGGTCTTCTACATAATCTCCGACAAGCATCAAAATTTTTTTTGGCTGCCATTTTCTTTATATTCCTTAATTTGATAGAGATATCATAATTTTTAATAATTTACCTGCAAATTTTCTTCCCGTACAGTACCTTGGAGCAATATAGGATTGATGTGTTGATTCGCGAGAGACTTTTGGAATAGTATGAATTTGATTATAAAGTATAAGCTAAAGTCTTTATTGAAGACATATAAATAATTGAAAAATACAAAATTAGTCTGATTATACCCCAGGTATAGTGTTATTTAATAACACCTATATTCTCCTTTTTTTTAATAAATTAAATTGGGTAAATTAAGACTATAGACATTAATATTGTATCTGTAAACATACTTTATTCAAGGGTGTCAAGTAAGCAAATATTATTAGTTTATAAGTCATTAATTCAAGAAGAATTTTTATTTTATCTGAAATATTATTCTTGTATTAGTTTTTTATCACCATCTATATCTACTTACTTATAAGTACATAAATAATTATCCAGATCTAGGATATTGTTAATTAACTTTTTCGATTACTTTTACGAACAATCCAATAGCTAATAGATAAAGCCAAAACACTAAATCCCAAGCCAATTACATGGGTTCCTGTGGTACTTTTCAAGTCTAGGAGAATAATTTTTCGAGCAACAGCAATTAATGAAGTAACAATCACTAACTCTACCTGAACAACATGTTTTCGTAGATAAGCTGTAATATTTTCTAAAATTTCTAAGGCAATTAAAATATTTAGAAATAATCCAAAAGTTTGAAATAATCTGCCACTAAATTTGGCGATAGTTGAAGTGAATAAATGATTATCTAAGAAGAATAAGAGATAGAAAAACAAGTCAAATATTGCAAATATTATGATTAATATCATTGCCAGGGAAAGTGCTTTTGAAACTAGGACTTCTATATTCTCAACCATAGATAAAAAGTTTTCATCTCTCCCAGATTCCCGGATTTTTTTGAATAGATTACGCATGATTTACCACCCTTCCCCTTATGTGTCAATACTACAATTAAAGGTAAATAAAATAATCCGGTTTCATCCCGAACTAATTCATTTCCTCTTGCTGTCATTACCTAAAACTTATGGAACTTGAAACTTATTCAGTCTGAAACTTATGGGTTTGGAATTTATTAGATTTACACCTTATGTGAATTAGAAGCTGAAATAACGTAAATTACTGGGAATAATCATAAATATGATTTACG
>NZ_JASJDK010000092.1 GCF_030065675.1 Mastigocoleus sp. MO_188.B34 | reverse complement strand
TCTCTACATTTGGGAATTTAAAAATGTATTTGATTCAAATGAAAACCGCTATATAGTGAAAATTCCAGCATAATTATCTAGTGGCAAAATATTAAATTTTGCTAATATTCATTGTTATCGTTCCTGTTAATACAACAAGTAATACTAGTTATGATTTGATTTTAGAGGGTTATCTTATTAGAGAAATTATTTATTTTTACGGATTGATTCGGTTTTATAGAGAAAAACTTCTAACTTATGGTCTTATACTCGCAGTGAAGGTATATCTTGCTGATAATATTTTAAAAAGTAAGTATAGATTTAACTTTGCTATATCTAAATATTGTGACAAGCTTACAATAATGAATGTTTTAAGTCACTTTTGAGACCTTTATTCAGGGAAATGTATCTTCATAGAAATTAAATTAAATTAAACAATTCTAGGAGATAAAATGCTTATCAGCATTTCCGGCTTATCTGGTAGCGGAAAAGATACAAGTGCTCAATATTTAAATACAAAAGGTTTTCAAATTTTCTCTTGGGGTACTGCTCTGAGATTACATGTGGCTGAAAATTTTGACGCTCCACTTCCTCCAAGGTATCAAGAGGCTCTGGAAATCATTCCAAGCTATTTGGAAGCGGATAAGGAGTGGGAACGGGAATCCGGATTTTTAGAGCAACTAACAGCAACTCCGATTTCAGACAGAGAACAAATTTATCTTCAGAATTTAATTAGATTAGAAATAATATTACTACAAGGTACAAATATAGTTATCAGTGATACTCGATTCCCTAGAGAGTTAGAGCTTGTGAAAAGGTTAGGAGGTTTAGCTGTATGGTTGCAAAGAGAAGAACGATGTAGAGATAGCCAGCCTCACGATCAGTATCTGAGTATTGATAAGTTTGACTGTGTTCTTGAGAATAACAATATGTTAGATGACCTTTACATGGCTTGGGATAATCTCTTAGAAAAGTTTAAAAAAACTACATCACTTTAGCAAATAAAGTAATAAAGTATTTAATCTAGAAGCTTTGGGAAAAATTTCAAAAACTTATCTGGTTACAATTTTATTCTCAATAAATTTTCATTTCTGGATATTTCTAACAAAATTTCCCTAAACGATACCTGCAGTATAGCTGGAAATCAAAGGCTCTATGATTATCGAACCAGGAGGACAGTTTGTTTGCTCGCCAATTTCAATACAAGGGGATACTGTGCTTCCTGCTCCTAATAATGTACTTTTACCGATGCTGACATGACCACATAAGGTACAACCAGGAGAAATGTGGCTATAGTCTTTAATATTACAATCATGATCTATAAGTGCACCTGTATTGACAATTACGTGGCTGCCAATTTTAGTATCAGTATTAATCACCGTGTTTGCCATTACAACTGTTCCTGGTGAGATTTCTGTACCTAAAGCAATTCTAGCTGAAGGATGAATAGCGGTTGTAAAGGAATATCCTTGATTTTCAAGTTTGAGAGCTATTTGTTCACGTATGCGATTATTGCCAATTGCAACAATCCATCTACTGTTTTTTGGACTAATGGTAGGTAAAATTTCTGAAGCTTGATAAATTGGGACTCCATGAATTTTATTAACATGAATTTTATTAATTTTAGATGGTGGATTATCGTCTACTAAAGCCTTAACTGATTTTCCCTGTTGATAAAAAATATCTAGTATTACTTTAGCGTGTCCGCCAGAACCATATAAATAAATATCCAAAAGATTTTACCTCTATCTACCTAAAAAATAAGAAAGTGAAAATCATGTATGAGATAATCTACGGTTACTCAAGTACATTTCCCCGAGGAAAATAGCGGCTATGATAATACCTGAACCAACCCAAGCTCCAGTTGCTCCAAAGAGACTGTTTAAATTACCAACAAATAGGGTGAATACTATATACGTAGTAGCGACTTGAGCGTGAGACCAACCAGACTGTTGAAGTCTTTGATATAAATGAGTGCGGTGAGCTTTAAAGATATTTTCTCCACGCATGAGACGACGGAAAAGGGTATATATTGCGTCTCCGACTAAAGGTAAAATAATTACCATTGCTGACCAAACATAAGCTGGATTATTGTTGTTATTAAGTAGTCCTATTGCGATCACAGCACCTAAGAAAGTACTACCTGCATCGCCCATAAAGATTTTGGCTGGGGACCAATTCCAGTACAGGAATCCAAATAAAACTGCAAGTATTACCCAGTCCAGAGGTTGGTTAAACCATAGAGCAAGAAACCCTAGCTGTACTGCACTTACTCCTGCAAGTAAGCCATCTAAACCATCCATAAAGTTGTAAAAGTTAATTAAAGCAGTTATACCAATGACAGTTAGTATCATAGATATGATATCTCCTGTTATGCCAAACTGACTCAATACAGGAAGTGGAAAAGCACCGCATTGAATAACTATAAGACTGGATGTAATTAGTTGTACTAAATAGCGAATACCTGCAGGTACTCCTTTCCAATCATCTATTATTCCTATTAGCACTAGAGGAATTAAACTTAACCAAAGTAAGTTTTGCTTTGAATAGATCGGAGTGTTAGAAAAAATCTGGTTTACCACAATCGCTATTACAAAAGCAATGATAAAACCTAATCCTCCACCTCTTGGAGTTGGTTGGGTATGAGAACTTCGCTCGTTGGGAATATCAACAAGTTGCTGACTTAGATGTTGTTTGATTATACCTACGGCGATCAAACTAAGGAAAAAGCTGATAACTAAAAGAATTAAGAATGGTTTAGTGAATTCAAAGTATTCTTCGAGAGAATACGCTGAAACTCCGCTTTTTAGGAGCGATTGTAGAGATAAAAACATATTTAAAATTGTCAAGTAGTAAATACTTACGAAGTAACATTTTTTAGTTACATTAATTATCAGAAATATAAAAAATGCACTTCTTGCTTACGTACTTATACTAGTAAAAAAGATTTAAAATACAAGTATTAGCAAATACAAGTGATTTTATAAATTTTGTATCAATAATCAAATAATCATGAGAATTAAACAATTTGAAGAAAATAACTCCACATACTTAAGCGTGTAAAAAAAACAATGTATCTATGGGTGATTGTATAAATCTTGAATTATTTTGACAGCAGCTATCACCAATTACCAATTACCAATTACCAATTACCAATATTTATTATTTTACTGCCGCCATAGTTTTAAAAAATGAATTCTTTGGTTGATATTCTGGAACGATTTTACGCAGTTGAATTATTAAACCTTCTAAGTGATTAAGTCGAGCATTTTCTAATAAAATATCCAATTCCGGTTGTAAAATTTCCCAGTTCCAAAAATGTTCGCGGGCAAAGAAAATTTTTGGGTGTTGGGTTTGTTTGACATTATTACCTTCAATCAACAACTCTTCATAAAGTTTTTCTCCTGGTCGCAATCCGGTAATTTCTACATCAATATCTTTTCCTGGTATCAATCCACTTAAACGAATCATTTGCATCGCCAAATCGTAAATACGAACTGGCTCACCCATATCTAGTAAGAATACTTCACCTCCTTTTGCAATTGACCCTGCTTGCATTACTAAGCGGGCTGCTTCGGGAATGGACATGAAGTAACGAGTAATATCTTTGTGGGTAACTGTAATTGACTTTCCTTGAGCAATAAGTTTCCGGAAACGCGGTACGACTGAACCACTGCTGTTAAGTACATTGCCAAATCTAACAATTGCAAAGCAAGTAATCATTTCTGGTTGAGTTGCAAATGCTTGTATTATCATTTCTGCAACTCTTTTACTAGCTCCCATTATATTGGTAGGACGCACTGCTTTATCGGTTGAGATTAATACAAAGTGCTTTACTTGACAGTCAATCGCACAACGAGCAGCAACTAGGGTTCCTAAAACGTTATTTTCAATTCCTCTTGCAGCATTCGCCTCTACCAAGGGGACGTGCTTATAAGCTGCTGCATGATAAACTGTATCTACTTGGTGACGATTTAAAATTGTTTTTAAGTAGTTTTGATTGGTAATATTCCCCAGATAGGGGTAAATTTGGAGAGAAGGAAAATTTTCTGAGAGTTCTAAGTCTATATTGTAAAGAGCAAATTCATTCAGTTCGTATAGAATTAAAGACTTGGGCTGTTGTTGGGCAATTTGACGGCATAATTCAGAACCAATGGAGCCTCCTGCACCAGTCACCAGAACTACTTTATCTTTGACTTGCATTTGCAAGAGTTTTTTGTTGGGAGCTATTTCTTCTCTCTGTAGCAGTTCGGTGATATCTATGTTACGAATTTTCTGAATTGCAACTTTACCAGAGATAATTTCCCCAAGGGTTGGTGTTGTTTTAACGGGAATAGATAAAGCTTGTAACTTTTCAATAATATAACGCTTTTCTTTTTTACCTACAGAAGGCATTGCTAAAATTACAGTATCAAATATTTTTTGTTGCCATAATTTTGGTACATCTTTAGGTGAGTAAACTTTAAGTCCCTTAACTAAAGTTTGCTGTTGTAATTCTGGATTATCATCGACAAAAGCTACTGGACAATAATTTGGATCGTTTAATAAAGCTCTAACTAATTGATAACCTCCCGAGCCTGCACCGTAAATAAGTAAGCGTTCAGGAGATTGATGATATTCAATAGAAGCTACCAGATTTTGAGTTGACCAACGAATCAACAGTCTAACTCCAATTACTAAAAATAAAGTCAAAAACGCATCGATAATTAAGATTGAGCGAGGAATAGGCCATAATCCCCGTAAATAAGCTAAGATTATTAGTATTGCAGAACTATAAAATACAGCTTGAATAAAGTTTGCTAGAAACTCTACATCTGTATAGCGCAAAATAGGGCGATAGATACCTTTTAGTCTAAAAGTTAATAACTTAACTGCAAATAGGATAATAATCAGTCCAATGTAATTAAAGATTTCTGAAAGCGGGAATAAACTATCAAAACGTAAAAAAAATGCTGTATAAATAGATAAAATAAATAAAGATATATCTGTAGTGATAAGTAAATAGCGTTTCTGCCGTCTTGAAAGTGGTCTATATATAGAATATATTTTATTTAACAGATATCCAAAGGAAATTTTCATTGTAGCGATCGCCATTACTATTGATGTACGTAATCAAAGTTATCGAAGCTCAAATCGCAAAACCTTTATCTAGAGACCCTATCGAAAAATTGAAAACTCAGGAATGAAAAGCTTCTTAATTCGGAAAGTGTAGATGTTTTGACTAAATAATTGAAGGTCTAGAATTTGTCATCGATAATAGCAAAGCTTGATTTCAAACCTTTAGACGTATTGCTACAAAAATAATAAAATTTTAAGATAGCAAACGGCGAACAATTAAATGAATCGTTAGTGATAGGTTAGATTGATGAATTGCAGTATTCTCAACTAGCCAATGACCTACCTAGGATTAAAATCCTAAACTCATCAATACAGCGTTCACGATTCTCAGGGGAATAATTCCAAGTAAGATTAATAGAAGCAAGACCATTATTTTGAAGGGTAATCTTGCTTTCAGAATACCTCTTAAGGGGTTTATCGTTTATTAACTTGAGCTAATCTCTAAAGTGGGCAACTAGCGAATGACTTTTACTAAACGCATTTCTTCTATTTCTAAACTAATCCCTTCATTAAAACTTCTAGGATTAAAGCCTAACTCATTGCAACTTTTTGATATATCGAATACTTTGTCTTCTTGCAATCTTAATACCTGTTCCTCGGTAATGGGAAATCCTGGTAAATTTTGAGCGAATTTGGTAATTATAGCTGCTAGTTTAGTGTTTACATTAATTTTGAATACTTGACGGTTTAGCTTAGTGAGTATGGTATTAACTATTTCGTCATAACTAATAGCTGTAGGTCCTGCTAAATTATATTCTTGATATTCTGTTTTGGACTCGTTAACAATAGCAGAAAATATCCCATCAGCTAAGTCTTCTGCATAAACTGGCTGCATCATGCTTTTACCAGCGTCGAAAAGTGGAAAAACTAGATAACGATTTAAAAATTTAATTAATCTATGCATGTTTTTATCTCGCATAGAACCGTAAATCATGCTTGGACGCAGAATTGTATAAACAATACCACTAGCTCTGATTTTGGCTTCATTATCTTTATAAATTTGAGAACAATGATTATATTTAGAGAAGATTCCGGTTGTAGTCACGAAATATGCTCTTTCTACCCCAGCACTAACAACAGCTTCAAGTGACTTGTTGTAGTATTTGGGGTGTGTCATATCCAAATAAGTTACGGAAGGATTGAGAACCTGTGTAAGAGTTTCTGGCTTGGTTACATCACCTCTGACAGTTGTAACACCTAGGTGTTGGAGAAATGTAATATTAGAAGTTTGTCTTACTAAGCAAATAATAGATTCTTTTCCAAATTGGTGAACCAGTTTTTTAAGAACCCGGTTTCCTGTATCAGAGGTAGCACCAGAAAATACTATTGTCATAAGAATTATGATTTTTTCAATTGTAAAGTTTTAAACCATGCTAGAAACTTCAAGTACCCTAATATAGGACTAAATATTATTGCACTGGGTTTGTCCCATTTCCATAAGTACTTACCCAGAGAATCAAGAAACCATTTATTAACCTTAATTTTGATAGGTTGAGAACCGTTAGAACTACCTCCTTTTTCATGAAATAATCTAACTTCTGGATAGAACCACAATTTATAACCCGCTTGCTGAATTTTTTTGCATAAGTCAATATCCTCAAAATGCAAAAAGAATCGCTCGTCAAAGCCTTTCAGTTTTTCATACATTACTTTGGGTATTCCGATACAAGCTCCGGAGACACACTCAACTTCATGTGTTTCTACTGGTAACCAGGACAAATCATAGGCTTTTTTATAATTAAAGGTTTTATCTAGTTTGGTGAAGTGTAGTAATGCATTCAAGAATGTGGGAAAGCTACGTCTTGAACCTCGTTGTTGACTTCCATCAGGGTTTAAGAGAATTCCGCCAAAAGCACTTTTATTATCCGGATGTTGTTCAAAGAATTTTAAGGTTTGATCTAAGATGTTGCCATCTGCTACTGTATCAGGATTGATCAGGAGAATGTATTCTCCTATTGCTTCTCTGACTCCCTGGTTGTTTGCTTTACCAAAGCCTAAGTTTTCTTGATTATCGATCAATTTTATTTCTGGGTATTGTTGTCTTAAAAGTTCTGGACTTCCATCTTGAGAATCGTTATCTACCACTATAATCTCAGATAAATTTCGTTGCTGTTTGGAATTAGGATATAGGCTTTCTATACATCGTTGTAAAAGAGGTTTAGCATTATAGTTAACAATAATTACTGAAATTTTTGGATTCATATTTTTTTAGTATTTTGTAATTCTAGAGATAGATTATTTATTAATTTATGCAAAATTGTCCTATGTTTCGTAGTGACCAAATATTATTCTATGTTTCATGAGGGAATATTTTTCAGGACCTATTATCATAAGAGCTAAAAATTTCATAGCAGAACAAAATATCATAAAAATCATTGTTTGTACAGAAATTTTATGTTTCCTCCAAAGCTGCCAATAATTATTAAAATCTCCTAGCCTCATTTTGAGTATTCTGCTGGTTAGACCAGCTGTTCCAAAACTATTGAAAATATAGCTCAGTTGTACATTCAACAGAAAACAAGGATGACCATCTAAACAGATTTGTTGCCACAAAAAATAGTCTTCACTATATCTTTTTGAGATATCAAATCTATATTTTATATCTCGTTGTAACATGATAGATGAAGTCTCGAAAGGATTAGACCGCAAAATTTCTTCTTTGCTGATTCGATTATATTTAATATCTTGTTTAAAGGAAATATTTCGAGTAGACAAAAACTTTTCATAGGAAAAAACAATTGGAATTGTATGCCCAGACAATAAAGCTTGGGGATTTGCAAGCATCCAGTAATACTGAATCAGGATTTTATCTTTGTGCCAAGCATTATCAGCGTCTAAAAAAGCAATATAATCCTGTGTTGCTATATTCCACGCGGCATTACGTGCAACAGAAGGACCACCGTTAGACTCCAGTGAAAGAATTTTAATCCAATCACTACTGTATTCCTCTTGTAGGGCTTTTAGCACACTTAAAGTTTCATCCCTACTGGCATCATCAACCAGAATAACTTCTGCTGGTTGAAGTGTTTGCTGAACTACAGATTCTACTGCTCTACGTATTGTACCCGAACAACAATAGCATGGAATAATTACACTAACAGAAGCTTTGCTCATAGCTTAATCTTAATCTATATTTCTGAACTGTTGAAATTATCTATCATTTGAAACATTTGAAGCGTATTATGTATTATTTCAACTTATGCTTTTTATATTGGAGAAAAAAGTGAATGATTATTTGTGCGATAAACACTATATGTGTAAAAAAATTGACAAATATAGATAATACTATATTGTGGAGTATTACTACATTAATGAAACGCCAGCATACTAACCGACTTTTTAAGGAGCGAAGATAAATACTTTGAAATAGGAGTGACATTAAAAAGTATACACATAGAGATATATACATGCCAAAATCCAGTAGAAAACTTGCATGGAAAGTATTTACATTCAGAAATTTTACTACTAGTTGCCAATCATAATTATTATTCGTAGTTAGTCCTAAAATATCAATTATCGCTGACGGTGTTAGACTACTAATTATGTTCAGAGGTAAATAATTAGGTTCGATAAAATCAATATTATTAATTACATTAGATAAAGGAGATGTTATGTAAAGATATATCCAAAATATACCAGAAGGTAAGAATTGAGGATATTCTGGGCTAGCCCTACCAATACTTGTGATCAATCCCCCATCTACATTTCGAGAATTACCAATAGCATCAAAAAGAAATACTAAGCAAATAAAACCAATAAAAATTCGTAGAAACCAATAAAAATTTGACTTAGAAATTTTAAATGTAGAATCTAGATTACGTGATGGAATAATGTATTTTGTGACATTATAATTTAACTTGATTATTCTCTGTTTTAGTCTATGTAAATCAAAAGAATTATCTTTTAAGTAATATAAAAGTATAAAGGTAGATTGAATAAATTGAGACATAATTAACTGTCTACCTAGTTTTAAAATTCCCCATAATAAGAATAAAGCCCATAAAATAATATCTTTTTTTGATTTACGTTCTAAGTATCTATACAGTGAATAGTTAGACAAAACCAGCAAGCAAGCATTTAATAGACCATGCAAAGTTGGAATACCAAAGTCTGTATATCTTACATAAGGACCCAAACCAAGAACACCAAATAGTGGTAAGTTTCTAGCCACTATAATTTCTATGACAGAAAAGAATAACCAAAACAAAAATATTCCTTTTGTTTTTGCTTGAAAGTCTACTGAAATAAGTTTTCGCCTCTTAGTAAATCGCTTTTTGGTGATTAATGATTTAAACAGAGTTGGTAAATAGAAAGAGCAACAACTCGCAACTACAAAAAAAAATGCTGTTTCGGTTATAGGTAGAAGAAGTAAACTATACTGGAATTGATAGAGACTAAGTACAGTTAGCCAAACTAGTACATACAGTATGCCTGGATTAAGAATAATATACAACATGCTAAAAATTTGCGAATATTCACATAATCAGGTTAACGAACACTTTTATTTCTACTTTTTTCAATTAATTGCCAAAGCTTTATACGCTCTAACATTAGATGTAAGGTAACTTTTGTTAAGGAAAAAAAGCTTAACATGAATGATTTTATATTTAATAGCCCGTACTTGAACCTGACTTTTAAGTATTCTATTTCTGTAAGATAATAATTGCTTGAAAATCCCCTAGCACTGGCTGTTGCTAAAACTTTGTTTATATGAAAGAATTGAACTTTTTGCAGATAGCAACGAAGTATAAAGTCGTAATCAGATGCTATTTGAAACTTAGTGTCAAAGCCACCATAAGTTTCATAAATAGATAAAGGAACAAATACAGATGGATGAGGTACCATTTTGTAAGGCAACTTAGTCAAATTTCCTGATAATATAACCCATCCAGAATAATCACTAAAATATTCCTGACAGTTGCCAACAAGAATAATTTCATCCTTGTTATCTTTGTAAATATTGCAAATATTCTCAATGGCATCTTTCATGTAATTATCACCTGCATTTATGATGCCAATTAATACTCCCTCGCAGAGAGATATACCTTTATTCATTGCATCATATATACCTGAATCTGGTTCACTAACCCAGTAATCAATTTGCTCTTCGTATTTTTTTATAATTTCTAAAGTTCCATCTGTAGAGCCACCATCAATTATGATATATTGGATATTTTGGTATGTTTGACCTAACACGCTTAAGATAGTCTGTTCTAGGGTTGTCGCACTATTAAAAACAACAGTGAAGATACTTACTAACGGCTTATCTTTTGTGGATTGTTTATATAATTTAGCACTAACTTCTATTCCACCCTCCTTACGGTCAGGGTTAACTGGAAGGTTACGATAGTTTTCAATAGTAGGGATAGGCATTTTAATTTTTACACGTAAAATTAGTGATAGATAAAAAATTAGTTTTATCAACAAATTACATTTGATTTTTCACTTGTAATTTATCTTTAGTATTTACATAGTTTGTAGTACTTAAAATATTGTTAAATAAATTTAAATAATTTTGAGCTTGTATAGTTTGAGTGAACTCCCGTTCCACTTTTTGTCGAGCGCAATAACTTAGTTTTTGAAATCTTTCTTCACCTTCTAGTACCCAAGCAATACCTCTAGCTAAATCTTCAACTTCAAAAGGTTTAGCTAAATATCCGTTTTTTAAGTTTTCAATCATATCAGGCATTCCACCAATATTAAATGCTACGCAGGGAGTTCCGCAAGATAAAGATTCCATAACCGTATTAGCTAGATTTTCTTGGATTGAAGGAGCAACAAACACATCTGCTGCTGCATAGACTAATGCTAGAGAGATATCGTCATTTAGTTTTCCCAAGTAATGGCTTTTAAAACCAAGTTTAGGTGAATTCCTGGATTTAGATGCCCCGAATATAATTAGCTCTGTATTGTCAGCCCAATCAGTTTGACTGAGGTTTTGCAAGACTGCTTCAAGTAGGTGAAAACCTTTCCTACCATCGCTGCTTGCATTTACTGCTCCAAACAAAATAAACCGTTTATCTTTAGGTAGTCCTAGAATGCTTCGTGCTATAGACTTATTAATTGGCTTATACTTGTCGGTATCAATCCCATTTGGAATGACTTCAATTCTTTTATCCTTAAGTAGTGAGCTAGAACGAGCACACTTTGCTAGCCAGTCGCTTGGAGTTACAATCGTAAGGTTCAAATTTCTCCATGCCTTTTGCTTACGCTGCCAAACCCAATGTGATAAATCTTTGTTTGTATTACTCTGAAGTTGTGGACAAGCACCACAAGAATTGGTATATCTTTCACAATCAAAGCTATAGTGACAACCTCCAGTGAATGCCCACATATCATGGAGTGTCCAAACGATAGATTTGCCTAATCTTGAAATGCTTTCTATTTGTAAATAACCAAAATTAACCCAATGCAAATTAATAATATCTGGCTGAATTTGAGCCACTTTTGCAGGAACAGCATCCCCAAGCCATTGAATGGAATAGGGAGAGGTATGACGGTAACGAAAAAACTTTAATGGCAGTGTATCCAAAGTCGGTTTTAATTTTGTAATACCTTTACTTAGCGGAGTTTGTGGAGCAATAACAGTTTCATCATCGGTAAGTTTATTAGCTGCTAGTAACTTAGAATCTACTCCAATATTCCGTAAACCTTTATTTAGACGGTAAGCTGCACGAGCAGCTCCTCCTTGAATGTCGTAGGTGCTTATAAGAAGAGACTTAACCATTATTCCAAAGATTTGATGAATTGACTAACTGCATTTTGGAACTTTAGACTTTCTGGATGTAAACAAATTTGAGATTCTTGTTTATTTTCATCTAGCAACTTTGACAAGGAAGAAACAATAAATTCAGCATTAATTGAGCTTAAACTCATGTATGGGACATTATGTTTTTCTGCAAGAGATGTAACTTTCCCACGTCCAAGAGTATAGTCGATCCCAACAGTAGGTACACCAGAAGATAAAGCAAACACAAGAGAATGAAATCTCATGGTGAGAGCTATTGAAGCTGATTTAAAAGTATTTATTGCATCTAAAGGACTAATTTCTGCTCCTAAATACGTCAAGTCTAGAGCATCATATATATTTTTATGGTTTCTAAATAAGTTACGGTAAAACCATCTATCATCATGACCTAGATGATTAGTACACATTGGGAAAGGAATTATTCGTAAACTTGGATATTTATTAACTAATTGCTCTATTGCTGTTACTACCTCTTTCTCGAATCGTTGTTTGATAGCTTCAGCTTCAATTATGCTCAAATCTTTAGCATATTCCTTATAAGTCCAATCTCTCAAACCTAATATTAAAGAAGGATGTTCTGAATTATTGCTTTGAGTCTCAGCTATTTGACTAGAAAATGTACTAGTTTTTAACCAAGTAAAAGCAGGGTCTTCTGCAACTTGGTCTGAAGCAGTATCAATACCCAAGCTTTTAGCAATTTGCAAAGATTTTTTATCTCTATAAATCCGGTGTGATGCAGAAAGTAAAAGATGCTTAATCGCATCGTTATAGTGAGAAGCTCCCAAAGGTCCAACACCACATCCTGCAATTAATGTAGGAATTTTTGCTTCCACTGCTTTTTGAAATATGGCAATCATATCAGTAAGCTCTACAATAGCCATTAAAGGACCACCTCCAAAAACGACTAAATCCATTGAGTTAGCAATTTCTATAGCTTCAGTAATAGAATGCAATTTGCATCCTTGTAATTCAGGCATTTGGCGGACTGTCATTTCAGAAATAAATAACTCTAAACAAGCTAAATGCAGTTCAATGTTTCCCAAAGAACCTTGAAAAGATTGAACAACACCTCCCAAAATTGCTTTATCACCCAGAGTTTCAGTACCATACCAACCACAAATTAGTACTTTACGATTACTGGCAGAATTTCTAGGAAAACAAGTAGCAGGTTGAGACTTACCAAGGGTTGCTTGATTGACTCCGTATAAAGCCATTTTTCTATTCAAGTCTGCTTGCTGTCTGAGAGATTTGACTGGCTTCAAGATTTCAAACTGCTTTACATTCTTTAGAGAAACTCCGGCTTTTTCTAATAATCTCTCTGCATAAGTTTTAATTAAAACCATCTTAGGAGGAATGCCAACATAATCATGAGCGCAGATATCACACTTATTTTGAAGAATGTCAGCTAAATGTTGATTGTTGTCAAAATACAGTTGCTCTGCATCTTCAGTAATAGCAGAACCTAAAGTTTTACTTTCAACCGCACAATATAAGAGTTCTCCTCTTGCTGAAAGAGTAGCACCCCGGTGTTGCCAATCACATCCAGCGGCACGAGGCTTTTGATAAATTAACTGACCGATTAATGATGTATAGAAAAAATTCTGCTGTTCGGATTTTTCGTAGAACTTAATTAGATTCTCTAGAAAAATAGCAAAATGGTACTTTTCTTCAAAAGTCAAATCAAAAGGTTCAACAACATCTTTTGAATAAAGGCGCTGATGTGGAATTCCTAATCTGTATTTGATATATATATCTTTACTAATAGCAAATTCTAATAAATCATGAACGCCATAAATATTTTCTTTGAGTACCGTACAACCTAATCTACGATTAGATACCAAATCGGAACTTTGAATAAAATCAATTACCTTAACAGCATTTTCAAAGTTTCCTTTACGACCTCTTACTCTATCATGCACATCGCCAAATCCATCGAGAGACACCATAACATCAAGGTGACCTTTATGAGATTTAACAACTTGACCAATTTCAGTAATACGTTGTATAACTTGGCTACTAATAAGAGAGTTTGTGATTAAAGCAATACCTGATAGATTTGGTAGCTTTTTAAATAAAACATCTACAAGTTCAGCTAGGTCTTTACGAAGAGTTGGTTCACCTCCATTAATTCCGATAGTTCTAACTTCAGAAAATAATGGATTAGAGACAGCTTTTTCTAGTTCATTCGGAGTAATTTGATAATCAAATTTCTGTTGCCAGATATTGCACATCTGACATTTTGAATTACAAATGTCATTTACAGGAAACTGGATTACAACTGGTTTTTGCAGTTTCCAAGGCTTTGGTTTTGTTGTAATATAGAGGTTTTTTAGGGCATCAATTAATTTCATAATTAGTTCAAGTATAGAATTACTATTATTTTCAATCTTGATAATTTTTAGTTCAATAAATTATTTAAAAAACAGAAATGTTTGAAGTTGTATTTTGAATATCTTTCTTGTTTTCGCATAAAACATATCACTTAAAAATTCAGCAGATGCATAAGAAATTAATGTAGCTATCGCAGCACCTAATTCAGCATATATAGGAATAAGGAATAAATTTAAGACTATATTTATAATTGCACCAGTTAAGTTTCTCCGCAGAACAAATTGGTTTAGTCCTTCTGCATTAAACCAGGATACAGTGCCAACTCTTAAAAAAACAAATAAAGATGCCCATGCATGAACTGATAATACTGGTGCTGCTGCTATATATTCATAACCAAAAAGAATAGTAATGATGTTGTCAGAAAATAATGTTATTGGTACAGCAATAAAAATAGAAAGTATCAATAATAAACGAAGTAATTTTTTTATGCGTTTATAGTAAAGAGTTTCATCTGTTTCTTTAGCTGCATAAATTGAAGGAGAAGCTGAAGAAGTAATTGTCCTTGGAATAAAGTACCAGGCTTCAGAGATACGAACCGCAACAGAATAAATTCCTACAGCGCTACTATCAACCATTTCCCCCAGCATAATCTGGTCAATTTTTGTATAAATAATAGCAGCTAGGTCAGAAAAAACAAGAGGCCAACTATTTTTAAGCAGAGTCTTAGCAATTGGAAAGCTCCAACGCCATAACTTAATTGAATAGCCCTTAATACAATAAGTGATCGCTAAACCAACTGCACTTAATCCCATTTCTGCCAATACCACCCATGCAAAGGCGATTAATGGTGCTTGTATAGTGATTAGAATAACTTTAATCAGTGTAGAAAATATAAAGGCTGTATTTTTAGCAAGTACAGTATATTTTGATTCCACTTTTGATTGAAACCAAAGATCAATCGTGTCAAAAGCTTGAAAAATTACTACTGTTGACAAAATTGCCACCAACCAAACTACAAGTTTTTCATCCTGGCGTAAAAAATAGATAGAACTAACTGCTAACAATAGAGATGCGACTCCACCAAGCAATTTAAGCCAGAAAGCAGTACCTAAAATTTCGTCTTTAATTGAGGAATGACGAACAAGATGCTGAACTACTACTCTTTCTAAGCCTAAAGTAGCAAGTGGACTAAATAAAATTACAAAAGCAGTAGCGTAGTTAAAAATGCCATACAATTGTACTCCCAAATAACGTGCAAGCCAAACACCCACAAATAAACCTACACCCATACGAAGAATGCGGTCTGCAAATAACCAGCCTGTATTTGCAATAATTGCACGTGAGCTAGAGCTAAATTTTCTACCAAAGGGCAATAGCTTCTGAATTTTGCTTAGCATTATCTTTAAATTTCCTCTGGATTTACTCTAGTCCGTATGCTGAAACTTGATTGGAAAAAATTATAGAGTTTTACCTAATCTAAACCGCAGCCATAAGCTCAACTCGGCAATCATCCCCAACCATAAAACGCAGAGCCTTCGGTCGCCGCTCAGCAACCCCCAAAAAAGCCCGTTGACCAATCAAACTATCCACAATACGCTGATGAATATTGACAACCTTAGTTCTTTGTAAAATCACGCTGTGGTCAATATCAGTGTCAATCAAAGTAACCTGGTCATAAATACTGCTATAGGGACCAATAAAACAGTTTTCCAAATAGCAATCTCGACCGATAATCACAGGACCGCGAACAGTACAATTAATCAACCGAGAACCCGCACCAATCGCTACACGCCCAATCACCTGAGACCGAGCATCCACCTCTCCTTCCACCGCAGTAGCAAGATAACTATCAAGGATAATCCGATTCGCCTCCAGCAAGTCATCTTTTTTGCCAGTATCCAACCACCACCCAGAAAGCTGATTAGCTTGGACATTAGCCTGCTGGGTAACAAGGTACTGAATTGCATCAGTAATTTCAAGCTCACCACGAGCAGAAGGTTGAATATTTGCTATAACCTGATGAATCAAAGGAGAAAAGAAATAAACACCAACCAAAGCAAGATTTGATGGAGGAACTGCAGGTTTCTCCACTAACTGGATCAGCCTACCATCCTGTGCAACCTTCGCAACGCCAAATGCACTAGGATTTTCAACCTCTCGCAATAAGACTAAAGCATCCAATTGTTGTTGTGTAAACTTAGTGAGAAACCCTTCTAGGTCATCTTGGATTAAGTTATCACCCAGATACATCACAAAAGGAGAATCTCCCAGAAAAGGTTGAGCAACTTTGACTGCGTGGGCAAGTCCTGCTGGCTTTTCTTGAGTAATGTAGGTTATCCTAGCACCAAAAAGTTCTCCCGAACCAGTTTTAGCCTTGACATCATCTCCAGTTTCCGGGCTAACAATGATACCAATATCAGTGATGCCACTTTTAACAATTGCTTCAATTCCATACCAAAGTATAGGTTTATTAGCTACGGGAACCATTTGCTTGGCTCCACTGTAAGTAAGTGGGCGGAGGCGCGTTCCTTTACCGCCAGAGAGAATCAAAGCTTTCATTATATTAGTTACTCAATTTCATCCATTGACTCAACATTTTACTGAGGCTAACTCGCCAGTGGGGAGTATCACTTCCTAAAAGTTTAGATAGCTTAGTAGAAGATAGTACCGAATAACTGGGACGCTTCGCAGGAGTAGGATACTCTGCTGTGGTGATGGGAGCAACGCGATTGACTTGAAGAGGAAAACCCAAATGTTGAGCCTCATCAAAAATCGCAACAGCAAAGTCATACCAACTAGCAACCCCACTATTGGTGTAATGGTAAATCCCAGAAATATCTGGACTCAATAGAGGAATTATTTGCGTTATTGCATTTGCTAAATCCCCAGTCCAAGTAGGACTACCAATTTGGTCATCGACAACTCGGATTTCCTCCCGTTGGGCACCCAACCTTAACATAGTTTTGACGAAATTGCCTTTACCATAACAGCCATGTACCCAAGCAGTGCGGAGAATCATATAGCGATCGCAAACATTGCGGATAGCTTCTTCTCCAGCCAGTTTAGATTGACCGTAAACACTTTGAGGATTAGTAGCATCGCTCTCCTGGTAAGGATAACCTTGGCTACCATCGAAAACATAATCTGTAGAAATATGAATTAAATAAGCTCCTAGCTGCTGCGCCTTTTCTGCCAAAATTCCCGGTGCGATCGCATTAACTTTTTCCGCTATTTCCGGTTCGCTTTCAGCTTTATCAACAGCAGTATAAGCAGCACAGTTAATAATTAAATTAGGTTTAAATTCGTCTACAGCTTGGCACAAAGAACCAGGCTGGGTAAACTCAACTTGAGAGCGTCCCAAGCTGTGTAAATTACATTCAAAAGCAGTCAGGATTTGCTGTAATTCCTGCCCCAGTTGCCCGGTATTTCCCAGTAATAAAATTGATTGGTTCATTTTATTTTACTGCATAAACCTGGCGATAGTAAGCCTGATACTCTTGGGATAGCATTGGTTCCCACCAATCGCGATGGGTGAGATACCATTTAACTGTTTGTCTCAAACCCTCCTCCACCGTTACTGAAGGCTCCCAAACTAACTCAGTTTGAATTTTCGTCGAGTTAATAGCATAGCGACGATCGTGTCCCGGTCTATCCTTGACGAAAGTAATTAACTCCTTCGCTGGACTTACAGGTAAATCTGGGGCTAATTCATCCATTAATTGACAAAGTAAATGTACTAAGTCCAGGTTCTTTACTTCATTGTTACCACCAATGTTATAGGTCATTCCCGGTTTACCTCGATGAATGACTAAATCCAAAGCACGGCAATGATCTAGCACATAAAGCCAATCTCGAATGTTTTGCCCATCCCCATATACAGGCAAGGATTTACCCATGAGAATGTTAATACACATTAGGGGAATCAGTTTTTCTGGAAACTGATAGGGACCGTAATTATTGGAGCAGTTGGTGATAATTGTCGGTAAACTATAAGTATGGTAGTAAGCTCGCACCAAATGATCGCTACCAGCCTTAGATGCGGAGTAGGGGCTGTTGGGTGCATAGGGAGTTGTTTCCGTAAAAGCAGAGTCATCAGGGTTGAGACTGCCGTAAACTTCGTCCGTAGAGACATGAAGGAAAACTCCTTGTATTTCTCCTTCTTGTGATTCTCCTTCTTTCAATCCCCCTTGTTCATAGTACTGGCGAAAAGCCTCCAGAAGGGTAAAAGTACCAACTAAATTAGTTTGAATAAAAGCATCAGGTCCGAGAATAGAACGATCGACGTGGGACTCAGCAGCAAAGTGAGCAATAGCGTCAATACTCTCTTCACGTAACAAATTATCAACTAAAGTGCGATCGCAAATATCGCCTTGCACAAAGCGAAAATTTTCCTGAGCTTCTAATTCAAGTAGAGTGTGACGATTACCAGCATAGGTGAGAGCATCCAAAACAACCACTCGGTCTTCAGGATACTTGTGACACCAATGATGGACAAAATTAGCACCAATAAATCCTGCTCCCCCCGTCACTAGTAGACGACGAGATTGCCGCTGCATCTTGATTCCACTATCTTGAATGTCACTATCTTGAAAATTCATAACTCTCTGATTAAAGGTTTCCAAAAACCTCTGCACTTTGAAAAGGTTTACCTGCTTGGTCTTTTGCAGATACTATCGGAGATGCAGTTAACGGCCAATCAATAGCCAGTTCTGGGTCATTCCAGAGTATACACCGTTCATGTTGAGGTGCATAATAATCTGTGGTTTTATACAAAACTTCAGCAGTTTCAGAAACAACTAGAAAACCGTGAGCAAAGCCAGATGGTATCCAAATTTGTCGTTTATTTTCAGCACTGAGAGTATAACCGACCCACTTACCAAAAGTTGGAGAACTTTTGCGAATATCTACAGCCACATCAAATATAGTCCCAACAATTGCACGAACTAACTTACCTTGAGGTTGCTGAATTTGATAATGTAGTCCTCTGAGAACATTTTGCTTCGAAGAGGAATGATTATCTTGGACAAAATTAACAGCAACTTCAGTTTTTTCACAAAAAGCTTTGTGGTTATAACTTTCCAGGAAAAAACCTCTATTATCTCCAAATACCTTTGGTTCTATAATTAGAATATCGGGAATTTCAGTCGCTATAATCTTCATCAGCAATTAAAGCTTAAAGTATTGCGATATTTTTTATATATTTAATTCTGGTGATGTTGAGAAAGTTATATGATTGATTTTTTATGACTTTTAGTTACTCCTTACAATTAATCTACTTCATTCTCTATGACATAAGTATTTTTTCAATTTCTACAAGGATTTATACCATCTATATTTAAATATCAAAGAATATTGGATAACATTTGAAAAAAAATAAATTATGGTTATTTATATTTATTCTTACTCTCAGTTAAATATATTGCCATAATAAATAATTGGAATAATCTAGATTTGATTATTTGTAATCAGTAAAATTATCTTACTCCAACAGTACCTATATACCTTTGCAGCTAAATTCTAAAAAATTAAAGCTGTTATACAAATAACATTATGTTTTTCTATTGACTCAGAAAATTCACATTTTGAGAAATAAATACAAATTACCTTATTCGTATAATAGTCCTACTTCTAATCTCTAAGATTACTTAAGTAAATACTATTAATCTTGTGACTGGACACACTTGATAAAACATACTACTTTACCTAACATTCCATTCTAGGTACCGTGACTTATTCAAAGCTATCGCAAACAACAATCCCTGCTTTTATACCAAGCATTAATCAATGATTGAGAATTCTTCTTTACAAAACTTACACTCAGAATCAAATAATAAATTGATAGCACCTCAATCTCTATCTATTCAACCTTTAGCACTTACTGAAGAAGAAGAGGATGAGTTAGATTTAGGCGATTTTTTCAATATTCTCAAACGACGAGCCCTAGTAATTGCAGGGGTTGCTGGTATCACAATGGCTGGAGTTGTCGGTTTTACCCTATCGCGAGAACCCCAATATGAAGATAACTTCCGACTTTTGGTGGAACCTGTAGATGAAGACAATAACAATAACTTGTCAGAACTGACTTCATTCTTAAATACAAATATACAAAAATCTGGTTTAGATTACGAAAGTCAAATCGAGGTTCTGCAAAGTCCAGAACTGATGAGACCTATTATTAATGACCTGCAAGTACAATATCCAGATATTACCTATAAATCCTTATTAAAAGAAGAAAAAAATTTAAAAATTACTCGCTTAGGCGAAACAAAAGTTATAGAAGTTACATATCGTCATAGCAATCCAACTCAAGTCAAAGAAGTATTAGATAAAATCGCTCAAGCTTATTTAAAATACAGTTTAGAAAGGCGACAAACCCAACTAAGTCAAGGAATTCGCTTTGTAGATAAAGAACTACCACCAATAAAAGAACAAGTTGAAGTTCTGCAACAACAACTGCAAACATTCCGTCAGCAGTATGATTTCTTTGACCCCAACACCCAATCAAGCCAGATTATAGAACAACTAAAACTATTATCAGGGGAAAGACAAAAAGTCGATCAGCAGTTAGCAAAAGCCAAAGCTGAGCTTACTATTCTTCAGCAAGAAGAGGGAGCACCGGCTATTCTTAAAGATGCACCGGTATATCAACAGTTAATTACTCAAATACGAAATTTAGAAGCTCAAATTGCAGGAGAATCAACCCGTTTCCAGGATAAAGTTCCCACACTCAAAAGATTAAAAGAAAAACGACAGAAGCTTTTACCCTTACTAGAGCAAGAGAAAGAAAGGATTTTGAAGCTTACCCTTTCGGAAGCAGCAAATCGAGTTCAAGCTTTAGAAGTACAAAGTCAAAAACTTTCTGCAGCAGAAGAGGAACTTAGTCAAAAAGTAAAGCAGCTACCAAGCTTAGCACGTAGATACACAGAATTACAGCAGAAGTTGCTAATTGCTAATGAAAGTTTCAATCGTTTTCTCAAAACTCGCCAAGATCTGAAAATTGAAGCAGCACAGACAGAGCTTCCTTGGGAAATAATTAAAGCACCAGTAACACCAGAGGATCCAGTATCTCCTAAAATTCTCCTCAACTTAATTTTAGGAGTTGTCGCCAGTACATTTTTAGGTATTGGTGCAGCTTTAATTAGAGAAAAGCTTGATAACACTTACCATAATGTTGACGCTCTCAAAGATGACCTTAAATTACCATTACTTGGTGCTCTTCCAATAGATAAGAGTTTAGAGAGCAATCAAAAGCGGTCTGCAAAAGCTAAATCTTCCCACAATAGTCAAGCAGATAGTATTTCCCAATCTAGAGCTAGGAGCTATTTTCAAGATTCAGGACAGTTTCTCGAAGCTTTACGAGTGGTCCATACAAATCTGCAAATGCTTAGTAGCGATCGCCAGATTCGCTCAATAGTTATTAGTTCGGCTTTACCTGGAGATGGTAAATCTACCGTTGCGTACAATCTAGCTCAAGTAGCTGCATCAATGGGACAACAAGTGCTACTAATAGATACAGACTTACGACGTCCTCAAGTACACGCTCGAACCGGTTTACGGAATTTCTCGGGATTAAGTAACCTGATATCTGGAAATATGTCAGCAGAGCAAGTAATGCAACAATTACCCAATATTGCTGGATGTTCCGTAATTACTTCAGGTCCAATACCTCCTGACGCTACAAGATTGCTTTCTTCTGGAAAAATGAAACAATTGATAAAAGAGTTTCATGAAAAATTCGACTTAGTAATTTACGATGCTCCCCCATTATTTGGATTAGCAGATGCGTCAATACTTGCACCTCATACTGATGGGATTATGCTTGTAGTCAGAATAGATAAAACAGAACGTTCTATCATAAAACAAGCTGTAGAAAGCCTGAAAATATCTCGAACTAATATCTTAGGTGTTGTAGCTAATGGAGATAAGAGTATTTTCCACAAGTACTATCACAAGTATTACCATTCGTGAATGAATTGTATAAGAAAACTGGCGTTGCTTTTCAATTTGATAGTTCATGTCTTAAAGTTCCAGTTCTCATTTAAAATCCTCTAAGAAGATTAGTATTGAGCAGGACTTACGTAACGTTAGCATCGCGTGTCCGCAGGACATAGATTTGTCATTGCGACCGGAACACAGTGTAGGGTTAGCGGAGCGTATCCGTTTAGGAGATAGCAATCCCAGCGTCTCGGGAGATTATGTCGCTAACGCTAGCACGCAGCATAGCTGTTCACCGTAGGTGCGTGCTAACGTAATGACGTAATGACGTTAATTTTGCGTAAGTCCTATTGAGTATAAAAAATGAGGTTGATACAAGAAAGCGATACGCTCGCGAAATGATGCTTTGCGTATCGCTAATATTCTAATATCAATCAAAAATTAGGATTGTGGTAAGACTTGTTCAAACTCTTTTAAAGAATTAATAGTTAAAGCTTGCTTAAAAAGTGCTTTCAACCCAGACATATCCTCGATATCGCCTAAATCATTAATTTTTGTAACTAAACCAGCAGGAACTTCGCCAAATCTCGTTTCCAAAACTTCGATGATATTTTCTCTTTGATTTCTTAGTATTGCAAAACGCTCAACAGTAGTAATATAAGGCATTGGTTGTTCCTCGTAAGTAATGACTTCCGTATCAAAGGCTTCTGCAAGTTGCTTGGGTAAAGTCATCATCCAGTCAATTAATCGAAATAACTGAAGGATATTTTCTCTACTATAACCTTTCTCATATAACATACGAATAAGGCGGAGTTTCCATTGCAGTCTAGCTTCTGGATTTTGGGTACTTGCTTGGGTGCGCAAATGCGCCATCACCATCACAGCAAACGGGTTATCGCTTGCTTCAAGTTCACTCCAATTGGTTTCGTAGTCTAATAACTTAACAATAGGAAACTCAAGACTTGCACGACTCCCCCAAAGTTCGTAGCTATATTCTTTCGGTCGCCAAGATTTTTGACTATCTCCTAAAACTGCAAAGCTAGCTACTTGTTTGTTGTAACGGTCAAAAATACGATAATTATAGGTATACATGCGCTGAGTAAATTTACTATCTACCTGGCTCTGTATTTCGATGTGAATTAAAACCCAAGTTTCTTCACCGGTTTCTTTCCAAACCTTGACGAGCTTGTCTACGAAGCGCGTTCCAAGTTCAGCCTCTCCGACTATTTGTTGTAATTCTTGTTCTAAAAACTCATAACCATATTCCCAATCAATATTCCCAATCAATTTCGCTATGAGCTTGGGGGAAGAAAAAAGCTAAAAACGCTTCAAAATATTCTTCTAGCGCTTCCTTCCAAGGAGAATCATAATTGGCTTGTGTTTCGGTCACTTAATTATTTTTATCTCTATTTTGCTTTAATGCATATTTTGTCATGAAAGATTATCAGCGTTACTTAATGGTGAGTGAGATTACTTCCAATTTTGCAGAAAATCCTCAAATTTCCTCATATATCCCTAACAACAAGCAGTATCTACCGTAAGCTGACAAAAACAAAAAATTAAACAAATATTAAAAATTGCCGCTCAAGCAGGTTGACTCTGTGCAAAATTGCATATAAACTTAATTGCATGGAACAACCAAACTTAACTCAATTAACTCCAATTGCGGCTACATGTGCTTGTTTTCATCTGCGGAAGGCGTCTCGTGCGGTTACGCAGTTGTTTGCAGAAAACATGAAATCTAGTGGGTTACAGGTAACTCAATTTACAATTTTAGTTGCTGTTGCGATCGCTGGTTCATCAAGAATTAGCGATTTAGCAGAAGACTTAGTAATGGATAGGACTACACTAACACGTGCTTTAAAGCCTTTAGTAAAGAGAGGTTTAATTGTGGTTGAACCCGGTAGAGATAGGAGAATAAAAGTAGTGAGTTTGACTGCAAAAGGGTATGCTGTGATGTCCAAAGCCGTACCATTTTGGCAAGAAGCACAGGCTCATGTTGTAGACAATTTGGGCGATAAAAAGTGGAACACACTACTAACGTTGCTAGAGACGTTGTCTGAAAATACCAATATTTTGAGCGAAAGTTTGAGCGAAAGGTGTATATACACATAAATTCTCCGATAAAAAACATTTTGAGGGCGAATTGATGCATAGCCAAGAATCTATCGAGGAACAAAGTTTATCTAGTCTTGAAGTCGAAACAGAGGTTGCTAAAGAAGAAAATTTATCTGCTAATGAATTGGTCAGACGTTCTCAATCTAAATGGTGGAAATTTGCTTCTATTGCTGCAATCTTATTATTGTCTGGTGTAGGTTTTGGAGTCAGTCGTACTTTTGCTGCTAGAGACGAACCAGAAAAGTCTTCTGAAGTCAATATTCTGACAGTTAAAACTGCACCGATTAAAGCTGTAAATTCCTATCAAGTAGCTCAAACTTACACAGGGGAGGTTGCTGCTGTCCGAGCAAGTGAATTGGGTTTTGAAAGGTCAGGGGAAATAGTTAGACTTAAAGTTGATCGGGGAGATCGGGTAAAAGCTGGAACTCCAATTGCACAACTCGATACCCGAAATTTATCCGCACAGCGTCAACAGTTGTTAGCACAAAAAGCTCAAGCCTTAGCTGTTTTCAAAGAACTGCAAAATGGTCCCCGTAAAGAGGTGATAGCTGCAGCGCGTGCAGAAGTTCAAGATTTAAAGGATCAATTGCAGTTACAAAGAACTAAAACTTCCCGTCGAGAGTACTTGTATAAAGAAGGAGCTATTTCTAAAGAGCAATTAGATGAAATCTCCTTTGGTGCAGCAGCTTTATCAGATCGTTTAGTTGCAGCAGAAAGTAGATTAAATGAATTGCTTGCTGGTACTCGTCCGGAAAAAATAGCTGCACAACAAGCCGCAGTCAAACAATTAGAAGCCAATATTGCCGATGTTGAGGTTAGTATTGCTAAAAGTACAATTAAAGCTCCTTTTTCTGGAACAATTGCAGCACGAAATCTAGATGAAGGAACAGTAGTGAGTGCAGGTCAATCTGTTGTCCGATTGACTGAAAATGCGAAACCAGAGGTAGAGATTGGCGTTCCTGTCATGGTTGCTGAAAAACTGATACCTGGTAGTCAGAGACAGGTACAAATTCAGGGGAAAACCTATTCAGCTAAAGTTGCATCAATTCTTCCGGAAATTAATCCAAATACCCGAACTCGGACTGTCGTTCTAGAACTGGAACAGTCATTAGGACGATTAATCGCACCGGGAGAAATTGCGCGTTTGACAATACCTCAAACCGTTGCAAAGCGAGGATATTGGTTACCAGTTACAGCATTAATGCGTGGAGAAAGGGGCTTGTGGAGTGTTTACGCTTTGGGTGAAAGCTCAGAAAAAAATAAAAATAAAAAACATAAAAATACTTATCGCGTGGAACGAAGAGATGTAGAAGTCTTACATACCGATAATAATCGGGTTTTGGTACGTGGCTCCCTTCAACCTGGTGACAGATTAATAATTGATGGAACCCAAAGAATTGTATCAGGTCAATTAGTCGCTAGTTACGAACAAAGTACAAACCAAGAAATAACAGTTCCCTAAATCCCCAATCCCTATTCCCCAACAATGAAACTTCTCTATCGTAATTTTCGCCTCCTAGTTCTCGTAATAATTTTGATTTTTGTCTGGGGTCTTTCCTCTTTTCAGGCTTTACCACGTTTAGAAGATCCAGAATTGGTTTCCCGGAGTGCTTTAGTAAAAACTTTTTTTCCGGGTGCTAGTGCTGAGCGAGTAGAAGCACTAATTACGGAGAAAATTGAAGACAGAATTACGGAAGTCGAGGAAATTAAAACCTATGAATCTACTTCCAGCACTGGAGTCTCTATTATCAGTGTTGAATTATTGGACACAGTGAAAAAGGATGAGGTAGATAATGTTTGGTCCCGAATTCGAGATAAATTAGCAGATGTTCGGGTTGATTTACCCCCTGGAAGCACGGAACCGGAGCTAGATGAAGTCGATGTTAAAGCCTATGCTTTATTAGTATCTTTGACATGGAAACAAGATAATGCACCCAACTACGCAATTCTAACTCGTAGAGCAAAGTCCCTTGAAGATGCTCTATTGGCTATACCCGGAACGGAAAAGGTAGATATTTTTGGCGCACCAGATGAGGAAATTACAGTTGAGGTTAATTCTGCTCAATTAGCAGCTTTAGGTATAACTGCGGCTGAGTTATCCCAGCAAATTCAACAAAGCGACTCTAAGAACTCAGCAGGACAGTTACGCACTTCTAATAACGATATCACCATCGAAGTTAAAGGAGAGTTAGATTCGATTGAGAAATTACAACAAATTCCAATTCGCTGTAATTCTTGTTTGGGAGTAGATAGAGCCCAGTATCAGCGTTTGGGTGATATTGCAACAATAAAGAAAGGAATTATTCAACCTGCTTCTGATTTAGCATTGGTAAATGGTAGTCCTGGAGTAACAGTTGCTGTTTTTGTTGAGTCAGATTATCGCCTCGATCTGTGGTCTAAACTGGCTAGAGAGAAATTAAATCAGTTTGAACAAGAATTACCAAGGAACTTAAAGTTAAAAATATTGCTCGAGCAAAATAATTACGTTACTGGACGGCTCAATAGTTTAATTTTGAATCTGCTATTTGGTTCTGTGATTTTGTTTGCTGTAACCATATTTATGATGGGTTTACAGTCAGCACTGGTGGTACAAATTTCTTTAATCCTGTCAGTTCTTGCTGTACTTGGTTGTATGAATGTGATCGGAGTTCCCTTACACCAAATGTCTGTTACAGGATTAATTGTGGCTTTGGGAATTTTGATTGACAATGCCATCATTGTAGTTGATGAAGTTCGTAACCAGCTTGATGGAGGAGTTCCATTACATAAAGCTGTAACCGCAAGTGTTCGTTATTTAACAGCACCTTTAATAGCAGGAACTCTGACAACAGTTTTGGCTTTTCTACCAATTGTTCTTTTACCTGGTAGTGTTGGTGAATTTGTAGGGACAATTGGTTTAAGCGTAATCCTAGCAGTCTCTGCATCCTTGCTTATTGGTTTAACAATTACTCCAGTAATTACAGCCAAATTATATGGATATTTAAAGCGTCGTCAGGAAAGAAAACATCAGGGTAACAACGGAAAAACCAACAAAAATTTGCCATTTTATCAACGATGGTTGCAAAAGGGATTTTCCAGTCCCAGCCTTACTCAAACCTATCGCCACACATTAGATTTAGTTTTTGCGCGTCCCTTGATGGGTATAGCACTATCACTTATTTTGCCATTATCAGGATTTATATTATTTCCAAGTTTAGAAACTCAATTCTTTCCACCAGCAGACCGGGACCAAATGCAAATAGAATTAGAGTTACCTGCATCCGCTTCTTTGGAACAAACTAAATCGGTTGTCAGACAAGTGCGCTCAAAATTTCTCCAACATCCAGAAGTTTCAGATGTGCACTGGTTTATTGGCAGAAGTGCCCCTAGCTTTTATTACAATATTATTACTTCCCGTGAAAGCGAATCTAATTTTGCCAACGGTTTAGTGCAACTAAAATCAATTGCGACAGACGATCTGATTCAAAGGTTGCAACGGGAAATGGATCGAGAATTCCCCAGTACGCGGGTTTTAGTGAGACAGTTGGAACAAGGACCACCTTTTGCTGCACCTGTGGAAATGCGAATTTATGGTTCTGATATTGAAGAATTACAGAAATTTGGAGAGAATGCAAGGAAATTGTTGGTACATATTCCTAATGTTACTCATACCCGTGCAAGTTTGAATGAAGTTTTACCACAATTGGGTTTGCGTGTAGACGAAGAGTCAGCGCGCTTAAGAGGATTAGATAATACAAGTATTGCCCAACAATTGGATACCACACTGGAAGGTGTTCGAGGAGGTTCAATTCTTGAGTCTACAGAAGAATTGCCGATACGAGTGCGTTTGTCTAATAAAGATCGAGGAAATTTAAACCAAATTAAATCTTTAGATTTACTATCACCAGGAGGAAATGGAAATTCAACTTCTAATTCACAAAATTCTAGCTCATTAAATTCGACTCCCCTATCAGTTCTAGGTACATTTGAACTGGAACCGAAACTTTCTCAAATCACCCGTTATAACGGACAACGAGTTAATACCGTTCAAGCCTTTATTGAAGCAGGTACCCTTCCAGCCAATATCCTCAATAAATTTAAACAACAGTTATCAGAAAAATTTCAACTCCCTGCAGGTTATAGCTACGAATTTGGTGGTGAAGCAGAAGAAAGCAGTAGTGCAACGGGAGGATTACTTTCTACTCTTGGTGTTCTAGTAGTACTGATGATAACAACCTTAGTTCTGTCTTTAGGTTCCTTCAGACTAGCTAGTTTAATTGGTGTCATTGCGATTTGTTCTGTTGGTTTGAGTCTTTTATCTGTATGGTTATTTAAATATCCCTTCGGCTTTAACCCAATTATTGGTACCATCGGTTTGGTTGGAGTTGCAGTAAATGACTCCATTACCGTACTTTCCGCCTTAAAAGAAAATCCAGATGCACGTACAGGGGATCGTAAAGCAATACGTGAAGTTGTTGTACATGCTACTCGTCACGTACTGACAACAACCTTCACAACCATGAGTGGTTTTATCCCCTTAATAGTTTCAGGTGGTGGGTTTTGGCCTCCATTAGCGGTTGCAATCGCTGGTGGAATTGGCGGAGCAACAATTTTAGCACTCTTTCTCATACCTTCAGCTTATTTACTGATAATTCCCAAGAGAAAGGTTCAACCAATGAAGAGGTATCAATTAACAGTTAATAGTTAAAGGTTAATTGATATGTAACATTGTTCTCCTAATGCTCGACTACATTAATTTTGAGGGATTGATGATTTATTTTTCTTGCTAAACACGCTTATATATTCTGATGCTGTTGACCACTCTTCCACATAAGTTCCACTTGGAAGTACGATTTCTCTATTTTGCTTTTGGTTTAAATTTTTGTCTTTAACAGAAATAATGACACAGGGAACAAAGTTTTTATGGGGATAGATTTTAGATTTAACATTTGAAATGTTCTGGGGATTGATGTGCTCCAACTTAATCACTTTATTTTTCTGTAAAAGTACCCATAAAGGATATTCCCAATACCTATTACCTACAGTTTCACCAGTTCCTAAAGATAACCCTACATTTGAACATTCTTTCGATAAAACGAAATTAGCTGTTTCTACATAAGGCTGTTGAAGTTGAGTTCTATTGATAAAATATTGTTCAATTCTACTAAGGTTAAAAATATTAGCTTCTGTATTAATTGGTCGAAACTTATTGTTGAATACCCACGGTAGAGATGTAAAGATGAAAATAGCAAGAACTATGTTGATAATCGTATAATTTTTCATTCGAGACAAAACAAGACCCACAAATGCAGAAACTAAAACAAAGATAGTCAAGTGGTGACGACTTTGATATGGTTGTATCTTTAAAAGTAAGCAAAATATTAAAAATCCAGCTATTATCGCCACAAGATAACTGACAAGATATTTATCATTCCTTAATTTTTTCTGAATTAAGCAGTAAGTGATCGTTATCAAAATTGTAAAGAAATGAAGTGGATTACCTGCTGTATTCTCATCAAATGAAACTCCCGGAACAGTATATGAACCCGAGGTTATGCGTGGATCGCTTATATCCACTCCCATTATGGTGTGGATAATGCCCAAAATTTTAGCAACAATACCAGTGAAAGGAGTAATAAATTCTTGAAGCCCCAAATGTCTAACAATATCAATGTGTAATGATAAGTTTCTGATAACATTTGAGAGAAAAGTTGGAATAGTAAAGACTTCGATTTTGTATTCACGTGCAAAATTTTTTGGTGTACCAAGAAGGGAGCTAAACAAATCAAAATTGCGTAGATAATGGTTGACATTTAGAAAAATAAATATGGCTGTAATAACTAAAATTGGCTTCCATATTTTCAAGCGCAAGTGCTTGAGTTTGATAAGACCAAACCAAAGCATAAAAGGAAAAGCAAAGACATAAGCAGATGACTTGGTCAGAGTGGCTAGTCCCAGACTAGCACCAATGAAAAACAGAGGTATTTGATTATTTTTGGCTTTTACAGCGAGTAAGACATAATAAGCCAGACAAACTAACCAGAAAGCAACGGCATAATCATTTTGAGTACTTGAACCCTGCAAAATACCCATGGGGATTGTAGCACATACAACAGCAGCAAAAACTTGACCGCGCACATCTGCTTTCAGTTCTTTTGCAATCAGGGATACCCCAATAATGCTACCAATCATGGCAAACCATTGCACAAAATTGGCGAAGCGATCGCCACCACTGAGAATCTGCAAATGCATAATTGCAAACTCAGCAAATGGTGGGTGAAATAACTGGGGTAAATTGTAGGTTGGGTAATGAGCAAGGCTATGGTTTTGAATCCAATGAACAACACGGCTCATGTGATAAGTCATTGAATCCCAAGTATTAGGTGGTGCTATCAGAGCAATTAAACCAACAGTAGCAACAATAAAAACCACACCACTCACTAAAAGTCCTGGGTATAAGGAAATCTTGTTTCCTTTTAAAATTTTCCCAGGATATTTTAATAGTGCAGTACCTTTACTTGAGCTTGGTAGTTGAAAATAAAGAATTACTAAACCAACAGTAAATAATACCCATACTCCCAAAACAGGAAAAAATTTTAATAACCTAAAGAGACTTAAAAACTCAGTAATTACCGTTAAAAATACACCCCAAACAACAGTTGCTGATAAGATGGAACTGCGCCAGCAATGATTCCTGTTCTCAAAGAGAATCACTAGCAGCACTAGCGAAATAAGAGGGATAAAAACCAGTATATTCATCTCAAAAAATATTGACCAATTTATAGTGATATGAACAAAATGATACTATTCGCATATCCTTATCTTTGTCTTTCCTTTTCTTCCAGAACTTTCTGGGGAGACTGACGGCGACGTCGATACCAAGTGGCACCCCCAACTAACATCCCCGTCAAAGCAAAAGCAGAAAATAAAGGTATAAGGTTGTCTTTATCAAAGCCCCGGACACCAGCCCCCATTAATACAAAGGGGAAAATCCCAGGAACTGTGCCAAGTATAGTACCCAGAAGGTAATCTCTGAAGCGGATCGACGTCAAACCAGCAGTGAAATTGACTAAACCGTAAGGTATTATCGGCAACAGCCGGATGGCACACATGTAGAATAAGCCCCCCTGACGCATCTCAGCATTCATTGCTTCCCAACGCCCAGCAAACTTTCTTGCCACAAGTTCTCGTCCTACCGTGCGTGTAAATGCAAAAGCTATCACTGCTGCAATTACAGCGGCAATAGCCGTCCAAAGGGTACCTAACCATGCACCAAAAATCGCACCACCGCTTAGATTAAGTGGTGTTGAGGGCAATATTAGTAATGTTCCTAAAGTATAGATAGCAATATAAATAATTGGAGCCCAAATCCCTGCTTGATTTAGCCAATCCTGCAGTTGTTTTTCGTCAATTCCTCCTAGTAAGTAAACTCCCACACCTGTTGCAATGATGCAGAGAATTAGGAGTAGCAAAATACCGCTTTTAAAATTCAACATTGAGTAAAAATCCTAGGCTCTTAAATAAAACTTTTAGCAAAAGTAGATTCAATAACAATTGCAATAATCGTAGGATTTACTGGCTATATAAAATATCATTTCACTTCAATCATGTTTAGAGCTTCAATACCACGAGGATTTGTAATTGTATTTACTACCTTCAGAATATATCCTTTATTTTCACAGGACTTACGCAAGTGTCACAATTGGTGGTTGGTGCGTGACGCTATAAGTCTGATTCTTACGTTCAGATATTTTCACAGCGTCACACACCCTACAGGAAAAATATGCCAGTTGC
>NZ_JASJDK010000213.1 GCF_030065675.1 Mastigocoleus sp. MO_188.B34 | reverse complement strand
ATACCAATTCAATAAATCATTGCAACAGATTATCCCGTAGAGACGCGACAGAGCCTGCGGCGTCGGCGTTAGCCTCTGTCGCGTCTCTACAAAATTTATTTGTCTCACTATTTTTGCCAATTGGTGTAACTAATATTATTTCTTACTCCTCAACTGCTCCAAGGATTCCCGTAGCGACCTTTTTAACCTTCTCCACTAATTCAGATGGCTGTATAACTTTAACACTTCCACCAAAACCTAAAATCCATCTCAACAAATCAAAGTCATTTAAACACCACTTTGGTAAAACCGTCTGAAATCTATTCGGGAATTGTTTATCTCCCGTAGGTGCTTCCAAACAAAAAATTGATTTTGGTAAACTTACTTTACCCACAGATCGAGGTCGAGACATTTTGATTTGTGCAAATCTTTTCGTACCTTCAGTGATAAAGTGAAATATCTTGTCGTCGAACCACAATTCTACCGTTACACATACTTCCATTCGCTTATTTTTATTTCGACTCAGGAATCGATATTGGTCTTCAACACTATTCCCTAGATATATTCCCGCACTTGCTTGTAAAAGTTTTTGGAGTTTTTCTAACGCTTTAGTTTGCTCTTGACGGGAACGATGTTGATTTTGGAAATTACCAAGGAATAGTCTATCTAAACGCTGCAATTTTAGTAAACCCGATTGTGCATCTTTACCAATACATTCATACCCCAAGTACCAAGCAAGATTATGAAAAACTATCTGTAAAGGATAAACAGTTATGAAGCTATTTGCATCACTTTCGTACTTGGGACTACCGCTAAAGGTGTTTAGTTCGAGTAATTCTCCTTTAACAATTGCATTTTCCAGGGATGGTAGTTTTTTTAAAAGTGAGGTTTCGTGTAAGTGTCTCTCATCAACAATTGAGTGATTCGCAATGGAACGAATGGGATAAATGTTTTCCTTGGAATCAATCAACTTGGTCTGTAGCATTCGTTCTTTGAAGGTATTGTAAAAGTCGAGTACTAAAGGATCATCTAAACTTTTTGCTTGAGATTGGAGTATGTCAAATAGTTTGATTAATTCTTGTTGGGAAAAGATTCCCGTACCTGCAAAGTAACCATGTCGCATGGGAAAGCTAGGGATAATTTTGTAAGGTTTGAGAATATTTTCAATATCTTTTCGCAACATGGGGAGTCCACTTTCTGCATTATATATTCCTCCCGCTTGTTCTAAGGCTTGGGCTAAGGTTTTCAAGCTACCTTTACCAAAGTCTTGCAAAAATGGCTGATTAACAATTAGTTTGATTGTACTAATTAGGCGTTGAAAAACTTCTTTATCTGAATAAGAATGAAAAAATACCCTTGTTTGCAAAGATAAAGGTTGAGGTTTTTCTTCTTCCCTTGAGATTGGCGTATCTGATTTTATATTTGATATTTTTATATTTAATAGTTCTATATTTGATTTATCACCACCAGAAATAATTCCTACTTCTGTAAGATATTCTAAGTCATGGGCGATAGCCCGCGCAGCTTCAACTGCGATCGCTTGTTCGCAACCGTAAACAGTACCATGTTTTTTCGCTACGATTGCGGCTATTTCTTGAATGTTATTGTTAAATTTTGGTTGATGACCCAAAATATTTTCTAAAAGTTGTGGATTAGTACGATGTAGATTACCGATACCAGGGTATTTAATAATTAGGGAAATTAGGTGTATTAACCGGTCAAAATCAGCAAGCTTGCTATATTGATGAGGTGTAATATTAGCGTTGCGATTTTGGGAGTTAATAATACTGCGTTCGAGACCTTCCACCTGTTGATTGATTTGTTTTATGACAAACTCAGGTGACATTTTATTAGATGTAACATCAATAGTTCTCACCTTTGCAAATCCTTCTCCAGTAAGCGGTGGAAAGTCTTTTAAAACCGCATACATATTTTTAATGACAGCTTCTGGAACCTGACGAACGCGTTTTTGATTCCAAGCTATACAGGTTTCCAATGGGGTATTGAGATACCATGCTATGCAGTAGAAGTCGAAATTTGCAGTTAAGTCTCGATCGCCTGCTCTTTCGAGTTCTATTTTGTTATTTTTTACTTTTACCTTTTTACTTTTTACTTTCTTCGTAACTTTCTGTAAAAAATCTATGCGAAAAGACCGTTTAAAGTTTGTTGCGTCGTAAATTACGTTCTTACTGTTGGTAAGTTCATTAACGATACCATTAATTGCTTCAGTTTCGATTGAGTGCCAACTTCCTTGTATCGTAGCATTACCGTATAATTCAGCCCGAATATCGTCTGTAGAAATAATTTCGCAATTTTCAGCTTGAGCGATTAATTGTGCAAAAGTTGATTTCCCACTAGCAGGTAAACCAACAAGAAAATGGATTATGGGTTTTTTAGTTTTTTGGTGTGATTCTTTAAAACTCGTTTGTGACATATAGTTATACCAATTTGGAAAAATAATGAGACAGATAGATTTTGTAGAGACGCGACATGGTGACCTAACGGTCACGCTTCGCTAACGCGTCTCTACCGGAGAATCTGTTGCAATGATTTATTGAATTGGTATAAGCCCTGGAAAAGAATAATACTTTTGTAAAATTTCGTCATTCGCACGATATAGGCTTTACTTTTAATATAAATAAGGCAATATAAATAATGATGTTAATAACTACTCATACTTACTCTAAATAATTGATACCTGTAATTTGATTTACTTAAAAAAACTTATTTTTACCCTATCAGGACTTACGCAAGTGTCACAATTGGTGGTTGGTGCGTGACGCTATAAGTCTGATTCTTACGTTCAGATATTTTCATAGCGTCACACACCCTACAGGAAAAATATGCCAGTTGCGTAAGTCCTACCTATAACTCACTTTTTCTTGGCTTTTATTTCTTGATTTTCGCGATCGATATATTTATTTTGTCCGGAATTTAGCTCGAATGGTATGGAGACTTAGTATAAATACATACGTGTTAATACTGGTTTTTATATGTCTTATATGTCTTATATGTAAATCCATAAAAATTTTATGTACAGCGATTATGACAATTTACACAGCAATTACCTTTGCTCCCGTACAGGGGTTTATCGAGAAGTCGCGTAAACTTAGAGACCTATATGGAGCTTCACAGATTCTATCTTATCTGAGTCAGCAGATAGTAAAACTTGCTAATTCTGAAGATGTCATATCACCAGCACGAATCAAACTTCAAAGAGGAATGCCGAATCGTATCCTTTTAAAAGAGGAATTTACTCAAGAACAGGTAGAAAAAACCATGCTGTCAGCATGGAAGCAAGTACTAGAGGAATGTCGCAATTGGATTGAAGAAAAATTACCTGAATACAAAAACGAATACCACTGGAAAAAAGATTGGGGAAAATGGGGGAACTATAGCTGGGAAATTTTTGTGGGAAAGGGGGATAGCATCACAGCAGCAATGGAAGACTTGGACAACTGTAAGCTTTCTCGCGGTTGGACTGCGGTAAATTGGATCGGTGAGAGTTCTAGTCTTACGGGAACGGATGGGATTGCGTTTCCTGGTTTGGGTGCAGAAGATAGACACCCTGATAAACTGAACTGGCGAAATGAAGGGATGAGGATTAAGGAGTTTTACCACAAACTTGCTTTTATTCCATATGATCCAAAACCGGATAAGGAACCGGAGGGTAAATATATTGCAGCAAATGAACGATTAAGTATACCTGAGTTAGTCAAACGACTGGTAACTTTACCAGAAATTGCGAAAATCTTAGAGATGTCAGTACTCGAGAGTAGTTTTAGTGATATTTATCGCCGTCCGGAGAAGATAACCGAAAAAGATAAAGGACGTTGGACCGGTTGGTTTATGGGTGATGGTGATGAAGTCGGTAAATATCTCAAAAAACTTGCAAAACAAGAAAATGAAGAAGTTTTAGTTAAAAAGTTTAGTCAAGATATGCGGGAGTGGGGGAAAAACTTTTATCGAGACTTTCCCCAAGATTTAGGTAGGGTTATTTATGCGGGTGGAGATGATTTTTTAGGAGTTATTTACAGCGAACAACATGAAGATGAAATTCAACCCCAAAGGGCTTTTGATTGGTTGAAAAGTTTACCTGAAGAATGGAAGAAAAATAAACACAAAGATATTACTTTGAGTGTGGGATTTATTTGGGCTGGTCACAGCGTTCCCCAAAGAGATATTCTACAACATTGTCGAGAAGCAGAAAAACATGCTAAGTCTTTAGGGCGCGATCGCATAACTATCAGGATTTTGTTTAATAGTGGACAATATGTTCAATGGACTTGTCCTTGGGATTATCTAGATATCTTAAATCAGTATCGCGATCGAGAAGGGAAATCAAATTGGAGTCATGTTTATCAAGATTTGGCGCAATTACAATCTCGACATGCTTTTAGAATAGATGCCCAAACTTTTGATTATAAATTTGCTATTAATTTTTTAAAGATTTACTTTCCCCATACACACGTCGATCAATTACTTGATGACTCGAGCGCAAAATATATAGTTGGATTTAGTGATGATGCAAGTGGTTATGAACGCGCAACAGCAATAATTGCGTGGATTAATGACATGATTAATATAGGTTGGCATTTATGTTCAAATACATCATCTCCATCAGCCCTTTAGGTTATATGTATGGTAGTTCTGGTGCATTTTTATCGCCAGAAAATCTAGTCGGACGTTCTGGGAGAAAGTTTCCTCCGGAAGCAGCTACCCTTTCAGGTTTAATTTTTAGTACTACGAAGAGTCAGCATCAATCTTCTGCACGAGAAGTACGAGAAAAGTTACAAGCAGAATTACGAGAAAACTTGTACGTTACTGGACCATTCTGGGCGGAGATAGATGATAAACAAGACTTTTATGTACCTATTCCTTGGAGTAAAATTATTTCCCGTAAAGGTATTGATGAATGGAAATTTAAAGATGGAAAATGGTGTCGGGAACATGGAAAATCAGATGAAAAACTAGAACCTGATTACCAATGGCAAAAAATTTCTGCTTGGGGAGATTCTGCAAAAAAGTTACAAGCTAATAAAGTTGTATCTGAACATCCTTGGAAGTTTTCTTCCTTTCTACATCCTAGTTTAGAGAAAAACCAGCGTTGTGTTAAACAAGCAGATGGTTTATTTCTGGAAAACTCCGTGCAAATTCCAGAAGATATTTGTTTGATTTATCTCTCAACATATCCCCTAGAACATGGTTGGTATCGCTTTGGTGGTGAAAATCACATTGTAGAAATTGATTGTGAAGAAATTACTCGTAAGAAGGTTTTACAACTATTAAATCAAGAAATTCAACGGACATTTGCATTAGTAGCACCGGGAATTTGGGGTTCTACTCGCTATTCATATCGGTACCCGCAAAAAGATTTTTTCCTAAATCAAAACCAAACAGTGCAAATGCTAACCGATAAACCCGTAGCTTACCGTTATCGCGCTAAGGGACGCTTGGGTACGGGAAGATATGCTGTACCTGCGGGTAGTGTTTATGTTCTCGACCAACCCATTGGTAAATCTTGGTGGAACTGGGATGATGATTGGTTTCCTAGTGAAGGTATCAGTCTTAAAAAATTAGGATGCGGTTTTTGCTTACCAATAGATATTAAAGGAATATAGCACTACGAAGCTAAGTTAGGACATATATTAACCCCAAAAGCCATATATATTAAGCTTTTTACTTTTTTTGATTTTTTACTTTTTACTTTTGACTTTTGACTTTTTACTTGCGCTACGCGCAAAGGAGTTGCTTAATGTACAAAAAAGCCTATGGTACCATCGAAACCTTAGCACCTCTCCATGTGGGTGCAACAGCTGGCGAAGAAAGTGGAAATTTAAACCTGATATTCCGCGATCAATTCACTCTTACGGGAATTATCCCCGGTAGTTCTCTACGCGGTCGATTGCGTGCAGAGATGCGCCAAAATCCAGAACTGGGAGAAGCAGAAGCAAATTATTGGTATGGAGATGCTGCGGGTTCAGCACACTCGGAAGTGAATAACGAATCAATTGTGAAAATCGAACATGCTTCCATTGTTTGGTTACCAGTATTTTCTCCCGGTCAACCTATTGTATGGGTAACTTGCGAGCGTCTTCTCAAACGATATAACCGGATTACTCAGAAAAAGTTGACGATTCCCGACCCCTACACTGGTTCTTCAATTCTAAAACCGCGCCAGTCTCAAAATAAGAAAACTCTTTTTTTCAACCTGGGATTCTTAACTGTCAATAAAATGGAGAATTTATCTGCTTGGTTTCCCGATGGTCAGGAACTACCCGCTGTAGTCGTCAAAAATGAAGATATTTCTATGATTCACGACATGGCATTATATCGTCAAAGCCGCGTCCGTTTAAAAGAAAACGAAAAAGTTGTGGATGGTGGTGGTTTTTTCAATACAGAAGCACTACCAGAAGGAACCATAATGATTTTCCCCATAGCAATAAGAAACCATCCATCCGATAAAAAATGGAAACCATTTAACGGGAAGACGGAAGAAGAAATTTACTTGGGTGGTTTGGAATCAATTGGTTTTGGTCATTGTGTGGTTAACTTAAAGGGAGTTGAATAATGAATTCAAATTGGCAACCATATAATTTAGATCGGGAAGCACAAAAACTTATACTCCGATATAAAGACCTCGAAGGTGTAATCGGACAATCCCACAAAATGCGAACCACCGTTGCTTATGGTTTAGAACGTTTTTGGGGAGAACATCTACGGTTAATTGACAAGAATGACGAAAAAGACAAAAACAAAGGTAAATACTGGCGCGATACATGGACAACTTTTGCCAAAATTATCAGCAAAACAGGAATAAAACTCCCAAAAGAAGAAGTTAATAACAAAGACACTGAAAATATTCGAAAAATTGCTACAGAATTATGGAATCTTCCTCTAGAAGACCAGCGAATTTGTTTAGCTGTTCTCACCCAATTTTGTGACAGCTTAGTTTGGTGGACGCAGAGATATAAATAGGACTTACGCAAAATTAACGTAATTACGTCATTACGTTAGCGCAGCGTTTCCTTCAGGAAAAGCGTTAGCGACGTAATCTCCCGAGATGCTGGGATTGCTATCTCCTAAACGGAGACGCTACGCTAACCCTACACTGCGTTTCGGTCGCAATGACAAATCTATGTCCTACGGACACGCTATGCAAACTTTGCGTAAGTCCTGATAAAGTCGGTGGAGGTAAAGAGGAATGACGACAAATAAAACTACCAATAACAATCCGAATGAAATTCCCCTAATGTTTCAAGCACAAATCCAGGGTAGGGGTCAGATTCAATATATTGGTAACCCCGATCGAGTCGATCGCTGGGTAGATGAATGGGTGGAAGGTGCAAAAAATCAAATTCC
>NZ_JASJDK010000091.1 GCF_030065675.1 Mastigocoleus sp. MO_188.B34 | reverse complement strand
CGGGCGTAGTGGTTCTGGTAAAACTACTCTCTCAAAATTAATTTTGGGCTTATACCCTCCTACCGATGGTAAAGTGTTAATAGATGGTCATGACATTACCGATGTTGCTCTCAAATCTTTGCGTTCGCAAATCGGTGTTGTCGATCAAGAAAGTTTTTTGTTTGGCGGTACCATTCGGGAAAATATTAGCATTGCTCACCGAGATGCACCTTTAGAGGAGGTTATCGAAGCAGCTTCTTTGGCTGGAGCCCATGAGTTTATTCAACAATTACCCATGGGATATGAGACGGAAATTGGTGAAGGTGGGGGTATGTTATCTGGGGGACAACGCCAACGTTTGACTATTGCTCGTGCATTATTAGGTAATCCTCAGTTATTAATTTTTGATGAAGCAACTAGCAGTCTAGACGCTGAATCAGAACGTATCATTCAGAACAACCTGAAAACGATCCTCAAAGGTCGCACTAGTCTCATCATTGCTCATCGTCTTTCTACTGTTCGTAATGCTGATATGATCTTGGTTTTAGATCGGGGTGTGCTAGTTGAAAGCGGTACTCATGAAGAATTAATCCAGAAAAAAGGTCATTATTATTACCTCAACCAACAACAGTTAGCACAAGCAGGTTAAATAGGCTAAAGACTTCAAAACTAAATACTTAAAAACATAAATTTGATTGCCAATGGCAATATTTGCTTTTTAGTATCAGTTTCTTTATTTATGAAGCAGAGTATCTTATGCCACAATCATCAAATCATCAATATAACAATAGCCTCACTAAATTAGACCAGATAGAATATCAATCAGATACTTCCTCTAGAGAATCTGAAGAAGTTGCAAAAGATACAATTTCTGCGAGCCTAATTACTACTCAACAACCTTTAGAGAAAAAGGATTTACATAATGAAACTGATTTACATTACGGTACAGAAGAATTATTAGATGCTCTACCACGAGCTTGGAGTCGTTCTCTACTGTATTTACTGGTCAGCTTTACTGCCGTTACCTTACCTTGGGCAATGTCCTCAAAAATTGATGAGACTGGTAGCGCAAGAGGACGTGTAGAGCCTCAAGGTGCGACCCAAAAATTAGATACCCAAATGGGTGGTAGTGTTAGTGGAGTTAAAGTCAAGGAAGGAGATACTGTTAGAAGTGGACAAGTATTATTAGAGTTGAACTCAGATGTCCTCAAAAATAATCTGGAAGAGATAAAAGCCAAACTATCTGGTTACCATAATCAATTGGCACAATTAAAGGTATTAAAGAATCAACTTCAATTGACAATTGCGACTCAGGAACAACAAAACCAATCACGGGAATCGGAAAAAATTGCCCAAATTAGTCAAGCACAGCAACATCTGAGCTCAAAACAGACTCTCTACAATGTTCAAAAGTTAGAGAGACAAGCTCTAGTGGAACAAGCTAAACACAATGTTCAATCAACTCATAGTACTCATAAGATAGCCAAAAATCGTTTGCAGCGTAATCAAGCAGAAGTTAAACGCTATCAAAAACTTTTGCAAGTAGGAGCTGTCCCACCGATTAAGATTGTTGAACTTGAAGATAAAGCTGAAGAAAGTCAGTTATTACATCAAAATTCTCAATCTGAGGTCAAACAAGCGAAGCTACGCCTAAAAGAAGAGGAAAACCGCTATCGGGCAATAATCAATCAAGCTGATTCAGAGGTTAAACAAGCTAAACTTCGTCTAATCGAACAACAAAACAGTCATAAAAGTCTGATCAATACTGGAAAACTTTCACTCTTGCGAACTCAAGAACAACTTAAAGATATAGAACGGCAAATTATTCACTTACAATCACAAATTGCTCAAGCTCAAAGTCAAATTACTTCTTTAAAAATTAGGTTGCAGCAGCATGTAGTCCGTTCTCCAATTGATGGCACTATTTTTGAGTTACCTGTATCCAAGCCAGGAGAGGTATTACAACCTGGTCAAAGAATTGCTCAAATCGCACCGAAGAATGCTGATTTTGTTCTCAAAGCTCATATACCAAGTCAGGAAAGTGGTTTTATCAAAGTGGGAATGCCAGTAAAAATTAAGTTTGATGCCTATCCTTTTCAAGAATATGGTGTACTTGCAGGTCGTGTGAAATGGATTTCACCAGACTCAAAAGCCAAACCAACTTCCGCAGGTAACATTGAAAGCTATGAGTTAGAAATAGGTCTAAATAAACAGTTTATTGAAAATGGCAACAAAAAAATTAATTTAACTCCTGGTCAAAGTGCAACTGCTGAGATTGTTATCCGTCAGCGTCGGGTAATTGACTTTATTCTTGATCCTTTCAAAAAGTTCCAAAAAGGTGGTCTACAGCTCTAGTTGTTGATCCTTTCGGTTATTAATTAACTGTCTTAAATAATATATTTGAGTTATGGAAAACTCTTTATCAATTTCTCCCAATGATGTCATTCACTACCTCAAAATCTCTTGCCAAACTCCTAGTGTGATTGAAGCTATTGCTTCCGAGAAAATTGTTGCTGAGACTGCAGAAAAATTAGGAATTAAATTAGAGGAGGCAGAAATACAGCAAGAAGGCGATCAATTTCGGGCGAAACAAAAACTTGTCAAAGCCAAGGAGACATTAGCCTGGCTACAACAACATCATTTGTCGGTTGATGACTTTGAGGAGTTGATTTGCAAAAAACTACTCTCTCAAAAACTTGCAAATCATTTATTTAACAACAAAGTTGAAAGTTTCTTTTTTCAACACCAACTGGATTACCTTGCAGCAGTTACTTACGAGATTATTTTGGATGACAAAGATGTAGCTTTGGAAGTTTTTTATGCGCTGCAAGAGGGTGAAACTACTTTTCAGGATATAGCCAGAGAATACATTTCCAATCCAGATATCCGTCGCACTGGCGGATATAAAGGAATTAGACGGCGCACAGATTTTCGTCCAGAAATTGCCTCAGCTGTATTTGCTGCTAAACCTCCACAAGCTATTAAACCTATAACTACTAAAAAAGGAGTTTATTTGATTTGGGTGGAGGAAATTATTCAACCAGAATTAGATGAAGAATTACGACAACGAATCATCGCTGATTTATTTAACAATTGGCTAAAGCAAAAAGTGGCAGAAATGCAAATAATCATTCAACTTGATTCAAATATAAATACTAAGTATTCAGCATAATTTTTTATGGAAAATTAATGTTTGGAAATCGCAAATAAATTAATTATTTTACTCGCTGATTCATTCTCTAAAAAGATGAATTTATACCAGTCATTAAAATAGTTTTATCTATTTAAAACTTGAGTAAATGTCACCTATTAAATTAAATTTAATTTGCTTTAAATACACAAAACACAATTCAAAAATTAATTTAATAAAAATGATCTAGCAAAAAAAGATATGCAAGATCACGAGTCATGCTGAGCAAGACTTTAACTTGTCTTGTTCATATTTTGATGCCAGAAAAAAAAGAGTTTTAAAACAATATTTATCAAGCGAAAAAAACTAAATATCAACAAAATGCAAAAAGTAAAAAAACACCTAAAAAAACTCTAGAAAACTGTTGCTTTATTCTCATTTCTGTCCTATATTATAAATGTAAGGAAAACAAAGTTATTCCTACAAAATTCTTCCCAAGAAAATAGTTTTATTCCCAGGAGAAACCTCATGAATATTTCTGATTTAAATCATTTAGAAGTAGTTGAAGAGTCCAATGTTGTTGGTGGTAGCTTCTTCCCATACTACACTACTTACGACAACGAATATGTCAACGTTGATGTCAACTTTGATTTTAAAAACAAGTTCGAAAGCTACGTGAATTTGCAAGATAACAGTGCTTCTGCAAAAGCACTTGCTGATGCATATGGCAAGGAAACCAAAGCAGATTCCTGGACTTATACCCTAACCAATGACTACGCTTCTTCAGCAGTCTCTATCTCCGGTTCTGCAACTGAAAAAGGATATTATTAATTAGAATTCTCTAAGCTTTAACTTATAAAGCTTAAATCTGATTAATTATCTAGATGGCAGCTTTATGCTGCCTCTATTCATATATTTGATATCACGATTATTAGCCTGTCAAGTTTGAATTGATAAGTTTTGAAAATGTGGTAATTCTACATATTTCGTGTATGGAATATGATGTTTGTACCTCTAAAAATAAGGTTGATGAACTACTGTTACTTGATAAATGAAAATTGCATTTTCCAAAGATTATCAATAGGTAATATTAGTCAAATTACCATATTTTTAAGGCTATTTATAACATCAAAATTATCTGAAAATGTGTACACACAAGTACGGTCTTATAATCTGCGACGGTAACCTCACTATAGAATATCTCGTTAGGTTTATATGACCCATAGTTCAAAACTGAAGGATTTATGCATCTTTTAGTTCGATATTTGTTGTATCACCAAAAACTAGAAAAACTTAGAATGATTTATCTTTTTTAATAGAGGGGAGCATGAGCAAGTTAAAGATTAACGATCTCGAACTATATCAAGCAGAAGATATTGATAGCCACAAAGTTCAAGGTGGATTCAGCAGATATTATTTTTCTTATCACTTTGACCATTTTACTTTTAATCAGTATCCAGTTTATCTACATGCAGATGTGGAAGAAACTTCTTACCAAGAACCGAAGCCGACATCTGAAAATTATCAACTAGCTGTTTATGATTTAGCAGGTAATAGTTTTGCATCTGCAACTGTAGGTAAAATTGGAGATATGAATTATGCTACATCTCGAAGTTCGAGTAGCCTATATTAGTTTGATGCTCAATCAGCGATTGATTCGGTTACCGATTTTTCCTTTGAGATGAAGTCTCACTCAGTGTATGTACTATCTGGGTTCAAATCATTGACATGCTAAGATTGTGCAGTTGATGTGTAATATTATGTTTTTCTTTTTACATAAAAAACCTGTGTTTAGAGCATATCTGTAGTGCGATGATGATCGAGGGGCTAAACACTTCAAGTTCTATCTATCAGCCCTTTTGATAATTTTAGCAATTAAAGCTATTTTCAAACAGCTTTAAATCTCTTCTAGGTAAACATAAGTACTTTTTGGTTAGGTAAATTCAGTTTACCAATCTTGAATCACTACCAAATAAAATATACTTCAGATTTATCTCAAAAATAAAATTAGATAACTCTGATTTTTTTATCTGAATCATTATCATTTAACTTAAATGATAATGATTCAGATATGATGAATAATTCAAGGATAATCCTGGTTGTCACAATGAAGAGAATGACTAATTTTTCTGATTTATTATAATTTACTAAATTTATACGCATAAACCCCTTACTAGACAAAGCAAGGGATTTATCAAAACACAACATTAACAAAATTATTATTGGCAGATTGCTATTTAAAATTAAATAATTAATGCAAGATATATTTGTATGCCTCCAAGAACATAGATTCCAGCTATTAATGATAAACTTTCTGGCTGTTTTAACTGAAGTTAGAAGATATACTGGTACTTGTGGATAAAGAATAACTACCATAACTTTTTGCTCTTGCGTCAGCATCAGCAAAAGCAAAATTAATTGAAGAAAAACCACCTTTAGTCATCATACTAAGTGTCTTAGTACTCGTATAAACTTCCTCTCCAATAGCGAATCCAAAAGCGGCTCCAGTAGCAGAATATGGGGAGGCAGTTGTTTCGGCACTTGTAATAGAATAACTTCCTCCAGTTACTATATTATTGGCTTCTAGTAATTCCGAAATTTCTAAGTCAGAAATAATCATTTTTAGATATAAACTAAACTATTTTCTGATAATATCTTATCAAGATAATAATAATAATGCAATCTTTAAATCATGTACTAATAATAGTTTTTACTAATATTTATTTTGATGTTTTATACTCATAAATATAATAGTAATACTACTAACATTAAAGTTGTTAATATATAGATTTATTATGAATCAGGACTTACGTTGTTGTCATAATCATCATGTTGGTGTGCGACACCAAAAGCCTTATTTCCGTTTCAAATTAATCGAAGTGTCACACACCCTACGAGAAAAAATGTGCCAGTTGCGTAAGTCCTATGAATAAATAAAACAAAAATTATTGTTGGCTTACAAAATTAAATCTTTAATGTAATTTTATAATTTATTTATAGATTGCTTCATGTCTCATATAAAAATAAATTTTATTATTATCTCCTCTTAATACCTATAGTTTAACTCCACATCTTTCAGAAAATAAATTACTTAAATGAAGCCCCATTAATATGATTTGGGCAATCCTAGTGATTAAAATTGATTTTGACACCTTCTAATGATGATATTTGTAGCCTATTTTAAAGGTATGGGTTTTGAATGAAAGTATAAAAATTTTTCTATTTATCTTCGAGCCTATGGCAATATCAAAGTCAATAGACCACTTAGAGTATAAAATGCTGCTTAACTTTATACTCTAATTTTCTGGTTAAGGATTATAGGCTGTGATATGCAATGTAATCTTTTCTAGTTCTTGACTTTTTATCGTTATGATTTGGGGCTTAAGAACATTTAAGGCTTAAAAATAAACAAAGATGATTCGTGGTTGGAAAATCTTTAGAGGACTTGATTAAATTGGCACATTTTTGTGTTGTTTGATTTATGACCCTCTCTTCTCTTGTCCATCCAAGACGTCCTTACGTCAATCGTCTTTGTTTTTCCTTCCTTATTCCTTCATTTCAGGTTTAATCAAGTAGGAATTATCAACAATTAATTATCGGAATTTCACTTACTAAATCCTTGCGTAAGAACAGTAATTCTTACTGTGCTATTAAATATTGATGAATATAGTCAAAATTACAGGCTTGAACGTAAATTCAAGTACTTATTAGAATTCTGGAGTTTATTATCTCTACCTATAAATAAATTTCCTTGCATTTTCCTTTATGTTGTCAAGTTATATAACTTTATTTTCAATCTTTCCTACTTCTTTACTTTTTATAATTATCATTTTTGCTTAGTACTTAAAACCTTGCATGAATAAGGTAAAGGTAAGCATTTAGTGGCAAATTAGAGTGTTATCTTCACTATCCAGTTACTATTTGCAATATGGTGTGCGACAAGTACCATTTACCTTTACTTTATTTTTACTTGTATAAATTATTGAATGATAAATAAAGTGTTTAAAATAGAGTTGTTTCTGTATGAATAAAAGGCAATTACGCAAATGGCATCGCTTGCTAGCGCCAATTATTTTTTTACCACTATTTGCAACTGCTTTTACTGGTGTAGCTTATAGGGTCGGTAGAACTTGGTTTAATGCACCACCGGAAGTCGGAAAGTTTTTACTATACATTCACCAAGGAACATTTTTAGGTCAAGACCTAAGGGTATTTTATGTTCTATTGAATGGATTAGGAGTTATTGCGATGTTAATAAGTGGAATCGTAATGACTGGTATATTTCGCAGCAAACGTATTCCGGATTAATATTTAATTATAATTGCTACATTTGGAATACCAAATAATAAAAAACTACAAACAATAAATATAAAACTATAAAAAACCCGGCTTCTTTGAAGAGCCGGGTAGTCGTATTTTAATTGCAAAAGTCTAATTACTCACAATGATTCAATGAAAATTGGTGATGAATTAACTTTTAGCTTGTGATGGTGCACCAGGAATAGTGATATCTATTGGTGTAACTTGTGTTGAAAGTTGCTTGAGTGGTGGTTGGATATTGTTTTGACTTCCAACTACCAATGTAACCATATTTTCTGGTTGAAGATATTTCTGTGCAACCCGTTGTACGTCAGCAGTTGTGGTTGCTTCTACAGCTTTTTGATAGCGAGATAGGAAATCTTGAGGATAACCGTAGTACTCATAACGCATCAAGCGGGATAAAGTTTGAGCGGGATCTTGAAAATTAAATACAAAAGAGTTGAGAGTGGACTCTTTCGCAAAAGCTAGTTCTTTGGAGGTAATTGGTTTAGCTTTAATACGTTTAATTTCTGTATTAACTGACTTAATGAATTTTACAGTCGCATCAGAACGAGTTTGTCCTCCAGCGATAAACATTCCCGGATAGTCATAGCGAGGACTCCAGTAACCATATACTGAATATGCTAAACCTTGACGCGATCGCACCTCATTAAACAATCTACCACCAAAACCATTTAATACCCCATTCATCACATCAAGAGCGGGATAATCAGGGCTATTGAATTCACCCCCCAAATGTCCGATGAGAACGTTACTTTGGGTTAGCTGTGGTTGATCTACAAAAAATAATCCGCTTCCTTTTGCTTGTTGAACTTGGGGTAGTGCAGGTTTCGTTAATTTGGGGTTAGCCTTCCAATTACCAAAATTCTTTTCGATGAGGGATTTCATTTTCTGAGGATCGAAATCCCCTTCAATACCTAAAATTATGTTGTTGGGATAGTAGTACTTTTGGTAAAAATTAACCAAGTCGGGACGAGAAATATTATCAAGAGTTGCATACTCCACCGTACGTCCGTAGGGACTGCTATCTCCATAAATTAACTTTCTGAATTCTCGACTGGCGATACTACCGGGGTCGTCATTGCGTCGAGCTATACTACCGCGTAATTGGGTTTTTGCCAAGTCGAGTTTTTCTTGGAGAAATGCAGGTTCTTGTAGTACTTCCGCAAATAACTCAAATACAGTTTCTGTGTCTTCTGTTAGGGAGTTAAAAGATGCACTTCCTGATGTTCCACCAATACCGGTTTCTACTGATGCTGCCCGTTGTTCTAAAATTTCATTGAGTCGATCGGGGGTATGTTTTGTAGTTCCACCACTCCGCATCACAGTTCCTACTAACCGAGCTAAGCCAACCTCATCACCGGGTTCAAAGCGATCGCCAGTACGAATGAGTGCCGTACCACTGACCAAAGGTAACTCACTATCTGGCATTAGGTATACAACCATACCATTTTTGAGTTCGTAGCGCTCATATTTCGGCAATTGGATTTCACCTAAGGGCGCAAACTCTAAATCCGTATAATGTTTTGCTTCGGTTGCTAATGCTGACAAGTTAAATGCAAATAGTAAAAAGGCAAAGGTTACAGCCAGCACGGAACAAAATTTTAAACCGCGACTAATTTTAAATTTCCAAATGTGGTTTCCCATCCGCCTTTTTCTTTGATATCCGTACATGTTTTTTACTCCTTATTCCCAATTGTGAGGGTATCCACCGTTTTATTTAGTTGGTTGTTTAGGTAATAGTTTGCCGACGGTGCGATTTTCTGGGGTAAACGTTTGTTTTGCAACACGTTGGATATCAGCAGCACTTACAGCTTCAATATTATCCAACTGCTTAAACAAATTGCGCCAGGAGCCAGTTTTGACCTCATATTCCAATAATTGTTGTGCCATTCCCATATTTGAATCAAGCGAACGAATTAATCCCGCTCTTGCTTGGGTTTTTACTCGCTCAAGTTCTTTTGCAAGTACTGGCTGGGTTTGTAATTTTTCAATTTCTGTTCCCAAAGCTTGGGCGACTTCATCTACTGTATGACCGGGAGCAGTCAAAGCATAAAACAACATCATGTTGGGATACTTTTCCCCAGGAAATCCGCTAAAACCCTGAGCTGTAAGTGCCAAACGTTGTTTTTCCACTAGAGATTTATACAACCGAGACGTACGTCCATCGCTCAGTACTCTAGAGATGATCTCGTAAACAGCATGATCTGGGTCTTTAATGTCTGGACGGTGATAACCTTCCAAATACCAAGGTTGAGAAGGAAACTCAACAGTAACTTCTCGAGTTTTATTTTGATCTGGTTCAACAGGAATATTCGCTTTGCCTTTTGGTCGCGACTCATACCTGCCAAAATAAGTCTGTGCCAGTTTTTTCACTTCAGCAGGATTGACATCACCAACGACTGCGATCGTAATATTACTGGGCACATAGTAAGACTCAAAGAATTTCTGGATATCATCTGGTGTCAGATTGCGAATATCTTCGTCATAACCAATTACCGGACGCCTGTAGGGATGAGTGGTGAAAGCTGTATCAACAAACTTTTCAATCATCATTCCAATGGGAGAGTTTTCCACCCTTAGCCGTCTTTCTTCCAAAATTACATCTTTTTCTTTGTAAAATTCACGACGAATTACCGGATCTAGAAATCTTTCCGATTCCAATGACATCCAAAGTTCTAGTTTGTTGCTAGGAAAACTGTAGAAATATCGAGTTGCTTCAGTAGATGTAGTAGCATTTAAACCGACACCACCAGCTTGCTCAACAATTCTTCCCAACTCATTTTGGATTACGAACTCAGAAGCTTTTTTTTCCTGTTTTTTAAATTCTGCTTCTAGTTTTGCAACCAGCTCTTTGTTTTCAGCCTTCTTTGCTGCTTGCTTTTTAGCTGCTAATTCATCCAATTTGTCAAGAATTTTCTTTTCTTGTTCAAAGTTTTTTGTCCCAATCTTACTTGTCCCCTTAAATGCCAAATGTTCTAGAAAGTGGGCAACACCCGTTTTTCCATCAGGCTCATCTACACCACCAACATCAGCATAAGTTAAAAAAGACACCACAGGAGCTTGATGGCGTTCTAAAACAATGAACTTCATGCCATTTTCCAGACGAAATTCTGTGAGGTTCTCAATCACCTTTTGTAAATAAGGTTGAATTGAGCTGTTATTGTTGGAAGAATTTGCGGTTCTGGCAAAAGCAGATCCAGGGAACAACCCCCAACAAAGAACATTCACTACCAAAAAGCCAACCAATATTTTGTGGAAGGCACAAGAAACCTTTCTTAAACCCAAAGTATTCATTCTCACACTCAATCCACCTTCAAACTCTTTATACAGTTGGAATGTACTAGGTTGATTCATTAACAACCATTAAAAACCATTAAGGTAAAGCTAATGGTCTGTAAAATACGAATAAATTCCCACACAAAGTATTAATCTTGTATTAAGCTTAAGCTTTCTGTGTTTTTTGTCTTTGACATTAGACAATAACGCTACATATCCTGTTCCGGAAATTTCATCATAACTATTATGCGAGTTTTTAATACCTCCCCGCCTTCAGAGGCACAGACACGCAACCGGATTTTGGAAGCAGCGAGGCGATTATTTGCCAAACAAGGGTTTGATGGTACTACAACACGCGATTTAGCCCAAGCCGCAGGTGTAGCCGAAGGAACCTTATTTCGCCACTTTGTCAACAAAAAAGCTATTTTAGTTGAGGTAGCAACTCAAGGATGGGTAGAAATCCTCACCGACTTATTGACAGAATTGAGCGAAATGGGCAGCTATAAGGCTGTCGCTCAGGTCATGCGTAACCGGATGTGGAACTTGCAGAAAAATTCTGATTTGATGCGAGTATGTTTCATGGAAGCACAATTTCACCCGGATCTACGCGATCGCGTCCAGTCAGAAGTCATTGATAAAATGACCGATGTAGCCGAAGCATTCTTCCAAACAGCGATGGAAAAAGGTATATATCGGCAGATGGATCCCAAGTTAGTCGCCAGAGTTTTTCTGGGAATGTTCGCAGTTGCTGGTTTTTCTTACAATACCCTAATTGAGCCAGAGGCTTCCCCCCAACAAATGCAAGACATGGCAGAAGGTCTTGCTGATATATTTCTTAATGGAGTTCTGAACAAAGAATAATCATTACTAAATACACCACTAAATACATCCACAGTTAATCGTAAATAAAAAATTACCACTGACAACTTAATAACTGTGGTTTTTATGAGTTATACATTTTGTTTATTACTGCGCCTAAGTGTAGTAATTAGAACTCACTGCTGTTTTATCTCACCTTACCCATAAAAGTTTTCGCTTGCTGTATCCATTGTTGAACTTCTTCCACCGCAGGACACAAATCTCGTCGCTGCATTGTGGCTACTTGCAAGCGCAAAATTTGTTTGTGTAAGCGATATGGGGGAATTGTTGCTAAATGAGCGGCAGAAACAACACCAGCATGGAGTAGTAATCCACAATATTGCAGACCAACGCTAGGAATACGAGCTAAATCGGCTAGAGCTACCCATTTATTCACATGCTGGAGGTGAATGTGTAACTTATGAGCCAGCATCAATCTATCTTGTGGCGTTTTTCCTTGTTGAACTAGGGTTAATGTATTCGCAATACCACAGCTTTGTAATTGCGATCGCTCCTGCTCGCTCAATCCTGGTAATTTTTCAATTGACCAGTTACAAAATTTCATATTGCTGGTTCTCGGTTTGTGTGGGGAAGACATTTTTTGAATGAATTCTGATTTTGAATGAACTTTGATTTTGAATGAACTTCGAATTAACAAAAACTCTGCGAAAACTTTTACTGAAAATACTGAAAAGTCAATAATCCATCATCAATTATTAATTACTCATTCCAATTACCAAAATAATTTTTCCCATAACTTCTGCTAGCAGTACCGTAGAGATAAGAACTGTCGCCTCCAACAGGTGGAGAAAATGTCATACGAAAGCCAGAACACAGGCAAAATCCGCATCAAGAACATCTTTGCTGTTGTTAGCTTAATCGTAATATCCTCTTTATTGGCTAGTTGCAGACTAAGACAAAACAGCTTATCTCAACCCACCCCAACCCGAGATTCTCAAACTACTAGCCCCACAGATAGATCTACGATTTCCCCCCGCAGCAGTAGAACTCAAACAACTTTCCCCAATAACAATAGTAGGGGTGAGGATCGCTTTGAAAGGGAACGCAGACAAAATAATAATAGTAGACGGGATAATAATAGACAGGACAATAGGGGTAACAATAATACACAACAAAACAGGGATCGGAGAAATCGTAGATCCCACCCCTGTCGCTTGTAAATATTTTCTTCTACTAGCCTTTTAGTACCCAATCTATGCTGATACAAGATACCTCTAACTCTTTAGCCCATACTTTACATCTCCGACGACAAAGTCTGGCAAAATTAATTGATTTTCCTGCAATCCTGTGGTCGGGAAGTCCTAGTCCGCGTAATTTTGCAGCAAATACCTTTCCTTTCCGTGCTAGCAGTCACTTTATTTATTTTGCCGGGTTATCTTTACCTAATGCTGCAATTCGTCTTGCTGGGGGGGAACTAGAATTATTTATGGATGATCCAAAGCCAGGTAGTGCTTTGTGGTACGGAGAAACACCCGGTCGCGAACAAATTGCGGTTACTATTGGAGCCGAGCGTACGTATCCAATATCAGAGTTAGAGTCACATCTTGAGGGTGTAGCTACCATTCCAGTCCAGGATGCTGCTACTTGGACCCAACAGTCACAGTTATTAGACCGGTGGATTTTACCCCAACAACCACCCCAAGGTATTGATTTACAATTGGCTGAAGCAATTATTCAGTTACGATTGGTTCACGATGAAGCTGCTTTGACTGAATTACGTAAAGCCGCTGCCGTTACTATAGCAGCCCATAAAGCTGGAATGTCAGCAGTTTTAAAGGCTAAAACAGAAGCTGAAGTTCGGGGAGCAATGGAGCAAGTAATTATTGCCCATAATATGACTTGTTCCTATAACAGTATTGTTACCATTCGCGGGGAAGTTCTCCACAACGAACATTATCATCATCCCCTGCGATCGGGTGACTTACTGCTTGCTGATGTCGGTGCAGAAACTGAAACGGGTTGGGCTGCAGATGTTACCCGGACTTATCCAGTTTCTGGTAAGTTTTCATCTACTCAGCGTGATATTTATGACATTGTGCTTGCAGCTCATGATGCTTGTATTGATAAGATAGTCCCCGGTGTAGAGTATGAGGATATACACTTACTAGCTTGCACAACTATTGCTGAAGGTTTAATCGATTTGGGAATTTTGCAGGGTAAAGCAGAGGAACTGGTAGCAAGAGATGTTCATGCTTTATTTTTCCCCCATGGTATCGGTCACCTACTTGGTTTAGATGTCCACGACATGGAAGACTTAGGTGACTTAGCGGGATATGAAGAAGGTAAGCAAAGAAGTTCTCGTTTTGGTTTGGGTTATTTACGCTTAAATCGTCCTTTACGTCCGGGTATGTTAGTCACAATTGAGCCTGGTTTTTATCAAGTTCCATTCATTTTAAATAACGAACAGGTACGCTCTGAATATCAAGATGTAGTTAATTGGGAACGTTTATCACAATTTGCTGATGTTCGAGGTATTCGGATTGAGGATGATGTTTTAGTGACAACACAGGGACATGAAGTTTTAACTGCTGCATTACCGAATACTGCTAATTCTGTTGAGGGATTGGTAATGGGTAATAGATAATTGATAATTCTTAATTGATAGTGTCATCCTGAATTTTAATATCTGTCTAAATTACCTTTATAGTAAAGACGACCCACCGGGTCGTCTCTATTTTGTTTGTTTATAAAAGTAAAAATCTATTTATGCTATTTATCAGTTTTATAGTCAGAGATTATGTATCCATCTTTCACAGGACTCGTGTCAACTTGGTCTGAGCAACTATTACACCCTGCGATCAAAAGTAAAATTCCGATAACTTTGATACTATGAAATATTTTTTCATCCTGTATTGTTATTTTTAATACTGGCAAACCCTTTTTTATTTTGAAAGATTTGTATTTATTGGAAAAATATTATTTTAGATTTATCTAAGTAACTACTTGTTCCAAAACTCAACGAGAAAATATAAGTTATATCATGTCCGATAAAACACTTGCGATAAAGTTCGTAGTAGCGCTTTAGTGCCATAGTAAAGATACTGGCGCTCAAGCGCTACTACAAACAAACATATTTTTTCATAAGTAATTAAGCGGGCATAATATTATTTGCTTAATATCACATTGCTAAAATATGCGATTAAAGATTATATATATGGGACAAAGAAGTGACAAATCTAGGACAAAATATCTCATTAGTATTAATTCGAGAGTTTAATTCCTGATAAAGTGCTTGAATATTCAAAAATCAGATGAGTGCAGATATAGCAAAAAGCCTGAGATCAATGCAAGTAAATGATTTCAGGCAAAGAATAAATTTTAAGTTGTTCTGTAAATTATGTATTTGCTTCTTGAACTTCTAAATTATTAGCCTTTTCCCAAACAGATAACCATTTAGGATCGATTTCTTTTACACCATCAATTTTGACAAATCTTAGGTCAGCGTCTTTAAAATTAACTCCAGTTAAATTCGCTCCCTCAAAATTGGCATTTCTCAGATTTGCGTTCTCAAAATTTGCATTTTCTAAGTTAGCATTCTTGAAGTTTGCACCAATCAATTCTGAACCACTAAAATTAGCATTTTTAAGTTCGCTGTCCTTGAATTTAGCACAACTAAGTTGGGCATTTTTCACAGTTGCATCGCTCAAGTTCGCGCTTATAAATTTACCGCTACTAATATACGCATTACTTAAATCAGCACCAACTAACTGAGCATTTCTTAGATCGCCATTCCACAAATAAACACCATTAAGATTTGCATAATTGAGTTTAGCACCAACTAAATTTATTCCAGTAAGATTTGCTTCGCTTAGGTTTGCACCAATTAACTGAGCGTGATTAAGTGTAGCGCTACTGATGTTACTGTTTTTTAAATTTGCGTGGCGGAGATTCGCTCTGGTGCAATTCACACTACTCAAATTAGCCCCAGTTAATTTTGCATCACTCAAATTTGCATTAACTAATTGAGCATCGCTAAGGTTAGCAGATTCTAACCGGGTATATTTTAGGTTTGCTCCATCAAGATTACTACCACTCAGATAAGCACGACTAAAATTGACACTTGTTAATTCAAGATTACTTAGATCCACAAGAACTAGACTAGAGTCGCTCAAGTCTAAGTTTTTCTTTTCTTGTGGAGCCATTTTTTCTATCCAATTGGCTCGATCGCGATCTGCACTTTTACTTTCTCCAGAAACTTGATTTTCTGTAAAGCTATTTTCTGAGAAACTATTGTCTGGAAAGTTCACCCGATCGCTATTATTTTTTACTTTTAGAGTATAAAATTGCTTATGTTGGGCTCGAAGTAAAAATAAACTCAACAAGCAAAAAGTTAAACCTGATATGAATCCGAGTAGATGACCCCCCGCAAACAGCATGACTATCAAACCCACACTCATCAAAATTAATGGCTTAATTAAAAAAAATATTTCTCCGGTAATCAAGCTAAAATTATTATTTTTACGGTTTACTATAGTCATGCCACGATAACTCCTTTACACTACTCAGGTTCTCTTCAGTTGCCACTCAAAGCAATAAAATACTGCGGTTGACAAAATACACTACTTAGTTGGTTAGCAGTTAAAATTTAACAGATAGTTCCGATTATGAGTGTAAAAATTCACTCGTTTTTACATTTGCTACTCAATATACTTTTAAATCCAAGATTGAATTACCCAATTCCTGAAAAATAAAAAATTGTGAGTGTAAAATAACAATTCATCAATAAAAATTGTGTGGTATTCACTTTTATTCAATGAAGCTGTTTATAGTAGGGAAAATTGTCAAGATCGATTTACCAATATGAACTTAAATTATGAATTCATCAAAATAAATTTATCTACACAATTCATCTATATAACTACACAATTCATCTATATAAAATGTCTCGGGATATAGACAATTTAATCTAATTCATTTTAGATAGCGTAGATTCGGACAAACTATCTGGGTATCTAAAAACTACTTGAATAACCTGTAGCTAAATAGAACGCACATTTATGTGTACACATAAATGTGTACTTACTGAAACTCAGTTAAACTTTTGTATCAAAAAAACTCGTATTTGGAATATGAGAATCTAAATTTTACTTGAGTCAGTAAAATAAATGAGTAAAATGAACTCAGTACATTTAGCTCTAAATCGGAAATATCTTATTCAAATTCAAAATTCTTATCCAAAATTCTTATCCAAAATAAATATTTAACTACATTTACGACTGTAAAAAGTTTTCCGTACTATATCAATGTTTGCCGATTGGGGTTTATGGTAATCAAAAACTTACTCTAACGTCTCGTACTCAGGCTTCGTTGTATATAACTTAATTGATGCTCTGCAGAAAATATAATAACATCAAACAGCCCTGGTATCTACAGCAAATTATCTATCAGCTGTGTATACAAATAACAGATATTATTTACTTCACCAAGTGAAATCATATAAAAAACATTAATTCTTTAAATATCATGTTCGCGTACAAATCATATACTATTTTTGGCGAACAGATAAAAAACAAAAATTGGAAAGAGTAATTTTCAATGAAAATAAGGCTGTTTTCCAGCATTATCTCAAGTCGTGATGAAAAGGATTAAGCTGGTAAATAGCGTACTAAAGATGCGAAAAAACAATTGCTAAATAGGAGCGCGAGCGCCAAAAGTACTTTTAAATCTGTAATTGGAAAAAGTAATTGCATTTTCCAATTATATTGATATATAAAGTTCAAAAAGCAAACGAATCCTATAAACACTCCTTAATGCTGCCTAAGTACTTGTAGAGAAATTATGTTTGATGCACTTGCTGACCGCTTAGAAGGTGCCTGGAAGAAACTGCGAGGACAAGATAAAATCAGTCAATCCAACATTCAAGATGCTTTGCGCGAAGTTCGCCGCGCTTTGTTGGAAGCTGACGTTAATCTCCAAGTAGTTAAAGATTTTGTTTCTGAAGTTGAAACTAAAGCCCTAGGTGCTGAGGTTATTTCTGGGGTTCGACCAGACCAGCAGTTTGTGAAAATTGTTCACGAACAATTGATAGAAGTGATGGGAGATGTTAATGTTCCCTTAGCTCAAGCTGAAACATCACCAACAGTTGTGTTGATGGCTGGATTGCAGGGTACAGGTAAAACTACTGCCACAGCAAAGCTAGCTTTACACTTACGAAAATTAGAGCGCAGTTGCTTAATGGTCGCCACAGACGTTTATCGTCCGGCAGCTATTGACCAATTAATAACTCTGGGTAAGCAAATTGAAGTACCTGTGTTCGAATTGGGAAGTGATGCAAATCCCGTAGAAATTGCCCGACAGGGTGTAGAACGTGCCAAAGCAGATGGGATTGATACAGTAATTATTGATACTGCTGGGCGACTGCAAATTGATACGGATATGATGGCGGAGTTAGCCACCATAAAGGAAACCGTTCAACCCCATGAGGTTTTACTGGTTGTAGATTCCATGACTGGTCAAGAAGCTGCAACTCTGACCCATACTTTCCATGAGCAAATTGGGATTACCGGGGCAATACTCACCAAAATGGATGGTGATAGTAGGGGTGGTGCTGCTTTATCTGTCCGAAAAATTTCTGGACAACCAATTAAGTTTGTTGGTGTTGGAGAAAAAGTCGAAGCGCTCCAACCATTTTATCCCGAGCGGATTGCATCGCGAATTTTGGGCATGGGGGATGTTTTAACCCTAGTGGAAAAAGCCCAGGAAGAAATGGATCTCGCCGATGCGGAAAAAATGCAAGAGAAAATCCTGGAAGCGAAATTTGACTTCACGGATTTTCTCAAGCAGCTAAAACTATTAAAGAACATGGGTTCTCTGGGCGGTATCATGAAAATGATTCCCGGGATGAACAAACTTACCAACGATCAGCTGGAAAAAGGAGAAACACAACTAAAACGTTGTGAATCTATGATTCGGTCCATGACCGTACAAGAAAGAAAAAATCCAGATTTACTTTCCAGTTCTCCCAGTCGCAGGCGTAGAATCGCCAACGGAAGTGGTTATAAAGAATCTGATGTTGGCAAATTGGTAAGCGACTTTCAAAGAATGCGTAGTATGATGCAGCAAATGGGACAAGGGCGCTTTCCTGGAATGGACGGAATGTTTGGCGGTCGTGGAGGAAATCCATTAGCTGCACAAGGTCGTCCTTCAGCTCCTGGATGGCGAGGTCATCCGGGAGGAGGTGGAACAAGGAAGAAGCCCAAGAAAGTCAAAAAGAAAAAAGGTTTCGGTACCCTGTAGGTATTACTTACCGGTCGGCGATCGCTATATCGCTATTAGTTATTAACAAATAGTTATTAACGAATGGTTATGAATAAATGATTGATGATTTACTCAATCAAAAAATATAGATCGCCCGATTATTGCCTTTGCTGTTGGTACATTATATCGTTTAGGCTTAATACAGCCCATAAGTAAGCTCACAAAGTAAAGAACAAATAGCAGTTCATGCTGGCAGGTGCTAGAATTATCATTCTAGTATCATATTTGTGGATATGTATTTCTAAAGAGTTGATACTTTAAGAACAGGAGTAATGTTTTCTCAACCATGATTAAATTGCGTTTGAAGCGATATGGTAAAAAGCGAGAAGTAAGTTACCGTATTATCGCGATTAACAGTCTTGCTCGCCGCGATGGTCGTCCGCTAGAGGAATTGGGATTTTATAACCCCAGAACCGACGAAGTTAAATTAGATGTACCCAATATAGTCAAGCGATTGCAACAAGGGGCTCAACCAACTGATACCGTGCGTCGCATCTTGGAAAAACAGAATGTTTTCGAACAGGTCAGTGCAACATCCGTATCCTAAGAATGAAATTAAATACCCCAGAAAAAATCCTGACTACGTAGGATTGGTACGTTATTTGATGCAGCCATTTTTAGACTCAGCAGAATCTTTGAGTGTAGATTGTGAACTTTCTGGCAGCCGCAGAAAGCGGGCATGGATTCGTATCGCCTTTGATAATACAGATAAAGGTAAAATTTTCGGTCGTGGGGGACGGAATATTCAGGCAATTCGTACTGTAGTCGCAGCTGCAGCAGAAGCCGCTGGACATTCTGTATATTTCGACATCTACGGTAGTACAAGTGGGGATCGAGATAGTTTATCCGGGAATGAAGAAGGAAATGGGCGGATGAGATTACCTCCGCCAAAGTCAAGGGAAAGACGTGGAAATGTCTCGCGACCTGTTTCTAGAACACGCTTCCGCTAGCTTTCCAGCTTGAATGGATAACTACTGTTAACTTATAAGGGCAGTTCCTAATGGTATGGGACTGCCCACTTTGGTTTATCACTCCAACTAATAAGATATTTTTTCTAAGAAGGGAATAGGGAACAGGGTTAATTAAAAGAATGGGTTGTTTGTTCTTATTTTTTTTACAACTTTTTTGGCAGAATCTTAAAAATCTTTCACATACATACTACTAGTGTGTTACACTAAACTACATTAGTGGTAGAAAATGTTTTTTGTCTTTTGCTTATGATTTCAACAAATGCTTATGATTTAAACAAAGTAAAATATGTGGTTCGTCTCGACGCTGCTGCAAGCAGAATGCGATAGTCGCTATTCAAAAAACATTTGGTTGACTGTGTTGGTCGCTGCTTTAATATACTGAGTGAAACAGCTATATTTAGAGCGAAAAAGTTTAAACACTGGCAATCTCTCTATCTATTACTATTTCTTACAGTTAAGTTAAAATTTGTACTAATCAAGCAAGTATACGATGGCAAATGCCATAAAACAAATTGAACTACCAGATATTCCCAGCGCCATAGCTTTATCAGGAAGTCAGGATGCAAACCTCAAGCTTTTATCCCAACAAACAGGGGCTAGCTTGGTATTACGTGGCAAAGATTTGCATATTAGCGGTACTGAAAAGCAAATAGATCTGGCTTATCGATTAGTGCGATCGCTTGAAGAGCTTTGGAGTCAAGGGAATAACATTTCTAGTTCCGACATCTTAACGGCTCGTCAAGCTTTAGATACCAATCGGGAACATGATTTACAACAACTCCAGAAGGATATTTTAGCGAAGACCCGCAGGGGCGAACAGGTTCGAGCAAAAACTTTTCGTCAGCGAAAATATATCGAAGCTATGCGGAAGCAAGATCTAACGTTTTGTATAGGTCCTGCTGGAACCGGAAAAACCTTTTTAGCTGTAGTCGTTGCTGTTCAAGCATTGCTCAAAAATGAATTTGAGAAAATTATTTTAACTCGTCCTGCAGTAGAAGCAGGGGAAAAACTAGGATTTTTACCAGGGGACTTACAAGAAAAAATCAATCCCTATCTTCGTCCCTTGTACGATGCAATTAACGAATTCATTGGAGCGGATAAATTACCTTCTTTGATGGAGAGAGGTGTAATTGAGGTTGCTCCTTTAGCTTACATGCGCGGACGTACCCTAAATAATGCTTTTGTTATTGTTGACGAAGCTCAGAATACAAGCCCGTCCCAAATTAAAATGGTTTTGACCCGCTTGGGTTTTGGTTCTCGAATGGTAGTTACAGGTGATATGACACAAACCGATCTACCCATGCATCAGGAATCGGGGTTGATGACCGCAATAAGAATCTTAAAAAATGTAGAAGGAATTAGCTTTTGCGAATTTTCTCAAAAAGATGTTGTCCGCCATCCCCTTGTTCAGCGTATTGTGGCAGCATACGAAAGACACGAAAAATAATTATTACTCAATAATTGCGATCGTAATGACTACACTCAAAGATTTTCTTGAAGCTTGTGAGAAGCTGGGTACTCTACGTCTGATTGTTACCAGTAGTGCTGCAGTTTTAGAAGCACGGGGTAAATTAGAAAAAATCTTTTATGCCGAACTACCCAAGGGTAAATATGCGAATATGCATACGGAAGGTTTTGAATTTCACTTGAATATGGACAAAATTGTTAAAGTGAAGTTTGAAACGGGTGAAGCAAAACGGGGTAACTTTACCACTTATGCAATTCGTTTTCTTAATGAAAAAGAAGAACCTGCTTTGAGTGCATTTTTGCAATGGGGTAAACCGGGGGAATATGAACCAGGTCAAGTTGAAGCTTGGGAAAGTTTACGCGAGAAGTATGGTGAGATTTGGGAACCAACACCTTTGGTCACAATTTAGGAATTTCTAAACCAATTTCCTAATTAATTTTCCAATAATATTGGGTGTGTTATTGTTTTTATCAATAACGCACCACATTTAAATTCAAAAGTAAAAAGTCATTAGCACCTAGCGTGAGGGGCACCAGAGGTGTTCGCTGTAAGCGCGTCAACAAACGGCTTTGCCGCGTTCTAAGCGTACCGTAGGTACTAATGACTTTTTACTTGCGCGTAGCGCTATAACTCTTTTCCCATTAACTTATTAATTGAACAATTTGGGTAACAACTCTTTTGGTCTCTAAGAAAAGTAGACCTTTTTTAGCGCTCGAATTAGCTAAAACTAACAAAACAGCTTCTGAACCACAGCCAACTAACATGCTGTAGCCTTTTTCACCTTCCACAACAATTCGCTCCACATTTCCACGGGCCAATTCACCTCCAATACGTTCCCCTAATGAAAGAATTGATGCAGACATTGCTGCGGTTCTTTCCTCATCCATTTGTGATGGTAAAACGGAAGACAATGATAAACCATCAGGGCTAACTAAAGCTACTCCCTGGACATCGGGGGTAGAGCTAACAAAATTCTGCAAAGTATCTTGTAACATCGAAATATTAATCATGGTTTTCTCCTGTGAAGTTATTGTTTGTTCATCCTGCTGATTTTCAGTTTTTAAAGAGTCAGTAAGAGAATAATTTATTTTTTCTAAATTTACTGCTTCAGAATCTGCTCGGTCTGGATTTATTTGTTCTTGATTGGTTTGTTCTGGGTTTATGTGTTCTTGATTTGTTTGTTCTGAATTTATTTGTTCTAATTCTGAGTCTTCGTAATTAACTGTTTGATGATTGATTTCTTTTGAATTGATTTGTTTGAAATTAAATAAGTTGAGTAATTTTCCCCACCATGTGAAAATTTTGCTACATACTCTTTTCAATAAAGAGGCAATTTTAGATAAAAGCATAAAGTGTTTAAATATTTAACACTACAAGTGTTAGCTTCATCACAAGAGTGTCCGTTTATTCTTGGAATTAGACAAGCAGTATTATTCATGGATAGGATACATTCGGTCAAATTTGTCACTCAAACCCCAAGTAAATTTAAATCACTTGGATTAATGAATTTTTTGGTTATTTAATGTGTGTTATTTTCGTGCTTTATGTTAGTAATCTAATGTACCAGATTTATGTAGTTATTTGAATTTTTTAGATTTAAAATTTTGAAAATTCATATTTTAAATTTCACTTTTAAAAATTCATACTTGCCAAGTAGTATATTTAATTTTTTTAAATTTTAATATTTTTGTTTTTACAGTATTTTAATATTTTTGTTTGTCTGAAGTTTAAAACTTCAATTAACCTTAAACAAACTTGATTGTAAGCGTCTATCTGACTGAGTATAGCAATCAGAAATCATTTATAAAAATCAATATTTTAGAGAAGCGATATAGCCTCATGTGTCGGTGTTAACCTCTGGCATGTTTCTAAAGAATTTTTTATTCAATAAATTAGATAGGATCGCTATATGTAGAGATGAATATAAATTCTTTATATATATAATATGTCGTAAAAAATAGTACTTTGTTTACGACATATTTGACATGTATTATTTGGTTTCAAATCCTGTTTGAATATCAGATTTATATAGATTCAATAAATCAGATTAATGAGTATTCACTGTAAGATTTGGATAATCGATCTATCAAAGTAGTAAGAACGGGGAAGATAGAAGCTTTGTCTGTCGCATTGACAAACATCATTGGTGGTTGCGTACTTTTTGAATTAAAGCCTAAAGCTAAAGCTATATCTTCAAGCTTGCAAGCATCAGAACAATCACCATGGGTAACCCCAATTAAGTAAGGAATTTCCACTCTTTGATTCATAAAATTAAGGATTCGGCGACTGTAGGGAAAATCTTGAGGACGGTGAGCATCTACAAGAAAGATATAAGCTTGGGCTTTCTGGATCAATATATCCCAAATAAAATCAAATCTTAATTGTCCGGGAGTACCATATAAATGAATGACTTGTTCTGGATTCATATTTAAACGCCCAAAGTCAAGTGCGACAGTAGTTGTTCCTTTCCAGGTTGTGATTTCATCTGTACTAATTTTGTCAGTATTAACAACGTTAATCTCGCTAATAGTGCGAATAAAACTAGTTTTTCCAGCACCTACACTTCCTGTAACCATAAGGCGCAAGATTTCCATTAAAACTAACTCCGTTAAAAAACAATGATGTTTAAAAAATGAGCTGCTAATGTCAAGCAACTCCAATTTTCTGACAATTTCAAACTTGCAAGCTGCAACTTAAAATGAACGATAAATCACGCAATTAGGGTTTTCTTAGCTGATTCAACTAGAAGCATAATATATGCTTTATCTTTATTGGTAAACAATTCTTAAAGTGATAATAAAAACAACAATAATAATCTCGTTCTTAATACTTAGATAGATGATTTTTTTAAGTGATAAATATTGAGTGGTAATAAGAATAACACTTCAAACATGGTACGTTTAATAACATCAACTTTAAGATAAAAACAAAAAAAATATTACTTTTTGTTCTAATCTTTAAAATGCTAGTATTTATAGTTGCAAAGAAAGACTCGCTTGAAATGATTCAAGGTTTTAAATAAACAAGGTATGAGTTCAGATTTATTTTAGTTACTGAGTATATAAAATTTTGTTAAGTAATGCATGCAAATAGAAATATAATTTTAGTATTCGCTCAAATCAATTTGAAGTATTGTAAGAATTACTCAAATAAATATAATGAGGCTTATTGGGGTTGTCCTGTTAGTATTGTGCTATTTGATTGAAAGTTGTTTGATTGGAATTCAAGAAGCAAAAGCTGGAGAGTTAGAGCTAAGGATAGCTAATTTTCCCCAATGGGAAAAAATCAAGACTGTGAAGTCAGCTGAAGGTGAGTTAGTATATCCGGATTGGATGGAAGGTAATTGGCAATTAAAGAGTACCTTAGTGGATTTAGTTGCACCTTTAGCGCCGGATATTGTTACACCGGGATTTGAAGGAAATCGTCGATATCTTCAAGAACCTATCAGTTTTCCTGTAAAGTTTGTACCTGAACGATTACTCGATCTAAATTTACAGACTACTGCTGGAAAGGAAAGTAAGGTTTCGGAAATAGTTGCAGATAGGGCTTTCAACTCTTTAAGTTTAGCTCGAGCTTATTTAGGCGATAGCACAGTTTTATCAGTCAAAGTAGATCCAGATTCTTCCCTGCGTCAGGTTACCTTTTTGCGGGGTAAATGTCCGAATAATTACTATGAACGGGGTAAGTACGATAAGCTTTTCAAGGATGCACAGTGCGATCGCCAGTTAGTTTCTGTTGTTAAAGCTAGAGCTACAGAATATACAGGAGATGGTCAGTTTATTACTTGCGAGGTATTTCAGCAGTTTTTTAAAGGTACAGATCGTCCTTATTTCAACACAGTAGAATCAACAACTGCTTATCGTCAGTTACCGAAAGTCAAATTATCAAAAATTCAACCATCAAAAACCCAGCAACTGAAAACAAATCAGCCAGCAATAGTAGCGGAGCAAGTCACAGCAGTTTATTTATCTCCTCAAGATCCAAATTACTTTAAAGCAGGTTCTCGTCCTGTAGCGCTGTATAAGTACCATTTGGATTTTTATCGATGAATCGAGTTCTTCCCGGTATTTTAGTTTCTCTTGGTATTAGGGAAAACAAACATATATTTACCATTATTTTTTCAAAAGCTTGGATTAGCTTGTTATTTCTCCCTTAACTAATGTTAGAAATGATTTTAAATTTCTGTTAAATTTCTTTACAGGGTATATGGTGCTACGCTCAAGTCATTATCCGAACTTAATTATGTATTGCTATAAATTTTGAAAAAAACAACTACGCTAAAATTTCTCACCAATAATTATTTTTCTGCAAAGCTACTTCATAAGAATGATTTATTTGTCAGGTGATTGACAGCGTTGTAATACAGTTGTAGTATTAAATTCTTAAAGTAATAACTCAAGTTGCTAGTTGTGAAATTATGATGAGACTTCCCTGAATCTATCCCCCGAAGAAAGAAGGGGATTTTGAGTAATTTTTAGCGCCTTTTTGAAAGGTGCATGAGTTGCGCACATAAAATACTGGTATGTAAAAATCTGATTTTTGTCACTAGCAACTTGCATTAAGAAAATTTCAATAACCCATTTAGGGTCGTACAAAATGAACGCCTAACGGTGCATCATGGCAAACTTTCGAGATGTTATTAATTATTTTCGTCCCTACTGGACGCTGAGTGTTTTTAGTATTGCAGCAAGCAGTATCTACGAAATTTTTGATTTAGTTGTACCATATGCCATTGGACAAATTTTAAATATCCTTTCCAATCAACCTATAGATAGACCACTCACAAATATTATTGCTGCAATTGCAAGTAGCATCAATTACCCAGTAAATAAAACTGTGTCATTTGGGGTTTTGCTGGGTTTAATCTTTTTAGTGACGGTAGTTAGAGCGCCAACTCAACCTTGGTTATCGGGCTGGTTCCATTGGGATATCGCTTTAAGAGCGCGTCGCGATCAAAATAAAAAAGCAATTGAAAAAATTCTGACTCTACCCCTAGAGTTTTATGACGAAAATAACCCCGGAAGAATTTCAGCTAGGGTCGCAAAAGGAATTACCAACCATACGTGGACTTACCCAGAAATCGCCGGACAACTAATTCCCAAATTATTTCGGGTTTTAGGGATTTTTGTCTTTATTTGCTTAGTAGAGTGGCGAATTGCTGTTTTATTCTTAATTTCTTTTGTGGTAATTCTCAGCTTTACTTTAAAAAAGTTACGCAAGCTGATATGGCATGAAAGTCGTTTAGATAAGTATGCTGAGGATACGGAAAGTCGTACTTCTGAGCTTATTACCAACATTAAGACAGTGAAAGCTTTTGCGACAGAAAGCAAAGAACTCAAACGTCAGAATAGGCGCTTACAGAGGGAGCTAACTGTAGTTGAATATCGTATTCATAAAGGCTACGTCCAACTCGCAACTTGGCAAAGAAGTTTAATTCAGTTTTGCGTTTTTGTAGTGTTGGGATTGACCCTAGCAGCAACAATTAACGGGAGAATTACTTTAGGTCACTTTGTTATGACCTTAACCCTGTCAAGTATGGCTTACTCAGAATTAGAACCAATTAGTATCCTCGCGGAAATCTTTGCTCGTCGTTATAGTTCAATGTTGCGCTTTCATGAGTTTCTTCAAGAACCGTCAGGAATGGATTCCGTTGGTATTTTAGGTAAACCGAAGTCTGGGGAAGGTGAATATCAATTTACTGGGAAATTAGAATTTTCCCATGTTGATTTTGGTTATGAACCTGCTCGTAAAGTACTACATGGCATTAATTTCTTGATTGAACCATATCAAACTGTAGCGTTGGTAGGGCGCAGTGGTTCGGGAAAGTCCACTCTAGTTAAACTTCTGTTTCGCTATTTTGAACCACAAGCAGGTCAAATTCTGATTGATGGGGAAGATATTCGGACTTTGGATATTGGAGCTTATCGTCGGAGACTAGCGATCGTTCACCAAGAAGTAGATGTTTTTAACGGTACTGTTTTAGATAACCTTACCTACGGTAAAACTGAAGCGACTTTGGAACAAGTAGATGAAGCTTGTCGAATTTCGAGACTTGATGAAGTAATCGATCAACTTTCCGATGGTTACTACACTGTTGTCGGCGAACGGGGTGTGAGACTTTCGGGGGGACAAAGACAACGTTTAGGGATTGCTAGAGCTTTACTGGTAAAACCGGACGTGTTGATTTTTGACGAAGCGACATCAAGCTTGGATTATGAGTCGGAGCGTTCAATTCAGTTAGCGATGCGCGACCTTCAAGGTACTTGTACTACCATTGTGATTGCTCACCGCCTTTCTACGGTACGCGAGGCAGATAAAATTGTAGTTCTGGAGCAAGGAAGAATTGCAGAAATTGGTAACCACCAAGAACTATTACGTCATGAAGGAATCTATCAGCGCTTACATTCTTTGCAGGAAACTGGAGAATTGTTGAAATAAGGGATTGGGGATTAGGGATTGGGTAATGGGGTACACCCGCGCCTTAATCGGGATCGGGGATATTCTGGTTACCAGGCTGAGCCTGGTGACCAAGGCTTGGAGCCTCCTGGCTCCTTTTGAGACGCGACATGTCGCGTCTCTACAAACTCTGACTTCTACCTGCGATTCCTTTCAAAAAAAAAATCAAAAAAATTGTTGGCTTTTTTGAAATGTTATGCTACGATTCATAATCGTGAGACGCAAGGGTCGATGTCCGAGTGGTTAATGGAGGCGGACTGTAAATCCGCTGGCTACGCCTACGCTGGTTCGAATCCAGCTCGGCCCACCTTTCAGGATTTCTCTTCAAGAGTTACAAGTGATGAGTTTTGAACATATTAGTTGTAATTTATTTCAAAACTCAAACTTATATTCTCAATGTTTCTCACCTCTAGGTGAATATGTAACTTTAAATCTTGCTTTTAGATTTAATTATATATCATCCTGACACTGAGAATTTTTAATTATATATTTGCCGATGTAGCTCAGTGGTAGAGCACACCCTTGGTAAGGGTGAGGTCACGAGTTCAAATCTCGTCATCGGCTTTTTTGTTTATTATTTGTGTTGTTGTTGTACTGTTGTACATTAACTAATTATTTGGAGTCTTGGCAACTTTTGGTGAAACCAGGAGAAACGCGTCAATCCGGCAGTTAGCGTAGCGTTGCGGAACGCAATAGGCAGAAGGAAGAGCAAGAAGGAATTAAGAAGTAAAATTTACAGGTTTTCACTTATTTTTGACCTTGTTTAAAGTGAATATTGTTAGCTTTTGGTGAATCAATCTGCAGGAGCGCTAACTTTATTTACTGATTCGGAATATTTGAAATTTACTGTACTGCAATATTGGTTATTTCAGATATGGAAGAAAATTTGAGATGATTTTGCGTTCGCTAGCGATCGCGGCATTTAATTATCTAGTAATTATATTCAGGATAATTATCAAAGATATATTGTTGTTTAAAATGAACCTATCCCACTATTCTAAAAATGCTTATTTGTTTGAGTAAAATTTGCCTGAAAAGCTTGATTTTTCGTTTTTAGTTCTTAAAATACTTAAGCTTTTTCGCAAAAATCATATTAGTGGGATAGGTTCATGTATGCGGTGCTGAGATTGCTTATTGCAAAGTTGAACCTAACTCAATAAACGCATCCACAAGCAATTGAAGTAATTTCATGGAATATCGTTTCTTAGTCGAAAATATTCCCCAAAAATGTACTCTTAGCAATAATTAGGAGTCATTTTGGTCTAAATCCCCATTTCTTAAAATTACTAGTACGGTTTTTATACAAATTAAAGTCAATCTAAGATGTTCCACACCATGAGTGTGGAATTTTTATTTGAGAAATTAATACCGAATCATTTGTATGTTATGCAACTTCGCTCTAGGTAGTTTTTTTGTTTTTGAATGTATTGGGAATATTTCAATGTTTCTAGCTAGATATGAGAAGTTAAAGACTTACATGCACAAACGTGATTAATTTACTATAAAAACATGAAAGTTACACATCGTTCTCAAAGCCTATTAATACTTCAAGAAAAACCAGTGTTGTGGTGGATAATTGGAGGTATGTTTATAGCGACTGGATTTTCATTTTTTATTCAAGCTTTTACACTAGAACTATTTGGGCTATTTTGGTATATTTTATTAGCTGGATTTATTACTTTGGCTGGTTATAATATGCTATGTTTAGCACCATTTGTGACTTACCGATTTGACCTTACTCTTAATAAATTAATTTTAAAGCGACGAGGCTTATTTGGTGCAGAATTTGTTGAGCATCGTTTGAGTGAAATTCAAGATGTCACAGTGGAATCATGTAGTTACGGTGATACCTATCGAGTTAGCATTGCCTTAATCTCCGGCAATCACCTATCCCTAACTCACTATTATGATTCTAATAAGATTGACAAACAAAAAACGGTATCGTGGATCAAAAGTTTTCTTAACTTGCATCCTGCACCAATAAAAATTGATGTACTTTAATTACTCAGTATCAAAGGTAAAATCTTAATTTAATTTGTATATTTAAAAATAAAGATTACTTTTTTTTAGACTTCTTTTGTTACAAATTTGATACTAAAATGTTGGCATTAATATTTGTTTTTAACTAATGTTTGTGATTTCTGAAAACTGAAAATATATCTAAAATTAGATTTTTGTTATTTTTATCATTGAAATCTGAAAAAACAAATACTAGTATTTTAGGAAAAATTATCAGTTCTGTATTAATTTTATGTGTGTTAATTTTAGGTGTATTAATCTACTTCACTATTTGGATTGATTGCTAACTATATTTTGTTTATTTTAAATATAAATCACGACTTTCTAATTAAGTAATATTTACGCATTAATTACAAGAATTTAGGTATCTATAATTACTTGACTACGTCGTAAGGGGCTTCCAATAAATAAAATGTATTTGGTGAGTTAAGGACATTTTATTTTTTAGATCTAACTAATGAATTTAATTATGTTTTTCCTGCGTAAGTCCTATTAGATTTATAGTTATTTTTTATTGTTTATCTACAAGTATTTATATTTAAATTAACAACATAAATCTATAAAGGATAAATGAATTTATCTTTCATAGATTTTGTACTAGCTATGTAACAACATATTTATCATTTACATTTATCATTACTACTACAAAAAAATGTTTATTCTATTATTAATTACTCAACCCCTACTATTTTTTAGATATATAATAATAATTATTGCTTCGATTGTTTTACACGAATTAGCTCATGGTTTTTCTGCTATTTCTCAAGGTGACAATACGCCTGAGCACAGCGGACATATGACCTTAAATCCCATAGTTCATATGGGTTGGTACTCAATAATCTTTTTATGTTTAGCTGGATTCGCTTGGGGACAAATGCCAGTTAATCCGAGAAGATTTCGTCACGGTAAATTAAGTGATATTATAGTTTCCGCTGCTGGTCCCTTATCAAATTTAGCTCTGGGATGTATTTTTCTTACTGTACTCGCATTTTTTCACTCTTTCGGGGTGATTAGTAGTCAGTTTTTCTATCTCGGAGCTAAAATTAATTTTTTACTTTTCTTGTTTAATATGTTACCAATACCACCATTAGATGGGTTTCATGTGCTTAGTCAAATCTTTCCAGGATTAAAACCTTTGGATAATCCCCAAACAGGTATGGTTTTATTTATGATTATATTTTTAGTACCCGGCTTTAGTGAAGGATTACAAGCAGTAGCTGATTTAATTATTAGTCTGCTTTCAGGAATTAAACCGGATTCCTATATGATATTTTAAATTGAGGAGCAAAAATACTCAATAAAAGCCTATTGCTAACTCAACTTTACGCTAACTGGGTCGGGTAACATTGGGATGTTGTCATCCCGCAGTCCTCTAAGTTATCTCGTCTACGACGTACACAACGTAAACATAGATAGGGATTGACATTAGGCATTGATAAATCTGCCTTTTTTACTTGCCTATGATGGATAGAATGACCAACTTCTATACCTGTTAAAACTTTTAAGTCCTTCTCTGCATCTTTGAATGACTCGTTCGCTGATAGTAACAAACAGCACTTCTCTAGTAATGGGCTGAATCTTCTGTATGGCTCAATACCAAGACGTAAAGCTTGTTTCCTAGTGATTAAAATATTACCAACACAGCTTCTTATTTTTCGGGTACGTCCTTGGAAGACGCGGTGCGGCTCGTTACAACTAGGAGCTAGTAGAAAATACTAGGGTATGAGTTGTGTAAGTCATCTAGGTAATACCTAGAAACTTATAACTATTCTTATGATGTGGGTGTAAAACCGCAAAGG
>NZ_JASJDK010000090.1 GCF_030065675.1 Mastigocoleus sp. MO_188.B34 | reverse complement strand
GTGCTTCTAAAGTGATATGGCGGTTTTCTACTGAGGATGCCAGGGTGAAACTCCAACATCTTTATCCAGTTTTTGAGGAGGAATCCGTTAGTTCTAATGCAACATTTTAGCTGTGTCAGTCCACTAGGGTGCGTTACACTTAGAGTTAACCTGAACGTATTAACAAGGTTTTGAGTGTCACGCACCACCGGTGTATTGTGACAATTACGTAAGTTCTGATCAGTATTTATGCATTTATAAACTTGACAGTATTTAGTTAAGTTAATTCAGTATCTTTCGCATTTGAAAATATAAAACTTTGCTGTTTTGTTTTTGTTTGTTATTCGATTATTTCGAAATTTATTGTATTGAAACTATTGGTCTCTAAATTTTATTCTGCTAAACTGTAGCTATTAAATTAAGTTTTACTCTATCTCAAGTTATGAGATTTCAAAATGAGAGTAATCTTACAGCATTATCAGAATAGAAAATAAAAATACTAAAAAATATTTAATTCGCCCATTATTTAGAATAAATGGGCGCTATTTATTTGAATTGAGATTTATTTGAATTGATATTTATTTGAATTGATATTTGATACTTTGAAAAAAAATCCATCTTGAATATTTCTAGAAAAACCTTTTAATTCCTGATCGTGACTCTCTTGTTTCCTAATAAAACTCCATATTTCTTAATTATTTTTTAATATTTTGGTATGGGCTAGATCCCTTGGGATTGGTTATCTGGGTCTAGAATAAACCTTTATTCACCCAGCAAAAACATTTTGTCAAAAATAACAGTAATGAAATAGAAGCATCGAAGTGTGATAGCGAGTTATAATTTTTTGCAGACGAACGTAACAAAAATTTATGACTAACCCCCTTGTAGAAGCTTTCTTCATTGGTAGAGCTGTCGCTGAAGTATTGACCGAAAGAATGGAAAATACTTTCACTGACGCTTTAAGCGAATTAGGTAAGTTTGAAGCTGAAGCCAAAGAGCATTTACGCGCCTTTACAGAAGAAGTAATAGAAAAGGCAAATCGTGCTGCAGAAGCTGCTGGTGCTGGCGAAACTGCAACGGGTATGGGACAAACCTCAAGTTCTGAACCAGAGGATTTGCAAGCTGTAATTGATGAATTACGAGCAGAAATTGCCCTGTTGCGTACGGAAATCCAACGATATCGTAGTAATTCTGTCTGAAGCGAGTAGCAAAATTACTAAATAAAAAAAGAATAAAAATAAAATATTTTTGTCCCTAGGTAACAACTGAAGACAAAATAGCTGAAAACAAAATAGCGGAAATAAGAGATTTTTGCTCATTAATTCCATTTAACAGGTTGGAAGTCAATGTGTTTTTTGTTGCGGGTGAATCGGTGAGCAACCAACGGTACGTAAAACAAATGGATAAAAGTTATACGGGTAAGGCATACCGTTGGAATCGGGAAAACTACTCCAGTAGACGACGGTATTTGGATATTTGGTCATTTGTATTGACCTTGATGTTCAGATTGTGGCTATACAACAGATCGTGGAGTTACTCTGGAGGACCCACCGAAGTAAAGAAAGCAGCAAGACGTAAGGCACAAGCAATTTGGATTCGCAATACTCTGTTGGATCTGGGACCAACTTTTATTAAAATTGGCCAGTTATTTTCGACACGTGCTGATATCTTTCCAGGCGAGTATGTGGAAGAATTGTCCAAGCTACAGGATAAGGTACCAGCCTTTGCTTACGAACAGGTAGAAAAAATCATCCAGCAAGAATTGGGTAAAAAAATTCCCCAACTATTTGAAAGTTTTGAGCCTATACCTCTTGCTGCTGCGAGCTTAGGACAGGTTCATAAAGCTACACTACACTCGGGAGAGTCTGTAGTAGTTAAAGTTCAGCGTCCTGGGCTGAAAAAGTTATTTGAAATTGACTTACAAATTCTTAAAGGTATTGCGAGATATTTTCAAAGTCACCCCAAATGGGGGCGTGGACGAGATTGGATTGGTATTTATGAAGAATGTTGTCGCATTCTGTGGGAAGAAATAGATTACTTGAACGAAGGACGTAATGCTGATACCTTCCGCAGAAACTTTCGTACTTATGAATGGGTTAAAGTACCTCGAGTTTATTGGCGTTATGCTTCGCCACGGGTACTAACTCTTGAATATTTACCAGGGATTAAAATTAGTCAGTATGAAGCTTTGGAAGCCGCTGGCTTAAATAGAAAGATTCTCGCCCGTCAGGGAGCACAAGCTTATTTGCATCAGTTGCTCAATAATGGATTCTTCCATGCAGATCCACACCCAGGGAATATTGCCGTTAGTCCCAGTGGTGCGTTAATATTCTACGACTTCGGTATGATGGGACGGATAAAATCCAACATTCGCGAAGGTCTGATGGAAACTTTGTTTGGAGTAGCTTCTAAAGATGGCGATCGGGTTGTCAAATCTTTAATTGATTTGGGCGCTCTTGCTCCTGCAGAAGATATGGGACCAATCAGACGTTCCATTCAGTACATGCTCGATCACTTTATGGATAAGCCGTTTGAAAATCAATCGGTATCTGCCATCAGTGATGACCTGTATGAGATCGCTTACGGTCAACCTTTTAGATTTCCTGCTACTTTCACTTTTGTGATGCGAGCTTTCTCAACCTTAGAAGGAGTTGGTAAAGGACTCGATCCTGAATTTAGTTTCATGGAAGTTGCCAAACCTTATGCAATGCAGCTTATGACAAATATGAATGGTTCTCAGACGAATACTTTATTAGACGAGATCGGTCGCCAAGCAGCACAAGTTAGTTCTACCGCATTGGGTTTACCCCGCCAACTTGAGGATACTTTAGACAGGTTGGAGCGCGGAGATGTCCGGATTCGCGTCCGTTCTATCGAAACAGAGCGTTTGTTAAGACGACAAACTAATATTCAATTGGGTATGATCTACGCTGTAATAATCAGTGGTTTCACTTTGTCTGCCTCAATATTAGTTAAAGATTACATATGGTTAGCTCTACTTGCTGGATTAGTTGCAACCGCAGTATCATGGCTGCTAATTCGATTACTTCTGCGGCTCGATCGTTACGACCGTATGTATTAATTTTCGTTTGTTAAAAATTTATGAAACTTAGTTTTACCGGTGCTAGCGATCCGGGACTTATTCGTTCTAATAACCAGGATTTTTACTATATAGACCCAAAAGGACGATTTTTTATCGTTGCTGATGGTATGGGTGGTCATGCTGGTGGAGAAGAAGCCAGTCGGATCGCGGCTGAAGAAATCAAATCTTTTCTCCTTGCTAATTGGGATTCGGAAAAATCTTCTCAATATTTATTGGAAGAAGCTTTAGAAAAGGCAAATCAAGCGATTCTCCAAGATCAGGAGAAACATCCCGAACGGGCTGATATGGGCACTACTATTGTAGTTGTCACTTTCCGTAATGGTGAAACTCCTTGGCGCGCTCATGTGGGGGATTCTAGACTTTATCGTCTCCGAGAGCAGGAATTGGAACAGATGACCCAAGATCATACCTGGGTTGCACGAGCAATTCAATTTGGCGATATTACCCCCGACGAAGCCCGGATTCACCCCTTCCGTCATGTTTTATCTCAATGTCTGGGACGTGAAGACCTTCAGGAATTTGATGTCAAACCATTGGAAGTCCAATCTGGTGATCGCTTGCTTTTATGTAGCGATGGTTTAACAGAGGAACTGATGGATGAAAAAATTGTCACTTTCCTGACGGAAACTCCTACACTGGATAAGGCTGCGCTGAATTTAATTCAAGCGGCAAAAGATCAAGGCGGTCACGACAACATTACTGTTATTCTTGTTTCTTTAGAAGAAAAATCAGCTGTTTAAATTCAAAAAACTAAACCATATTGATATCGATCTATGTTGTGAACTAAGGAATTATCAGCCGTTAGAACAAAACTGGCACAAAATATTGCGCTTTAAGAGGCGTTGCAAATAAAGCAGCCTGACGCCTTTTCCTGCGCTGTCAGGCTTTACAGAAGTCGAACAAATCTTCTAAAACATTTTAATAGCCCAATGAATATGGAGAAAATGCTGCTTTAGAAAATTAAATCAAGTGAACATAATGATTTTTATTTGCGAATATTTATTAAATATTTAAAACTTTATATTTAAAACCATATTTAATATTTATCTTTCCTCTCCCAACAAAAGATATTTATTTAGCTTCCTACTTTTAAGGTTTTCCTGTGTTTATTGTAGGTAAAGCTGATTGTTCCTAGGACTTTGTAGACATATACATCGTCTTGTATACAGGGATAATGTGTTTTTTAAATTTCTTTTTTAGTAAATATACTTAGCGTTTTGTTCGCTCTGAGCATTTTTATCATTTACAACTTGATACATATACATTAAACCTCTGTAGGTTAGTACAGAGGTAATTTTCTCACCTTGTTGTTTTTAATCTTGCAGCTTGTAAATTATGAGGCATATAATTCACGACTGACTAAGAAAGTAGAGTTTTCCCCAGCATAGAGCTTGGATAGTAAATTACCCTTGAAAATAAAAATGACAACTAGAAGAAGCAAAAATCCTAATTTTTCACCTTTTAGTTTGAAATTTTCATTTCCAAAGGTCAAATAAGTTCTACCTGTTTCACTAAGAATTATTCACCTTGAACGAAAACGATCTCGGTGAACTTGAATTAAATATTTAGTAAGCCTTAGATTCAGATTAATGCTTACTAGTATTCCCCTTACTTAAGTACGGTTTTCCTGTCAAACATTTGTTATCTTTGTTAACACAAGCCAAGTACAATATAAGACAACAATGTAAGACAAAAGGCTATTTCTGTTTTACCGCCTTAGAGTTTGAGGTGAATTACTGCCAATTAACTTTAATCAATTAATGGAGAAGTTTACAATGAACCAACCAAACGAATTAACTTTAGAACAGCAATTCAGTATACATTCTTTTGCGACTCAAGTAGAACATATGAGTCACGAGCAAGCTAAAGACTTCTTAGTCAAACTTTACGAACAAATGGTAGTGAGGGAGGCTACTTACAAAGAATTAATTAAACATCAATGGGGTTTAGATTCTAATTCTTCTTGGATGTAAAGTTCCACTTTTGTGACAGAGTGGACGACCTCCCTCTCTTGCTCTGTTCCGGCTAGGGAAAGGAGCTGGGGTTGTCGGGGCGTCAACTTTAAGGATTGACTTTTATATACCGATCTTAAACTTGTTAATTTGACAAACTGTAATCACGCTCGAACCGTTGTAACTGTTAAACTACTTTGACTTTTAAACTGATATGATTTTCCAGCTTAATCTTTTGTAAGCTTAGAATGATGTGAATTCAAATAACTATGAATTACAACTGCTCTGATTTCAAACAACTACATATCGCGAAACACTTATTCATGCCCAACAGTTATAACGGTCAAATAATACTTAATTTGACCTACAGATAACAAATATTTTGACTGAATGATGACTATTATTTGTCAACACGATAACAGACTATGAGCACATAATTAAGAGTAAATTACCAATTACGGCTTTCTCCGACTTAAATACTAGGTTTATCGCTAAGTTTCTCAACATTAAATAAAGCTAATATTTTGAGTGTAGTCAGGAAAATACTCACTTAAGTTTTTTCATCGATACCAAGTTTGTAGTTCAGATAAGCTCCACAGTAAACATTAAACCCGTAACATCTTTATATTAACTTTACAGTTAAAACTGATATTTTATTTTACTGTGTTACTTTATTTTTATTTTTGTTATCCTTGATAATTTATATCCCGATATGGGAACAAAAAATATATTTTTTTACAATACTTAACTTCTGTTGAATGTTAATCAATTTTCTGGGCAGAAATACTTAATTTATATAAAAATTGCTTCTATTTGCTTATTTTATCTGTTTATATCTAACCCTGACTTTGTATCGCTTCCTGTTAATTTTTCAAGGATTTGGGGTTTTATTTTTTCATATTCATTTTGCAGTAATTTTTTGCTCATCTGCGGATTTCCTCTTGAAGTGAGAGAATAACCGAGCTTGACCCATTCTTGTAAGCGAACAGTTTGAACTGAAGCGATACTCGAATTGAGTATCAGATGGACGGGTTGAGGAGCTTCCTTCGCAAACAATAATATTTGATAGTAACCAGTTTCCCCTAAAAGACGAGTAGTTTCTCGACCAAATTTAGTTTTGAGGTCGAGATAGCAATTTAACCATTTAGCACCATGTTTTTGGTTATAAATAGCGGAAATCCACAGCAGCATTGGGTGAGGGTCGGTTATGAAGATAAATTGATTGTAGCGACTACAAACGAAAAACTTGCGAATTTCTAGGATAGGTAACATTGCCCACAATGCAGGTAATAGCTCGCTGTTTACTTTGATTGCTTGGGGAAAAACAATATTAGCAATAGGTTTATTTGCAGACCAAAAACAGCTACGAGTAATTTCATCTTTAATTACAGATGGAGGAAGCTCTGAATCTGTGGAATGAGTTGGTTGCGTGAGTTCTGCTTTTAAGGTTGTTGCTTGTGGTATATCTTCCTCTTTAAGGAAGCTTTGTTCTAAAGCAAAGTGTTGTAAGGAATTATTGGTTTTTTCTGATGTTTCCAGTTTTCCTAAGGTTTCAATAATTTCAGTAATATTTTGAGGGCGATCGCATGGCGATTTACCCAAACAATCCATTATTAGAGTTTCTAATGATGAAGGTAATGGAATCGTAGAGCTAATGTCTGTAAAGGAACGTGGTTTCTGTTCGCGATGAGCTTTATACCATGCTCCAAAAGAGTGAGTTTTTGTTTGAATTGGCATTCTACCGGTGAGCATTTCAAACATCATCACCCCCAAACTATAAATGTCAGATCGGTTATTTAGTTCTTTTCCCTCCATTTGTTCTGGTGAAGAATAAGCTAAGGTTCCCAAATAATAGTTTGTATTTTCGGTGTTAGATTGGAGTAACTTGGCAATTCCAAAATCTAGTATTTTGACTAATTCTCCAAAACTCGGATCTTGAAGAATAAAAATATTACTAGGCTTGATGTCGCGGTGAATAATAGGGCAGACTACATCATCAATGGTGATACCATCATGTGCAGACCCCAAACCCAAACAGATTTGATGCGCTATATTCAAAAATCTTTTTAAACTCAGGGTTTCGTGACGAATAATTTGGCTGAGGCTTTTACCCTTGAGATATTCCATCACATAAAATGGAATATCATTCTCATCGACCCCATAATCCATTACTCTCACAACATGGATGCTTCTTTGTCCTAGTAATGCACAGGTTTTAGCTTCCCGCTCAAAGCGTTCTTTCATGCGCATTTGTTGGTTTTGCATTGAAAGCGCTAAGAATTTGACAGCAACCGGTACGCCTCCCAATAAAATATCCTTAGCACGATAAACTCGACCCATTGCTCCGGTACCAATTAACTTTTGAATTTGATAGCGTTTAGCGAGTAAGCGACCAATGTTCGGGTCTGACATAAAAAATTCGACTCCAATTAAAAAATATGACCCTAAAAAATATGACCTAAAAAATATGACCTAAAAAATATGAAATTCAAATCTACCTTAAAGACAGGTTGCTAGATTTTGACTAAGGATAGTTAACTTATTTCTCGGGAAATTTTGAGATAAATCTGATAAGTACTAGAGTTTTATTTATAACTTTCCAAATATCTTAAAATCGTGTGTATATTTATTTTTCCCATTTTGAAGATATTTGATTAACTTGGGGAGTAGAAAAAATATAAAAATGTTTGTAGAGGTAAGGAGTCAGGAGTCAGGAGTCAGAATAATATAGATAATTGATGCTTTGTATAGATTTTGAGGTGAAAGAAACTTATTTCTTGCAGTTTCTCAAGTTTATTCATTATTCAATTTATTCAGTTAAGTGCTTCTTACCCTAATTGCTAGAAATAATTTGTTAACTTTTAGTAGTTAATTTTTCTAAGCTCGCTTCCATAGTGCTGCTTAAAAAATGACCGGACATAATACCACTGGTAAGGGAATAACTAGCATTATCCAGTCGGTGTAAAGTTTCAAATCCACTGCGACGTTGTTTATCTCCCAATACCCAGTATCGTTGAACGATGCTACTCAAACCGATCCAGCCTTCACCTTCTATTTGTCCTAATAAATTATGGTGCAGTAAAAAACTATATTGACGTTCGCCATCGTCCATTCGTCCCTTGTATTGCATAGCAATCTCTGTGCGGTCGCTACCTGGAAATACCAATTTCGTCGCCATGGTAAACCAGTTATCTCGATTCCAAGCGACTAGGGTCATACCCTTTACAGAAATTGGCATTTTATTACGTTCCAACCAACTTCCTTGAATTTTCCAGCGTCCTGGCTGTAGTAAAAAAGTATGACCCACCCTTGATAATCCTCAATGCACCTAGATTATGCTATTATTCCCAAAATCTTAAACTTTAAAATCTTAAACTTTAAAATCTTGAACCTAAAAATCTTGAACCTGAAAATTTGAGACTTGAAAATTTTAGACTTAGAAAAATTTAAATGGGTTTTGTTGTTCGCGTAGCTTTCGCTAAAAAAAGTTAAGGAACAGGGAATTTATTTCATTCACGCACTGGTAGCTAATTCTTGAATGCGTGGTTGATGGATTTCACCTAACAGAACTTCGTGGCTTGCACCTGTTGCAGAGGGTAGATTACCGGGAGCACCTGACTCCCGCCAATAAGCTAATACTGCAAATGCGATCGCTTCTTTAAAATCGGCACTAATCCCAACTTCATCTGTAGTAAGAACAGGTATTGGTGTTAGTAATTCCTGCAAACGTTGTTTTAAGTAAAGATTACGATTACCACCCCCACATAAAAGTACTCTTTGGGGCATTTGTGGTAGAAAAGTACGATAGCTATGAACTATAGAACTTGCCGTTAGTTCTGTTAGAGTTGCTAAGATATCTTCTGGACTAAGTTGGTACTTGGAAGCATCTTGCAAGCATTGCTGCAGATAATCTTTGCCAAATAATTCTTTTCCGGTAGACTTAGGTGGCGCTAAATGAAAATATTCGTGCTGTAACCATTTTTCAACTAAAGCTTGACAGGGAGTTCCACTTGCTCCCCATGCACCATTCTCATCATAAGTTTTAGCACCATCTGTTAAATGCTCTACTGCTAAATCTAAAAGACTGTTACCTGGTCCTGTATCCCAACCACAAACTTGATCTAAATAATTGCCTTGAAATGCGGGAATATAAGCAAGGTTAGCAATTCCGCCAATATTTTGAATACAACTACTAATTTGGGGATCGCCGAACAAAGCTAGATCCACACGGGGAACCAGGGGTGCACCATGACCACCAACAGCTATATCCGCGACTCGAAAGTTATTGATAGTTTTGGTATTAGTTAAATTAGCAATTACAGCACCCCGACCTATTTGCAAACTGTAACCGATGGGAGATTTAGAGTTGATTTTTTCCCTTTCAATTCTTTCTGGTGGTTGATGATAGATAGTTTGACCGTGAGAACCAATTAAAGTAGCCTTTTCATGACCAACTTGAATTCTATTCGCAGCTTCAGCAAAAGCACATGCGATCGCATCATCTAATTGTGCTAGTTCTGCCATGGAAATCCTGGCACCAACACAAATTTCTAAAATACGTTCTCTCAGTTTTTTTGGATAAGGGTATGTAGCTCCTGCAACTAAATCAATTTTGATTTCTAAATCTTGACCATGAATGTCTACTAGAACGGCGTCAATACCATCTACTGACGTACCGCTTATCAAACCAACTACACGAGTCATAAAGATTAAAGTTGAGATAAATGAAATGATTTTAGAACGATATTGTAGAATTATTTGAACTTTAAGTAGGTCGGCGTAGCCTCTGTCTCGTCTCTACAGGGTTTTGGATTTTTCCATGTACCTCATTTATCTGAAATATGCTGTAATTATTTGAACTTTATAATTACTTGAGATTTTAAAATAATTTGTAATTATTTCTAGTTGCGATTTACATCTTTTAGATCTAGTTCATAGTTTAGCTGGAGAATATTTACCCCTGGTTCGCCAAAAATCCCCAAAAATCTTCCATCTGTATATTCTCTAATTGACTTTTCTATTTCGCGTTTTTCCTGTTCCTGTAAATTTCTTGCAGATGCAACTCGATCTATTTGTGCTTGTGCAGCTTCTAGGGAAATGTGAGGGTCTAACCCAGAACCGGAAGCATATATCAATTCTGCAAGGGGTGGAATATTTTCTTCTCTGAGTAATTCAGCTTCTTCTAATACTCGTTGCTGTAAATTTGGATCGCTAGGAGCTAAGTTACTGGCTCCAGAGACTCCTGTAGGTCTACCTCTTCTACCGATACTGTAACGGACTGCACTTGGTCTTCCCTGAAAATATTTTTCTGACACAAATTTTTGTCCGATTAAAGTCGAACCGTAATTTTCTCCATGAATATTTTGTTTGATGTTACCATTTGCCTGTTCTGGAAAGAAAACTTGACCTATCACAAGTATGAATAAAGGATAGATAAATGCTGTGACTAACCAAAGAACTATAGTTATACGAATTGCTTTAAAGATATCTTTGAACATGGGGATTGGGGATAGCACTGCGTGCCGCCTTGCGGCATAGAGCCTACGGCGTCGGCGTAGCCTCTGGCGACTGGGGATTGGAGATTAGGGATTGGTAGTTCAATTATTACTACTTATTTTTCAAAAAATTTTTAGCATTTATTTTTAAGTATTTAGTTTAAATATTCAATATTTAAAATAACCCTGCTGAATTTAATTAAAATAATCCTACTGAAGTTATTCCAATATCAATTATTTTGATCAGAATCAATGGTATTACTATTCCACTAATTCCATAAATTAAAATATTACGCTGTACCATCCTGTTCGGTGATAGATTTGTCGTTCTAATACCTATCAATGCAAAAGGAATTAAAATTGGAATTATTAAAGCTTTATAAACCAGAATTGAAAGTATTGCTGACTTCAGATTACTTAAACCAAGAATATTAAGGCTCTCTAATTTAGCATTGGGAATTAGTAACGGGATAATAGCAAAGTATTCACCAATTTTATTGGCAATTGTAAATATAGTTACTGCCCCACGGGTCATGATTAATTGCTGACTAATTTGAATAATATCTATTAATTTGGTGGGGTCGGAATCTAAATCTACGATACTTGCTGCTTCTCTTGCAGCTTGAGTACCGGTATTCATTGCAATACCTACATTTGCTTGCGCTAGTGCTGAAGCATCATTTGCGCCATTTCCAGTCATTGCAACCCTGTTACCCTCTGCTTGTTCGAGACGAATAACTGTGTTCTTAACTTCTGGGGTTGCATCAGCAATAAAGTTTTCTACCCCTGCTTCCCTCGCAATTACTGCAGCTGTAAGATTGTTATCACCTGTAAGCATTAAGGTACGCACACCCATTTTACGCAATCGAGCAAAGCGATCGCGAATTCCGGGTTTGATGATATCTCGTAAATAAATTACACCGAAGATTTCGTCATCTACTGCAACTGCTAGAGGTGTACCTCCTTGCTTCGCTACATGCTCAAAGGCTGTACCTACATCCGGAGTTACTTGTCCACCTTCATTACAAACAAATTCTTCGATTGCTGAGACTGCTCCTTTACGCAGTTGACGACCACTAGGAAGGTTAGTACCGCTTATCCTAGTAATTGGAGAAAATGGTATAGCTTGAGCTGCTCCACGCTCAAAATCTACCCTTGCACCTAATCTTTCTGCTAATCGGACGATAGATTTACCTTCAGGAGTATCGTCAAACACGCTTGCTGCTAAGGAAACATGAGCTAATTCTTCCAGGGAATGATTATTTACTGGAATAAAAGATTCAGCCAGGCGATTACCTAAAGTAATAGTACCTGTTTTATCAAGTACTAAGACATCGATATCCGAGCAAGTCTCGATGATTTTTCCAGAAGTTGCAATTACGTTGAGTCGTGCGGCTTTATCCATCCCAGAAATCCCAATGGTGCTGAGCATTCCAGCTATAGTCGTGGGAATGAATACAATTAATAAAGCTATAAATGCTGGGGTATCAATGGGATTTTGCAGGTAGTAAGCAATCGTGGTTAAGGTGACGACTACCAGAGTAAATAATAAGCTTAAAAATACTAATAATGCGGTTATCGTAATTTCATTGGCTGTTTTTTTACGTTTTTTACCTTCAACATTAGCAATTATCCGATTAATAAAACCACGACCCGGAGGTGCAGTTACTCTAATTATCAGTTCGTCGGAAATAATTCTGGTACCACCAGTAACAGAACTCCCAACATCAGATCCAGATTCCTTAAGAACTGGTGCAGATTCCCCTGTTACGATGGATTCATCAACGCTAGCGACACCCATTGTCACTTCTCCATCTGCAGGAATTATATCTCCCGCGACTGCGTAAATCGTATCGCCCCGTTGCAGTTCTTCAGAATCAACTTCAACAATTGAACCGTCTGGAAATAATTTTTTGGCGGTGGTTTTTGTTTTGGTGGAGCGCAAAATATTTGCTAAAGCCTTTCCCCTACTTTCTGCTAATGCTTCTGCAAAATTGCTAAACCAAAGGATACAAAATAATGCTACCGCGATGGAAATGTTAAATACACGAGGATTATCGTTGGATAATTCACCAAATATATTAGGCTTAATTGCCAACGCTGAAGTAACGATTGTTCCAATCGCAACCACAAATAATATGGGGTTTTTACTCAGATGGTGAGGATTAAGTTTCAAAAAAGCATATTTGAATGCTCGTAGATACAACAGTTTGCTAATTTTTATTTCCCGTTGCGATCGCGTGCGGCGATCGCGGGTTCGAGAACGCGAACGTTTGGGTGTAGGGGGGTTTGCCGATTGCATTATCTAATGGTGGTTAACTATTGATTTTGATTTGGTGTAATAAAAATATCAAATAAATAACTGGTAATTGGTTGTTGGTAATTGGTGATTTATCAAATTTTCATAACAAATTATTGATGAATATTACAAGACATAGATATAAATTTAATACTTATAAATCCGATTTAGAAGTAATAAATCAAAAACTTATAAATCAAAAACTTATAGTTCAAAAAACTTAGAAGTCAAAAACTTACAATGAGAGACGTCATAAATCAAAAACAGAAACATACATAATCACACATTGCAAGTTACAACACATGGCAAGTTATAAATTAAAACTCACAATCACTAATTACACCTTTAATATTACAAATCAAGATATAAATTCATTTTAGTCCTGCAGCAATTTTAAAATTTTCTGCAATAGGACCTAAAGCAAGAAATGGGAAAAAACTCAAAAATCCTAAAATGAAAATTAATGTGATACTAATACTTGTCAATACAGAATTATTCAGTTTTAATTTATTAGATCTCTCTGGAATTATAGGTTTACGCAGCATAATATCTGCTAGCAAAAGAATCGCTATTGTAGGCACATAACGACTAATTAGGATGCTTGCAGCGGTGCTTAAATTCCACCACAGAGTATTATCTTTTAAACTTTCTAAACCAGACCCATTATTCGTTGCAGCTGATGTAAACTCATAAATTACTTGGGATATATTATGAAATCTAATATTATCTACACCCCATAATGTTTGAGGGAAAGCTAAAGTTATTGCCGTAGGTAATAAAATTATGAAGGGATGGATGAGAAGAATTAAGCTACAAAGTAAGACTTCTTTTCTACCAATTTGTTTGCCCAAAAATTGGGTATTTTTTCCAACTAATAATCCTGCTACAAATACAGTTAAAATTTCAAAAATTACTAAATAAACAATCCCAGTTCCTTGTTTGCCCCAAATAATTTGCACAAACATACTTGAAAGGTTAACAAAAATACCTGTTGGCATTAAAGAATCATGCATCCCATTAACTGCACCAGACATTGTCGCAGCAGTTGTGACTGTCCATAGTGCAGTTTGTGCCCAACCAAATCTCAGTTCTTTACCTTCCAAATTAGGTTGTTCTAATCTTAATTGCGCATTAATAATTGGATTTCCTTGTAATTCTCCTACAGCTGTAATTCCAACTAAAATTGTAAAGATTGCAAACACCATCCAAAATAACAGCCAAGACTGTTTGCGGTTGTTGCTAAAGATACCATAGCTGTGAATTAATGCTGTTGGAATTGCTAGCATGGCGATAACTTCAATTAAGTTAGAAGCACCATTAGGATTTTCAAAGGGATGGGCTGAATTAACACTAAAAAAACCACCCCCACTGTTTCCCAAAACTTTAATAATTTCAAAAGATGCTACCGGACCTCTAGCAATATACTGTCTAATACCTTCTAAAGTTCTAACTTCAATAGTACCTGCGAGAGTTTGGGGTACTCCTAAGATTAATAAGGCGATCGCTCCCACAATAGATATTGGCAAAAAAATACGTGTAATCGCCCGGATAATATCAACATAAAAATTTCCTAGAGGTCTACCTGTTATACCGCGAATAAAGGCGATCCCCACAGCTAAGCTTGTCCCACAGGAGGTAAACATGAGAAACCCTACTCCTGCGGTTTGACTAAAATAGCTTAAGGTTTTTTCTCCAGCATAATGTTGTTGACCGGTATTAGTTAAAAAGGAAATAGTAGTATGTAATGTTAAGTCCCAATTAGGAGCACCAAATTGGTTCGGGTTTAAAGGTAAATCGACTTGATAAGTAATGAGAAAATAAACCGCAGTACCCACGAGCAAATTAGTAATAATTGCTGCCCTTGCATACTGCAAACCTTTCATATTTTCTTCTTCTTTTACACCAACTAATTTATAAATTATTTTTTTCTCTAAAGGAATGATAATATTATGAAGTAGGGTTTTTTCTCCAAGGAATACCCGGGCTATGTAGTTTCCTAATCTTGGAGAAATTATAATCAGTATTAATAACGTGAAGCCAATCTGAAAAAAACCTTGTCCCATTATTCCCAAGTCCAGATACGATATTTATTGACTAAAAAACTAGGTATCAAAATAAGGTTATTTTGATACTTTTTTGTCAATAAGTGGTGAGGAGAATATATTTAATTTGTGGTGTTGCATGAAGCATTTGCTAAAAATAACATTAATGATATTTTTAGAAATGAAGCATATGACCTATATACGTCGATTTTGAACCCAGAACAACCAAATTTATATCAAATCTGATTTGGTTAAGGGTAGTTTTTTATTCTCAGAAATATTTTATATACAGCGGCCCTGTTCCACAAGATGTTTATCTTACAAAACTGGGGATTGGTATTAGCGATTGAAGTCAGGAGTCAGGAGTCAGGAGTCAGGAGTCGTAAAGACGCAATATGTCACATCTGTACAGAAGTCAGCAGTTAGGAATTCATCTGTTTAACTTAAACCCAAGTCTAGTGGTAAATCCAAGGGAATTTGACCCAATGAACCTCTGCGAAAATCAGTTAAAATTTTTCTAGCAGCACGTTCCACATCTCCTTGATATCGATTTTTAGCTAAAGCGTGCAAAAATTCGTCTCCAGTAAAATCGCTTGGATCGATTTCATAACGAGACATCAACACTTGTGCTGGTAAGATATTTGCTACGGTTCCATCCTCTGTCGTCTCAGTGTTTACTGTAGCCATGAGGTAATTTACTATATCTATAAATCCTGCTGCTACTAACTGGTTATCATAGGATGCTTCACCAATATCATCACAGATAGCTAACTTCAGTGCTGCTTCTTGGTCTTCTAACTTAATGGGAATTACCCCAGGAGCATCAAGTAATTCTAATTCTTTAGAAATTCGTACCCATCTAAGTTGTCTGGTAACTCCAGGACGAGCTGCACTTTCCACAACTCGTCGCTTTACCAATCGATTAATTAAAGCTGATTTACCGACATTAGGAAAACCAATAACTACCGCCCGTACCGGACGTGGTAACATTCCCCGTTGATGTCTTTTCTGATTAATTTGAGTCCCTGCGGCTTGAGCTGCTTTGGATATTGCTGTTACACCTTTCCCTTGTTGAGCATTGGTGAATAGTGCTCTTTCTCCTTGTTGCTTAAACCAGTCTGTCCAAATTTGTTTTACAGTGGGAGAAATCATATCTACCCGATTCATCACCAAAACTTTTGTTTTGTTACCGACCCATTCATCCACCATTGGATGGTGTGTGGCTAGAGGAATGCGAGCATCTCTAACTTCTAATACCACATCTACTAGTTTTAGTTGTTCTTTCAGTGCTTTTTCTGCTTTCGCAATATGTCCGGGATACCACTGAATCAAATTTAATTTATAGTGTTGAGTAATAGCCATTTTACTTGCATTTAATGGGATGTTTGATGGGAATGGAAGATTGAGAAATATTCAAGAGATTTCGGGAAAATGCAATTTTGCCAAGATACCGAGAATGTAGAATAATTAATAATAGATAAATATAAGCTGTTAACAAATAAATCGATAAGTTAAGAACCACTGAACTCATACAGATTTTGAGTAAAGCTTATACTCCATAAGGCTTAGACAAGGTTGTACATCTTGAAATCTCTCGGTCAGGACTCCAATTCTTTAGAGTGACCATGCCGAATTGTACCTTGGGCTGGTGCTGGGATTGAACCATTTTCAGTACTGGGATTTTCAATTGATTGATGTAAAATGATGCGGTTACCATCAGGGTCGTAAGCGTAAATTTCTCTACCGTGGGAAGCCGTAATAATTTCTCCTGGTGGGGGATAACCTAATGCTGTAAATCGAGAAATAGCATTTTCTAGATTGCTGACTTCCAAGCATAAACTTATTTTACCTTTTGCTGCATTATTAAATTCCGATAGGTGTACATCTTTTGGTCTGAAAATACCCAAATTTACACCAGGAACTTGGAACTTGGCATAGACTTTAGGGATGTAAATTTTTGGTTGTTGTCCCAATATTTGAGTGTAAAAGTCAATAATTCTCTCAAGCTTGATTGTGGCTATAGTAACAAGTGCCTCGTTAATTTGAATAGTCATTTGTTCGGAGTCAAGAAATCAGAAATCTATACTCTCATTATTTACTGGGTTATGTTTTTAAATTTAATATAAAGCTTTGATCGCAATCTTTTAAGTAGGTTAGTAAGAAAAATCATAACTTGTTTGTAATAGCGCTTTAGCGCTAAAGCTCTACTACGAGCCAAATACGAGTATTTTATATTTATTTACATAGCTTACTTTCTTCTTGCCTACTTAACTTAAATTACAAACCCATGATTGGCGAAGGCTAGAGATAAATCTTTTTAAATAAATTGCAGTGATATAAAAAATACATCTAGTGTTTATTTCATTTTTTTCAATAAAATAAATATCAGTAAAAATTATCTTCACTTCTTGATTTGAAGTATGAATTTAAACAATTAAGCTAGTATTATTAGCCCGTTATTGTTACATCTTTTTATCTTTGATTATGCAAATAGAGTTTATGAGAAATGATCTTGAATTTGTTGTCCAAGACTCAAATAAGCATTTATACGATTAAATAAAGAAAAAATAGTTATCTTCTAACTAAAGGATATGTATACGTTAGGCTAAGCATGTTCAACCTAAAAAGACAGAAGTTTTGAGGAGAATGCTATGACTAGCACCTTACCTTCACCCGGGTCTCTCGAGTCGCTACTAGACAAAGAAGCAAAAGATTTACTGACCTATAAGGCGAAAGTTTCTAAAGATTTGCTACATCTACCAGGCTCCGACTTTGTAGATCGGATTTGGGTAAATAGCGATCGCAATCCACAGGTTTTACGCAGTCTGCAACAACTTTATTCTACTGGTCGTTTAGCAAATACTGGCTATCTCTCTATTCTGCCTGTTGACCAAGGTATCGAACACTCAGGTAGCGCCTCATTTGCTCCGAACCCAATTTATTTTGACCCCGAAAATATTATTAAGCTTGCAATTGAAGGGGGCTGTAATGCTGTTGCAACGACATTGGGAGTATTGGGTATTGTTTCCCGTAAATATGCTCATAAAATTCCTTTCATCGTCAAAATTAACCACAATGAACTTCTAAGCGTTCCTAACCAATTCGACCAAGTAATGTTTGCTGATGTGGAACAGGCTTGGAATTTGGGTGCAACAGCAGTAGGTGCAACAATTTATTTTGGTTCGGAAAACTCAACCCGCCAGATTCAAGAAGTTAGCCGAGCTTTTAAACGCGCTCACGAATTGGGTATGGTAACTATTTTGTGGTGTTATCTACGTAATAGTGCTTTCAAACAAGATAAAGATTATCACCTTGCTGCGGATTTAACCTCCCAAGCAAATCATTTGGGTGTGACCATTGAAGCTGATATTATCAAACAAAAATTACCTCAAAATAATAATGGTTATGCTGCAGTAGCAAAAGCGATCGGTAAAAGCTACGGTAAAACCCATGACAAAGTTTATTCTGAACTGACAACAGATCACCCTATTGACTTAACTCGCTATCAAGTTCTGAATTGTTATTGCGGACGTGCAGGTTTAATTAGTTCTGGTGGTGCATCCGGTAAGAATGATTTTGCAGATGCTGTTCGCACCGCAATCATTAACAAACGTGCTGGTGGAACTGGATTAATTTCCGGACGTAAAACCTTCCAACGTCCTTTTGAAGAAGGGGTTAAACTTTTTCATCTCATTCAAAATGTCTATCTATCCTCAGAAATAACAATTGCTTAATTACTTAATAGATATAGCAACAGATGTCGTTTGGTAGAAATAGGGAAGAGGGAATTGGGAATTGAAGAATATTTTCCCAGCCAATTGTGGTAAATGCTATATCTTCTACCTTCATTATTTTCGTTATTCAGTTCAAATTTAGTGCTAGAGACGTACTATAGTGCGTCTCTACTTACGTCTGATTAATTAACTGTACTTTCTCTCTTCAATAAGGAGATAACAGGGAAAGGTAATAAATAGGAAGAAGCGATCTCAGGTAAATGACAACATATGAGTATGGCAAAAATAATCCTAAATTCTTGCTGAGACAGATGATGCAAATTATACTAAAAAGTTTTATTTTATTGTTGTAAAACTGGTAAGCTGACAAATTTAGTGGTGTGAGAAAATCACAATGGGAACTCAAGCTTTGTTTGCCCAAAATCTATTTACAGCTGGTGGTGTTGTGATGATACCCCTTTTGGGGTTCTCAATTTTAGCAGTGATGCTAATTATTGAACGTATTAGTTTCTGGGTGAAAATTAATCGGCGTCAAAGACTAGTAGTACGAGAAGTCTTAAGCCTTTACCGCCAAAATAATGTTGTAGGTGCAATTGACAAACTTAGAAAAAATACTGATTTACCTATTTCCCGAATTTTTCTTGCTGCTTTAGAATTAGAACAACCCAACCCAGAAGAATTTCGTTTAGCACTGGAAAGCGAAGCGCAAGCAGAAATTCCTTTACTTAAACGCTTTCAAAATATTTTTGAGACTATAATTAGTCTTGCACCATTACTAGGTCTTTTAGGTACTGTACTAGGGTTAATCGCTTCTTTCGCCTCGCTCAATCTTGGTGATGTTGGGGGAACAAAAACCTCAGGGGTTACGGGTGGTATTAGTGAAGCCTTAGTATCTACGGCTTTTGGCTTGATTGTAGCAATATTTACTCTATTATTTGCTAATACCTTTAGAGGTCTTTACCAACGTCAAATAGCGTCGATCCAAGAATATGGCGGACAATTAGAACTTCTTTATCGTCGACGCTACGAGGGTGGAGAATAAAAATTATTTTTCCGCTTTGTGCTTGCTTAAAGGAAAAATCGATAATGCTAATTTCAAAAAATGCAGCTTTTCTAAGCTATTTTTTGAAGATTACTTGAAAAGAATTTAAATATCCCCTGATGCTTTTTTGCAGGTATTTTTCCTGTTTTCTGGTTGTAATTACCATTGCTTGGTACAAGCGCCCGTGGGCAAAAAACATCCGGTTTCTGGTAACTTTTCCCGCACTATTAATATATTCAATTTCCTTGCCGGGGTGATTGTTGTAACTGCGTATATTGCGTTGGCTAACCAATTTACTTTGGGTCGTCTTCAAAGCCATTTTTTGAGCATTATCAAGTACTTCTTGGGGATTAGCCATTTTACCGTAGTTGTGGGGGAAATCGTTATAAGCAACTACATATGCAACTTGCTGTTTGGGTGGTTTTGCCAAGAAAATTTGTAAATTAATTTCTCCCATGAAGGTTTTTTGAGTTTGATTCATTTTTTCCGGTTTTCCTGGCATTAATACCTGAAAAGTACCATCTGGACCGGTAAATACTTGCCATTTTGATTTGGCTGTTTTTGATAAAACTGTTTGTGGTAAATGCATTTCCAGTCCAGCGAATCCAGTAAATATCAAGGTTGTGGCGATTAATGATAGAAAAAATTTTTTTGTCATAGTTTTTGCTTTTAAGATTGTTGATATTACTTATACGCTGTTAGGAAAGTTATAACCTATGACACCTATAACCTAAATTCGGAAATTGCTGATATCTATTACTTATGAGACAGTATTTTCTTAAGTATTTTTACGGCTATATAGTTGGAGCTTGATTTGAGCGTAGAATTACTGAAAACTCTTACTTCTAAATTTTTATCTCTCAGATATCGCGCTATGTAATAAAGTTAGGAAATTGATAAATGATGACTTGCGCATAGCGCCATATGATTGTTATATGAAACAAATTTTATTCAAACTCCTAGGTATTAGTGGTGTTTCCTTCGGAGTAATTCTAGGATCCATAGTTATATTCTACTTTTGGGCGAGTTCTAGCAGCTATCCTCAAGAAAAATATGCAGAAGTTGTTAAATATAAAAACTCAGATGTAATTGATAGCGATCGTGACAATGATAATGTTTTTACAGTTGTTACTTACAATATTGGTTACTTATCAGGATTAACAAACAATACAGCGATCGCTACCAGCAAAGAGCTTTTTGAAAGTAACCTCAAAACTGTGATTACAGCCTTAAAATCTTCCAAACCAGATTTAATTGCTTTTCAGGAAATAGATATAAATTCCCAACGTTCCTTTAACATTCATCAAGTAAATAAAATTGCTGAAGCTTTAAATTTTCCCCAAGCTGCAATTGCTATTAACTGGGATAAAAATTACGTCCCTTTTCCTTATTTCCCATTTTCGGCACACTTCAAGCGTATTTTATCAGGACAAGCTATTCTTAGCCGCTATCAAATTGAGTCTCACGAACGCATTGTCTTAGACAGAGTAACTGATAAACCTTTTTTTTATAAGGCTTTTTATATTGACAGATTGGCACAAATTACCAAAATCAATATTCAAGGTCGTTCTGTGATATTAATAAATGTTCATTTAGAAGCCTTTGAGACATCTACTCGTCAGAAACAAACTGAATTTATTCAAGAATTATTATCTCAATATGTTAATAAATATCCAGTATTGCTAATTGGTGATTTTAACAGTACCCTCATTAACGGTAATAATCCCCAACCTACTATTAATTTACTATTAAAAAATCCAGACCTTAAATCAGCAGTTCCCCAGGAAAATTTGACTGACAAAAAAGCAATGACTTTCCCTTCAGATAAGCCAATAGCCAAATTAGATTATATCTTTTACACTCCCAAAACTATAGAAGTTGTGGAATGGGGAATTATTTCTGAAGCTAAACAAGCATCTGACCATTTACCTTTGATGATGAAGTTTCGTTTCCGTTAACAGGTGTCGGTTATCAGTTAACAGTTATCAGTTATCAGTTATCAGTTAGCAGTTACCAATTAGCTATTTTAGTAATATGAGGAAATCATAATAAATTAATATCAATTCAATATCAATTGTTACGTAATTATCCCTCAAGATATTGTTTCCTTAATTAACCTATATCTGTGAACTCTGGTTCAAATTCTTGTGTTAATAGATTTAGCTAATCCAAATAACTGGTTAAATGCATTCATTAACACATTCAAGTGTGATCATTCTTTGACATACTTTGTCAATCAGTATAAGTGCTTACAAATTTTCTCAACCAGTCTGTCACAATCCGGAACAATAGGACACAAAATATATCGAGGTGTAATTTATGTCTGATATACCTAATGGCGGTCAAATGACTTGGAGACCCCCTGGAGTCACCGAGCCGGCTTTACATTTACGACTTAGTCCTTCTGAACCTTGGCGCTCTTTTAAGGAATTTCCTGAGTACGCGCTTAATGACCCACCAGGTTTTTCTGAAGGATATGCAACTTTTCTGAATTTACTTAAAAGAAACTGGCAGTCTCTGTAATCAAGAAGTATAGCAGGCAGGCTTCTCGACTCACATAGACTGCAAGTCCATTTACAGACTATAACTAAATGCCGATATTTTCATCACCACTTAAACATTTTGTAATGTTTGAATATGTGAGTATATCGGCGTTTATTTTGGTTATCTATCTACTTCACCTCAGAATGTGAACAAGTAACCTCTGTAGAGACGCGACATGATGACCTTGCGGTCACGCAATACCTATAGCTGCGCTACCTGCGGATCCGGTACGCTGTCGCTAAGCGCTAACGCGTCTCTACAATATTGATTTTTACAAATGATTTAGGATTGCTATATCAAGCTTAAATTTGAGCAATATCTAATTTTTGTTGCAATTGAGTTTTTAGTGCTTTCTCTTGCTCGATCGCGATACCGGGATAATCTCGATTTAATACTACTTGTTTTTCTCCAGAGTTTACTGGTTGCCATAGTAGCCAACGACTCCCCACAGGTAAAGAAGATAAAGTTAGAGGGTTTTGAGTTAACCAAATTAACGGGAGTTTTGGTAGTTCTTGGTTGCAAGTATCTTCTAAAGGATTAGTTGCTGCTAAGGTTTCTAAAACTAGGCGTTCGCCCCTAACTAAACTTGTTTCAGATGTCCACAGTTGCACTTGTATTGTATTTTTCTGGGCATAAAAATACATGGATGCTGCTGCAATTACAGCTTGTTCAAAATTCTCAGTTTCCCATTTACCAGCACTATCTAAAGCTATGATAATCTCTTGTCCGGAGGTCACTAATTCTAATTCCCGTACTCTTAGATCGCCCATGCGGGCGCTGCTGCGCCAGTGAATTAAACGCATAGGATCCCCAATACGGTAAGGACGTAAAGAACGAGTTATTCCTTCACTTGCAGTATGGAAGGGTCTACCGTGAGGATAGTTAAATCTGCAATCTTCTCCACGGATTTCATCAACTAAAGGACAATGACTTAAAGGTAAAACTGTGGGGTAAACAATAGCCCTCGCAGCACATTTATGCTGACGACGCGACCAAAACAATCCAAAAGGTGCGCCTGTTGCGAACTCCACATTTTCCCAACGATAGATACCTCTTCGCTGAGTTCGGTAGTAATATTGCCAACGGTAAGTATCTTGGGGTGGAATAATTTCAACTGCTTGGGCGATAGATTCCCCCAATATATAGGGCAAAATATCTTTTACTTGTATTAATCTTATTGGCTTTTTAGTAGAGTTAGTAATCTCCAATTCTACTGTTAGATCCTCTCCTACTGTTACTGCTTGGATCGGTAACCGAGCAACAGAAATTCCTGACAAAAAACGTGGTGGTAAAAACGCTGCGATCGCTAACAGGGAAAAACTTACTGCGCTAATTACGTAGAGCCAGCCAGCCATAGTATTAATTGCTGCGGCAAAAAAACAAATTGCGATCGCTCCTAATACCATCCCACTATAGGCGGGAGCGCAAGCACGGGTTTCTAGCCAATTAATTATAGGTTTAAATATATTCATAGCACCTAGCGTAACCTATAATTTTGTGATGAGTAATGATTCCGAGCTTCATTCCCGCTTGCTCAAGCATGATTTATCATCCGTTTTCACCCAGTTCTAGCAGTAACTCAAACCTATTCACCAGAAGCACCCAAAAATAACGCCACAACAGCTAGGTTTTGAGACTTCGCCATGCAGTTCAATTTTCTAGTAATGGGTAATGAGAATTAGTAACTGGCAATTGTCAATCAGTAATGGTTATTGGTTGATGGGTAAAATACTGCTACTTTTTCAATTATTGTTATATGCGTAACAAGCAATTTTAAGTGATTACAAGTATTATTTATCCAGAAAATATTTAAATTTCTAAATTAATTAGGGGTGTTGCAGGTAGAAATAATACACAAAACTTACTTCATAGCAGAAGGTTAAAGGCATGAAAGCCAGTGAGGTGTTGAGGAGATATAAAGAAGGTGAAAGGGATTTCTGTCGCGTAAATCTTAGGGGTCAGTCTTTCAAGGGTCAAAATCTTTCAGGAGCAGACTTTAGTTATGCAGATATTCGTAGCACAAATTTTAGTTGTGCGAAATTGCAGGGAGCGAACTTTACTGGCGCAAAAGCAGGTTTGCAAAAGCGTTGGGCATTGATCCTGCTTATGCTTTCTTGGTTTTTGTCGGTAATATCATTTTTTCTTTTCCTGCATAATGAATCTTTAATAATGTACACAGTTAATCTTTCGGCTAGTCCTGAGAACAAAGTTACAGGCTGGGTAGCACTGATTGTTACGATTATTGTATATATTGTTATTATTAACCAAGGAATAGAGGCAAGTCTTGTCTTCGTCATAGTTATAGCTATAGTTGGAGCCGGAGCCAGAGTCTTCGTCGGAGTCATAGCTTTTGCCGGAGCCACAGCTTTCGCCAAAGTCGAACTTGTAAAACTTGTAGTCGGAAGTGGAGCATTTGGAGCCTTTGCAGGAGTCGTAACTATAATCGAAGTCTTCGTTGGGACCGTAGCTTTTGCTGGAGCCGCAACTGTCGCTGGAGCCAAAGCTGGGTTGAAAGCCGGAGCTTTTGCCGGATCTGTAACTATAACTGTAGCTGGAATTGTAGCTGGAGCCATAGTTGTAATCTTAGCAATAGTCGGAGCTATAATAAGCAGTTTAATTGCTTACCAAGCAATTAAGGAAAATGACAAATATACTTTAGTACGGAATTTTGCAGTTGCTTTTGCTGCTATTGGTGGAACGAGTTTTCGTGCTGCGGATCTAACGGATGCAAATTTTACCTCTGCTCAACTTAAAAGTACAGATTTACGAGGGGCTAAACTTATTCGTACTTGTTTTAACAAGACTAAGTTACTTAATCGCGTTCGTCCTGGCACTTCTTACTTACAACATCCTCAGATATGCAAATTACTCAGCACCAGACAAGGACAAGATAAAAATTTTGACCGTCTGGATTTACGGGGAATTAACTTAAAAGCTGCTTTGTTAACAGATGTCAGTTTTATTGGTGCAGACTTAAGCGAAGCTTGTTTACAAGACGCGGATTTATCCAGAGCTCAATTAGTCCAAACTCAGTTAGATAGAACCGACTTTACAGGGGCTATACTTACCGGTGCATATATAGAAGATTGGGGCATTACCAATGAAACCAGATTTCACGAAGTAAGGTGTGAATATGTACATATGCGATTCCCTACTACAGAAAACCCCGATCCTTGGCGCAAACCTAATAATAAAGAAGAAGTATTTGCTGATGGGGAATTTAGCGACTTCATTAAACCACTAGTTGATACACTTGACCTTTACCACAATTCCAGTATTGACCCCCGTGCGATCGCAATTTCATTCAAAGAATTAGCAGAGAATAACCCAGATGCTGAGCTAGAAATTGTGGCAATGGAAAAAAGGGGGAAAGATAAATTTTTACTTCGTGCGAAAACTGCACCATTAGCTGATAAATCCCAACTAAGTGCAGAATATTTTGAAATTTATAATCAGGTCAAAGCTTTGGCAGAGAAAGAAGTTCAAACTTTAATGGCAGAAAAAGATAACAGAATTCGTAGTTTAGAAAATTTTGTAAATACGGCTTTAAAAAGCCCTAGTTCTTATTCAAACACTCAAATAGAAGAGGTAAGTAATATGAATAACAATCCTGGTGGATTGTCAGTTGGTGGTAATGTTGGCGGTAATGTTAATAATGTCCAAGGGGATAATAATCGTGCCGTTCAAGGTGACAACAACCAAGGTGTGCTTGGTGACAATAATCAAGTCACACAACAGAATCAAGTAGATTTAGATGCTGACACACCGTTAACTAAAGAGGATGTTGTCAAGTTATTAGCAAAACTTGAAGCTTTGGTTAAAACCGCAGAATTGTCAGCAGAGACTAAAGAAGAAGTAGTTGAAGATTTAAGTGCAGCGAAGAAAGCAACTGATAAAGAGGATCCGAAAAAGAACATAGCACTAGCTAATTTAGAAAGTGTGGCACAAACACTTGAAAAAACTAGCAAAACGGTAGATGCTGGTCAGAAACTTTGGAATAAAGCTAAACCTATAATTACCAAAATAGCTGGTTGGTTAGGTGCTGCTGCTAGTTCTTACTTATTAAAGTTGTAAGTCTGATTTATGAATCAGTTACCACCTGATAAATCCGATCCACAACAGCCTGCTGATGATTCATCTCAAAAGCAGCAGGCTGATACTTCCAGACCGGATAATGTAGTTCAAGGTAATCAAAATCGAGTTGTTCAGGGTGATAAAAATACGGTAATTCAGGGAAATAATAACTTTTTAAACAGTACCTTGAATTTTATTTTTAATTCTGCACGCCAGATTAGTGGTGAATCACAAATATTAGTAAAACGCGATAAAGTTCAAGAAAAACTGTTAAAAATAGTCAATACAGAAGTAGAAAATCGAATCAATAGTTCACTTCACAATCATGTTTATATTGTCTTAGATAAAGAACAAAATCCATCTCAGGTTGAATCTCCTTGGGAGATGGAAGTAAAGGTTGGTTTTCAACCGAAATTTACTTTACAGAATACAGAAATTATTACAGTTTTTGATCTCACTGATATTGCTGGTAGATTATTAATCCTAGGTGAGCCTGGTTCAGGTAAAACTACCATGCTTCTCAAGTTAGCTTCCGATTTAATCAAACGTGCTAATGAAAATCCTAGCCATCCTATACCAGTATTATTTTCTTTATCAGCTTGGAAAAAAGATAATCAAAATATCAAAGATTGGTTAGTAGAGCAACTTAAAGAGAAATATGGGGTACGAAAAGATATTGGTAAACAGTGGGTAGAGAATCAAGAAATTATACCCCTTTTAGATGGCTTAGATGAGTTAGCAGCAGAACGCCAAGAAGGGTGTATCATAAAAATCAATGAATTTCTCAAACCTGGAACTTGGAGTAATCCTTTGGTGGTTTGTAGTCGCACAGAAGAGTATCAACATCATGCAACTTTATTGCAATTAAATAACTCTCTGGAATTATCTCCTTTTACTCCTCAACAAGTTTATGAGTATCTACCAAATACAGATAATTTGCAATTCTGGGACAGTATTAATAATGATGTAGATTTAAATCAGTTAGCTCAAACACCACTTTTATTAAATATCATTGTCCTTTCTGCTCAAGAAATATCTATAGAAACTTGGCAGTAGTTTAAGACTTATGAGGAACGTCATTTTTATTTATTTGAAGCTTATATTCGTAGAATGCTTAAACGTCCCTATAAGGGCAAACAGCCTCAGCATGAAAAAACTCAACGCTGGTTAAGTTGGTTAGCACTGCGGTTAACCGAGGTAAATACAACAGAGTTTTTAATTGAAAAAATACAACCATCTTTTCTGTCAAGTAAAGTTCAAAGAGTTGTTTACAATATGGTTGTATGGGGGATTATATCAGGACTGATTTTTGGGCTTCTGTCTGGGCTTATTGATAATAATTCCCTTAATTTTGGTTTGATTACTGAACTGATTATTTTTGGGCTGATTTTTGGGCTGATTTTTGGGCTGATTAATGGGTTGATTGGCGAGTTAATAGAAAATAAAATTGAAAAAATCACTTTAATTGCTTCTTTACCAAGCCTTAGTGCAGTAGTTATAAAATGGCTGATTTTGCTATTGGTTTATTGGTTATTTTGGGGGGTGATTAATGGGCTGATTGTTGGGACGATTAATGGTCTTATTTTTTGGATAATTCATATGCTGAATATTAGGTTTACTGGAGATAAGATTCAAACAATTAACTCTCTAAAATTTAATATAAAAGTAACTTTTGTGGTGCTGATTAATGTGCTGCTTTTTGGGCTAGTTTCTGGGCTAATCTCTGGGCTAGTTTCTGGGCTAATCTCTGGGCTAGTTTCTGTATTTATTGGTGAGTTAAGAGAAAATAAAATTGAAAAAATAATTATTTTAATTGCTACTTTACTAAGCTCTAGTAAAGTAGCTACAAAATGGCTGATTATTGGGTTGCTTCTTGGGCTGACGATGGGGTTGATGGGGTTACTTTTTTGGCTGCTGAATCATGGGCAAGATGTGAGGACGGGGTTAGTTCTTGGGCTGATTCCTGGGCTGATTATTGGGCTGGTTTCTGGGCTGATTCTTGGACTGATTGGAGATAATATTCAAACAATTGAGTCTCTGAAATTTAATCGAAAAAAATCTTTTGTTGGGCTGGCTTTTGGGCTGATTTCTGGGCTGATTATTGGGCTGGCTTTTGGGCTGATTTGGGGGTTATTTTTTGGGCTGATTTGGGGGTTATATTTTTGGCTATTTTTTGGGCCGATTATTGGGCTGATTTCTGGGGTAGATGGGGTTGAATTTGAAAATAAAAAAATCCCTAATCAAGGTATTCATCAATCAATTATCAATACTTTATTTTTATCTTTTTTGGGCTATATTTGCGCAGCATTATTAGTCTTTGTATATCTAAAATTTTCCACAGATATAAAGATTAATGAAGTACTATTTACTAGTTTAGTGTCAGGATTATTTTTTGGACTATTGATTGGAATACCCAGAACTGGAACACCAGCTATGAAACACTTCGTTTTGCGTGTCGTTCTTTGGTCTAGCGGCTACATTCCCTGGAACTATGCCAAGTTTCTCAATTACTCCACAAATCGCCTATTTCTACAACGAGTGGGTGGTCGCTATCGCTTCACCCACAAAATGCTGCAAGACCACTTCGCCCAAATGCAGCTTGAGAGCAGAAACCTTCGAAGCTGATTCCATCTCTGATATCACATATTTTCCAAAGTTACTTTACTAATCCCCAGTCCCCAAATATAAAATATTGAATTTACATAAATTAATAGTAATTTTTGTGTAAAGAAGTTAAGATCGTACCACGGGCTTAACCAGGGCATTTTCAATGGTTTGCCAGACTACAAAGATAAACAGAGATAAACAGGTTTTACAAGCGTTGTTTTTTAAAAATTGGCTGTAATGGCATCTACCACTGATAAATAGTTAGTAATTATCGGTTTGGCGAATAGAAAATATGATAAAGGGTAAAGGTTTGGGATTCTGAACCTCTACCCTTAATTTTTCCTAGGTATGTTTACGAGTTAAGTATTTTTACCGTCTCGCCAATTTCTTGGACATCTTACGCAAACGAATTGACTCGGGAGTGATTTCCACTAATTCGTCTGGTCCAATGTATTCCAATGCTCTTTCCAAGCTCATTTCTACGGGTGTTTGCAATTGGACTAATTCATCTCCAGTTGCAGAACGGTGGTTTGTTAACTGCTTGGTTTTGCAGACATTCAAATCTAGGTCTTGAGGACGGTTATTTTCTCCGACTATCATTCCTTTGTAAACTTTAGTACCTGGGGTAATAAAGAAGGAACCGCGATCCTCAGCATTTTTCAGAGCGTAGAAAGTTGCAACACCTTCTTCAAAAGCAATTAAAACGCCATTACGACGGGTAGTAATTTCACCAATAATCGGACGATAATCAAGAAAACTATGGTTCATGATACCGTCACCGCGAGTGATACGCATGAATTCACCCCGGAAACCAATTAAGCCACGAGCGGGAATTACAAACTCTAGTTGGGAGCGTCCGTTACCACCCATTTGCATGTCTTGCATTTCGCCTTTACGCTGTCCGAGTCGTTCAATACAACCACCTACAGCTTCTTCAGGAACGTCAAGAACTAAAAGCTCGTAAGGTTCGCAAGGTTGTCCGCTAACTTCACGGTAAATTACCTGTGGCTGGGATACTTGAAACTCATAACCTTCACGGCGCATGGTTTCAATTAAAATACCCAAGTGAAGTTCGCCACGACCAGAAACTTTAAATTTATCGGGAGAGTCGCTTTCTTCAACACGTAAAGCAACATTAGTTTCCAATTCCCGCATTAGGCGATCGCGAATTTGGCGAGAGGTAACAAAACTACCTTCTTTACCAGCAAAGGGCGAGTCATTAACCGAAAAGGTCATTTGTAATGTCGGTTCGTCGACTTTAATTAGTGGTAAAGCCTGGGGTTCGTTGGGACAAGTGATAGTTTCACCAATGTTTGCATCTGCAAAACCAGCAACAGCAACCAGATTTCCTGCGGATGCTTCTTCCATCTCAACGCGTTTGAGACCTTCAAAGCCCATCAATTTACTAATTTTGGCTTTGACAGTTTTGCCATCTTCTTTAACTAAAGCGGCTTGTTGTCCGGCTTTAATAACACCGTTGTGAATTCTACCAATTACGATTCTACCCAGATATTCTGAGTAATCTAGGGTTGTAACCTGCAATTGTAATGGTTTTTCTGCATCACCTACTGGGGGTGGAACGTGGCGCAACACAGCTTCAAATAAGGGTTGCATATCCTTGGGTTCATCATCCAAGTCATTTTTAGCGTAACCGGAAAGACCAGAAGCAAATAGGTAGGGGAAATCGCACTGATCGTCATCAGCACCTAATTCTAAGAATAAATCTAATACCTTATCGACTGCACCATGGGGGTCTGCTTGGGGACGGTCAATTTTGTTAACTACAACAATTGGGCGCAGTCCTTTTTCCAATGCTTTCTTTAACACAAAACGTGTTTGTGGCATTGGACCTTCGTTAGCATCAACAATAAGGATACAGCCATCTACCATACCAAGTACCCGTTCGACTTCGCCACCGAAATCGGCGTGTCCGGGAGTATCAACAATATTGATTAATGTTTCTTGATAGCGAACTGCTGTATTTTTAGAAAGAATAGTAATACCCCGTTCTCTTTCGAGGTCGTTGGAGTCCATGACGCAATCAGGAACGTCTTCCCCTTGACGGAAAATGCCGGACTGTTTCAGTAGAGAATCAACGAGGGTTGTTTTGCCGTGGTCAACGTGGGCAATAATGGCGACGTTACGAATTGAGAGCGTCATAGGAACATTCCAGAAGTGCGGGTAATATAACTTAATATTGTGATCCAGCTCTTAATAACAGAATTCGGAAAAATTTGCTAATTCTGTAAACAAGCCTTAATAATTCTATCTCAATGTTAACGATCCACGTAAATTTTTGAAAGCAAAACTTTGGGGTTTAAAGTGGCGAAAAGTAGGTTAAATCACGACAAATAGAAGATTGAAGGCTAATATATGTATCACTTACAATTTTTTTGGTCAAAATTATTTAATTAATCTTCCTAAAGTAGCTACATAGACTTTCACTGTTATGTGATTTTAATGGGAACTACTGAAATTATTTATCTTATTACTACTCGATGAAGTTCTAATTTTCAAATAATGTAATATTAGTTACCAAGAGTATGGATTGTTCAGTATGCTTAGCCATGTTTTTGTTGGGTTAGAGACAGCCTAACCCAACCTAAGTAAGTAGGCAAGAAAAAAGTAAACTATGTAAATAAATATAAAATACTCGTATTTGGCTCGTAGTAGCGCTTTAGCGCTAAAGCGCTA